>NZ_JAWJTI010000003.1:0-318056 GCF_032911525.1 Stenotrophomonas veracruzanensis
GTGCCGGCCGCTGGCCGGCAACTGCAATGCGCTTGATGCACCGGGGGGGCCGGCCAGCGGCCGCCACTACCGGGCTGCGGCGCCCGGCAGCACCAGCTCGAACAGGGTGCCGGTGACATCCGACACAACACTCACGCTGCCGCCGTGCGCCTGTGCAATCGCGCGGGTGATCGCCAGGCCCAGTCCGGCGCCCTCGTGGCGGCCACGCTCGCTGCGGTAGAAACGATCGAACAGGCGCGGCAGCGCTTCGGCGGAAATCGGCGTGCCGACGTTGTGCACGCTGACCCTGCACACGCCATCGGCCTCGACCAGCCGCACCCGCACTTCGCTGCCCACGGCTGCGTGCTTCAACGCGTTGGACAGCAGGTTGGCAATCGCCCGGTGCAGCATCAAGCGGTTGCCTTCCACGCTCGCCACACCGTCGCGGCGCAGGGTCAACTGCCGGTCCTCGGCCAGCAGGTCGTAGAACTCCAGCAGTGAATCCACCACCTCATCCAGCGCCACCGGCTCGCGCGAGGGAAGCGCGCCCGGCGCTTCGGCCTGCGCCAGGTACAGCAGGTCGCCCACGGTCTGCGCCAGCTGCTGCAGCTCTTCGGCACACGACGCCAGCGTCTCGCGATAGGCCTCGTTGCTGCGCGGGTGGGCCAGCACCACCTGCACCTGGGTCAGCATGTTGGTGATCGGCGTGCGCAGCTCGTGGGCGAGATCACCAGAGAACTCGGTCAGCCGCGCGAAGTCCTGCTGCAGGCGCGCCAGCATGCCATTGAGGGTTTGCGCCAGCTGCTCCAGTTCGGCCGGTGCACTGCGTGCGCTCAAGCGCCGCTGCAGGCGGCCGGCGGTGATCTGTCGGGCTTCATCGGCCAGCGTGCGCAGCGGTCGCAGCGTACGCCGCACCACATAACCGCCGAGCAGGCTGCTGGCCACGGCGGCGCCGATGATCGCGATCGCCAGCAGATGGCGGAAGCGCTGCAGGAAATCAGCATGGCGGTTGTCATCGATGGCCAGCAGGATGACCAGCTGGCTGCCGTCGGCCAGCGTCTGGCGCAGGTGCAGGGCATGCATGCAGCGGCCATCAGTGAGGATCCAGTCGTGCCGGCGTGGCGCGGCGTCGATCGGTTGGCTGCGTGCATGCTGGCGCAACAGTGTCGGTGCGGTGGAGAAGAGCACCGCGCCGCTCCCATCAACAATATGGAAGGCGATATCTGGATGGTGGCCCAGCGCCTCTGCCAATCGCTGCCCGCGCTCGGAAGCAGCTCCATTGCCGGCCAGGTCACGGATCAGCGCAACCTTGTTTTCCAGTTCAATGAAGTCCTGGGCCACCAGGTCGTGGCGGGCGCTGACATAGATCGCCACGCCCAATGCAGCCAGTACCAGCGTGGCCACGGTGGCGAACAGCAGCGTCAGCCGTACCGCGATGGAACGGCGCAGGTTCATCCGCTGTGCACTGCACCGTCGTCCGGTGCCTCCAGCACATAGCCCATGCCGCGCACGGTGACGATCAGCTTGGCATCGAAGTCATCGTCGATCTTCGCGCGCAGGCGGCGGATCGCCACGTCGATCACGTTGGTGTCGCTGTCAAAGTTCATGTCCCACACCTGCGAGGCGATCAGCGAGCGTGGCAGCACTTCGCCCTGGCGACGCGCCAGCAGCTCCAGCAGGGTGTACTCCTTCTGGCTGAGGGGGATGCGCTGGCCACCGCGTTCGACCCGGCGGCGTAGAGTGTCCACCACCAGGTCGGCGATAACGATGCGCTCGGCCTGCGGCAGTGCCTGGCCGCGACGCAGCAGGGTGCGCACGCGCGCCAGCAGCTCGGCGAAGGCGAATGGTTTGGCCAGGTAGTCATCCGCGCCCAGTTCCAGGCCCTGCACGCGGTCGGCGATGCTGCTGCGTGCGGTCAGGAACAGCACCGGCACCTGCCATCCGGCCTCGCGCAGCCGTGACAGCACGCTCCAGCCATCCAGGCCGGGCAGCATCACGTCGAGGATGACCAGCTGGTACTCGCCGCTGCCGGCCAGGTGCAGCCCGTCGACGCCGTTGCAGGCGAGATCGACCACGTAGCCGGCTTCGATCAGGCCCTGGCGCAGGTAGTTGCCGGTCTTGGGTTCGTCTTCGACGATCAGCAGTTTCATGATGCGCCCATCATCGCAGCTTGCACGTGGGCTGGCTGCGCAGGCTCACGCCAACGGGTCCAGCGTACCAAGCACCGCCACGCAGGCCAGCACCAGCAGCGCCAAGGCCGACTCGCAGGCCAGGCTGTGGCGCAGGGAGCGCAATGGCCGCGGTTGCCAGCCTTCGCGGATGGAGGTGGCCAAGGCCGGTACCAATCGCCAGCGATGCAGCGCTGCGAGCCCCAGCATGCCGCCCACCAGGGCCAGCTTGAGCAGCAGCCAGCGCCCGTGTGCGGTACCGGTCAGGGTCTGCACGGAACCTCCGAGATCGACATAGGTATAGGTGCCGGTCATCGCCAGGGTGGCGACGATGACCGTGCCGGGCAGGGCGAAGCTGTGGGCGGCCTGCCACAGTGCATGGGTGCGTTCGCGCAGGTGCAGGCCTTGTGGACGCAGCGCCAGCTGCACAATGGCGGCGATCGCACCGACCCAGGCGCCGGCGGCCAGCAGGTGCACGATGCCGGCCAGCAGCCGCAGCGTGCCACCGAACCCATCGCCCGCAGCGGCGTGGCCGTTCCAGGACAGGCTGGCCAACGCCGTGGCAGACAATGCGAGCAGGGCCACGCGGCGCAGGCCCGGCAGCGGCGTGGCGAATGCCAGCAGGGGCAGCATCGCCAGCACCGCCACGGTACGCAGCAGGCCGGCTTTACCCACCGGCGTACCGGTGAGGAACCAGTGCGCCGTTGCAGGGTCGATGTCGGCCGGCGCGATGCCGAGGACACCGGACAACCGGGTGATGGCATCGGTGACCACCAAAGCCAACGCGATCAGGGCGAGCCCCAGCGAGACGCCGCGCGGCAGCCTCGGACGGACGAACAGCAGCCGCCCGAACAGCAGCATCAGCACCAGGTACAGCGCCAGCCGCAGCGCATACGGCGAGAGCTCGGCCACGACGGCAGTCTTACTTCACGGTGAAACGGTACGTGCCAGTGATCGGGTGGCTGTCCTGGCCGACCGCGCGCCACTGCAGTGCGTAGCTGCCTGCCGGCAGCGGCGTGGCGAAGCGCGCACGCAGGGTGTGGCCATCTTCGGAGAGCTCCTGCGCGGTGGTGGGCATGGCCATCTTCATGCGGCCATGGTCCATGCTCAGCTCGATGCGGGTGGCACGCGGCATCACCTTCTCGCTGAACTGCAGCGCGATCTCGGTCGCCGGGGCAATGGTGGCGTCGGCGGCCGGCGTCGAGCGCACCAGGCTGGGATGGGCCAGCGCCAGCGGCGCAGCCGCGAGGCCGGACAGGAGAAGAACAAGGGTGGTGGAGCGGAGCAGGGGGCGGGTCATGCGCGGGACACCTGTGGAAGACGTGGCCCACAGGGTGGAGGGCAGCGCCTTTCGCTGCCCTGACCCGCACATTACCGATCTGTAATGTTCGGCCCACTAGCAAGGTAGTGCCGGCCGCTGGCCGGCATCACAGCGCTGCCAGCGGCCCTTGCATGCGATGGAAACTGCCATCGGTGGCGGTGAACCAGGCCAGCGAACGCCCACCCACGAAATCGTCGACATGCACGACCGTAGCGCCATCGGCTTCCTGCCACGAAATGGCATAGACCCCTTCGCTGATCCTCTGCCACTCACAGGCGGCTTCGCCCTGCGCACCGGCATAGGCGCCGGAGACGATGGCGTACTGCACGTGGCGGCCATCGGCGCTGTAGACATTGTCGGCGGCCAGCCCGTCATAGCTGACGCGGAAGCGGCGGCCGGCGAACACGGGAAGATCAGCGGCGGTGTTCATCGGATCGCCACCGGGTTGATGTTGACCTGGGTCGAGCCGACGTACAGCGGCTGGCCAAGTACGAACAGGAATTCCCAGGCCTTGTCGCGCACCAGCGCGCGGCTGTCGATCAGCTCCAGGTTGTAGATGCCGCGCTTGGCCAGCATGTACTGGTTGATCGGGAACTCTTCGGCACCGTTCGGGTTCGGGTAGACCTCCGAGGCCCAGGTGTCGCCACCGAAGGCGACGATGCCCTGGTCGGCCAGCCACTTCGCGGCGTCCATGCCGATACCCGGTTCCACTTCCAGGAACTGTTTGTCGTCCTTTCCGATCAGTTCCAGCCAGCCGGTGTTGAACAGCACCACGTCGCCCTTGCGCAGGCTCAGGCCCTGCTTCTTCAGCACGGCCTGGATGTCGGCCACGGTGAACTCGGTGCCGCCGGGCACGATCGCCTTGCCGTAGTACGCGGTCATGTCCAGCACGACGCCGCGGGTGACCATTGGCGGCACCTTCTCGACGCCGAGCTTGCGTACGCCGTCCACGGTGACGAAGTCGGCGGCCTTGTTGCCGTTGTAGTAGACGTTGTCGATGCCGATATGGCCGATGCCGTTGAGCTGGGTGCCAACGCCGGTCCAGGCGTTCACCAGTTCATCGTTGAAGGTGAACTTGTTGGGGCCCAGCGACTTGCCGGCCTGCTGGCCGACCTGCACGTTGTACAGGCGGAAGCTGCGGTGGCGGAACGCGGGCAGGTTCTTGTCCACCGGCACCGCCAGCGGATAGGTCTTGCCGGTCCTGACCAGCGATACTGCGTGCTTGACCACGTCCGCGGTCAGCAGGTTGGCCGCGCCGATCTCGTCGTTGGCGCCGTAGGCAGAGAGATACCAGTCCTCGGCGGTGGCCTGGAAGGACAGCGGCAGGGTGGCCAGCGCAAGCGCGGCCAGGGTCTTCATCTTCATGGCAAAGCTCCGGTAACTGTCAGGCCGTCGCGGCGGCGCCGGCATGGGCCGGGACGTGCGGCAGCACGTACTCGGCGATTTCGTGGAAGGTTTCGGCCAGCGGCCGCTCGTTGCGGCGGAACTGCAGGCCGATGTGGTCGACACCGGCTGCCTGCAGGGCGTGCAGCTCGGCCAGCAGGGCGTTGCGGCCGCCGCGCAGGCCGAAGCGCCAGCGCTGCAGGGGGGCATCGGCATCGGCCACGAGGTCCAGGTGGATGAAGCTGGCATAGGGCTTGTTGCCGGCCACGGCGCGCCAGGCCGCCACGCGTTGCGCATGGTCCTCTGGCGTGCCCGGGTAAGCCAGGCAACCATCCATGTGCTGGCCGATCCACGCCGGCTGCTGCTGGGCCAGTCCGGCCACGAACAGCGGCAGGGCCGGGCCATCCGCGGGCAGCACGTCCAGGCCCTGCGGCAGATGCGAAGCCGCGCCTTCGCGCAGCAGTGCGATCTGCTCGCGGAAGCGGCTGCCACGCGTGTCGAAGTCGCGGCCGAACAGCGGGTACTCCACCGGGCGGTCGCCACTGGCCACGCCCAGCAGCAGGCGGTCACCGCTGAGCCGCTGCACGCTGCGCGCCGACTTCAGGGTCAGCAACGGCTCGCGGATCGGCAGCACCACCGCACCAGTACCCAGCAGGATGTCCTCGGTGATGCCGGCCAGGTAGCCGAGATAACTGAATACCTCGAACACCTGTGCCGCATCGCCGAAGGCCGGGTCGTACACCGGTACATCGCGTACCCACAGCGCACGGAAGCCGAGGCGGTCGGCCAACCGTGCCAGCTCCGCATGGCGCTGCAGGTCCGGTTCGCCGGGCAGGCGTCGCGCGGCACGTCGTGCCTGTTCGCCCAGCGGCGTCCAGTCATTGTCCAGCGGTGCTTCGATACCGATGCTGAAACCACCGGCCTGCAGCCGCGCCAGCGCACTGCCCATGGCGAGGCTCCTCAGTCCCAGGCCGGGGCCAGGCCCGGCGGATCGACTTCGCGGCCGTTGCGGTCAAGCGCAGCGATCGCGGCCATGTCATCGGCATCCAGGTGCAGGTCCTGGGCGAGCAGGTTGCTGGCCAGGTTCTCGCGCTTGGTTGAAGACGGGATGACCGAGTAACCCCGCTGCAGTGCCCACGCCAGCGCTACCTGGGCCACGGTGGCCTGGTGCTTGTCGGCGATGGCGGCCAGCACCGGATCCTTCAGCACCTTGCCGTAGGCCAGGGTCATGTAGGAGGTCAGGGTGATGCCCTGGTCCTGCAGGAAGGCAGTCAGTGCCGGGTTCTGCAGGTAGGGGCTCAGTTCGATCTGATTGGTGGCGATCTCGCTGGCGCCGACCACCTCGATGGCCTGCCGGGTCAGCTCGATGTTGAAGTTGGACACACCGATCTGTCGGGTCAGGCCCTGCGCCTTGGCGTCGGCCAGCGCGGTCATGTACTCGCGCAGTTCAACGCCATTGCCCGGCGCCGGCCAGTGGATCAGCAGCAGGTCCACATGGTCGGTGCGCAGCTTGGCCAGGCTGTCGCGCAGGCTCGGGATCAGCTTGTCAGCGGCGTAGTTGTCCACCCAGATCTTGGTGGTCAGGAACAGCTGGTCGCGTGCTACGCCGGATTCGGCGATGGCCTGGCCGACTTCGGCTTCATTGCCGTAGATCTGCGCGGTATCGACCGCACGGTAGCCGACCTCGAGGGCGTTGCGCACCGAATCGATGACGGTCTGGCCGGTCAGGCGGAAGGTGCCGACGCCAAAGGAAGGAACGCTCATGATGGACTCCAGGGACTTCGTTGAGAGCCGGCGGGCTCGGGACAGGGCGAAGTGTGGGCGCTTTACATTTGTTGATTAAGCCGTGTATACGGGAAACGCTTTTGCGCCGAGGTAAAAAATGAAAACCACTCTGGATGAGCTGAAGGCCTTCGTGGCCGTGGTCGACAGTGGTTCCATCACGGCGGCGGCCGAGGCGCTGGAACTGACCATCTCGGCCACCAGCCGCACTCTGGCGCGGCTGGAGGACAAGCTGCAGACCACCCTGCTGCGGCGGACCACGCGGCGGCTGGAACTGACCGAGGAAGGCGCGGCGTTCCTGGAGTACGCGCGCACGATCCTGGCCACGGTGGACGAGGCCGAAGAACAGATGGCCGCGCGGCGGCTGCAGCCGGTCGGGCGCCTGCGCGTGGATGCGGCCACACCCTTCATGCTGCACGTGATCGTGCCGCTGCTTGAAGGGTTCCGTGAGCGCTACCCGCAGGTGGAGCTGGAGCTGAATTCCAATGAAGGCATCACCGACCTGATCGAGAAGCGCACCGACATAGCGTTCCGCATCGGCGTGCTGCGCGATTCCACCCTGCATGCGCGACCGATCGGCCATAGCCGCATCCGCGTGGTGGCAAGCCCCGAGTACCTGCGCCGGCACGGCACGCCCACGCGGGTGGAGCAGCTGCGCGAGCACGACCTGCTGGGCTTCACCCAGCCCAGTTCATTGAACGAATGGCCGCTGCAGGATGCCGATGGTGGGCCTTTCGTGATCGAGCCGGCGATCGCTTCGTCCAGTGGCGAGACGCTGCGGCAGATGGCGGTGGCCGGGCTGGGCATCGCCTGCCTGTCCGACTTCCTGACCCGCCAGGACCGGCGTGATGGCCGCCTGGTACAGCTGTTCGCCAAGCAGACGCAGGAAGTGCGGCAGCCGATCAACGCGGTCTACTACCGCAACACCGCGCTGGCTGCGCGCATCACCTGTTTCGTCGACCATGTGACGCAGACGCTGGGGCAGCGTCCGTTCGACGAATAGGGAGGGGTAGAGCCGGCCGCTGGCCGGCTGCCTGATCCTCGCGGTTGCCGGCCAGCGCCCGGCACTACCGGGTGCGCAACGCCCGCCGATTGCCGATGTGCGCCGCCGCCAGCAACACGCCGCCGCACGCGGTGGCCACACCATGCCAGAGCAGCGATTCCTTCAGCGGCAGATACAGAGAGGCTGACAGCAGCAGGGTGGCGCCAACGCAGGCCAATCTTGCAGGCCGCCAGCGCCCATGCCAGTGCACGCCGGCCGAGGTACTCGCCAAGGCCAACGAGGAGGCCAGCAGCGCGAACAGCCACTCCCAGCGCGACATCATCAGCAGCAATGTCATCGCGCCATGGCCGGGATGCTGGAACGAGCGCAGCGCCATCATCGCTGCCGGCACGAAGGCCAGCAGCAGGGGCAGGGCGATGCAGTGGGCGGCGCAGGCCAGGGACAGCCAGGCACCGGCAAGATCGAAGCGGGGGTGCCAGCGTGCCGAAGTTGGCGGCTGGGCCGGGGCCCTTGCGGGGGTCGTGGGAATGTGGTCCATAATGTTACATAGTAACAATTGGAGTCTTTCCCATGAAGCTTCCCGCCGCTCTTTTCCTGCTGCTGGCTGCCAGCGCCGCGCAGGCCCATGACGTGCGCCAGCTGGGCGCACATGTGCACGGCCAGGCCACCGTCGATGTTGCGCTTGACCAGCAGACCCTGGAATTCGCCCTTCAGGCCCCCGGCATAGGGATCCTCGATTACGAGCGACCGCCGGCCAATGCAGCCGAGCAGGCCGCGCTGGCACGTGCCACCGCCGTGCTGAAGAGCGGCAGCTGGGTCACCTTGCCCACGGCGGCCCATTGTCGTCTGGTCGGTGGTGATGCCAAGGCCGAAGGCTTCGATGCGACTGCTGCCGCACCCATGGCCGGGCAGCATCGTCATGCCGGCTTCAGTGCGAACCTGCAATACCGCTGTGCGAATACGGCGGCGCTTCGCGCCCTGGTGATTCGCCTGCCCGTGCTGTTCCCGGGCCTGCACGAAGTCATCGTCAACAGCGCAACCACCAATGGCCAGGATCGCAGCGTGCTGACGCCCGATAATCTGCGCGTGGTGCTGGTACCGTGAGCACGTCACCGGTGATCGCGCTGGAGAATGTGCAGTTCGGTTACGCAACACGCCTGGTGCTGGATATCCCACATCTTCTGATAGAGCAGGGCAGCAGCGTGCTGCTGCGCGGAATCAGCGGTGGCGGTAAAAGCACCCTGCTGGGGCTGCTGGCAGGTGTGCTGCTGCCCGGCAAGGGCCGTGTCGAGGTGGCCCGCCAGGCACTGCAGGACATGGGAGGTGCGGCGCGGGACCGTTTCCGTGCCGATCAGCTGGGCGTGATCTTCCAGCAGTTCAATCTGCTGCCGTTCCTCACCGTGCGCGACAACATCGCGCTGGGCCTGCGCTTCTCGCGCCTGCGCAGTGCGCGCATCAGTGGGCCACTGAATGCCGAGATAGCCCGTCTGCTGCAGGCCCTGCAGCTGGACCCGGCGCTGATGCAGCGGCGCGCGGGTACGCTGAGTGTTGGCCAGCAACAGCGCGTGGCGGCGGCACGCGCCCTGATCGGTCGCCCGGCGTTGCTGCTCGCCGATGAGCCCACCTCAGCGCTCGATCGCGATGCGGCGACCGCCTTCCTGCAGCTGATGTCCGCGCAGTGCCAGGCGGCCGGCACCACGGTGCTGGTGGTCAGCCATGACGACAGCCTGCAGCCGTTGTTCGACCGCACCATTTCACTGTCCGAGATCAACCAGGCAGGTGCCGGCCATGCTTGAGCTAGCCTGGGCCAGCCTGCGCAGCCGCGCGTTGAGTGTCGGTCTGACCGTGCTGGTCATCACTCTCAGCGTGGTGCTGCTGCTGGGCGTCGAGCGTGTGCGCACGCAGGCGCACGAGGGGTTCGCCAGCACCGTATCGGGCACCGACCTGATCGTCGGTGCGCGTTCGGGACCGGTGAACCTGCTGCTGTACTCGGTGTTCCATATCGGCGACCCGACCAACAACGTGTCCTGGCAGTCCTACCAGGAGCTGTCCGCGTTGCCACAGGTGAAGTGGGCGGTGCCGCTTTCGCTGGGCGATTCCTGGCGTGGCTACCGCGTGGTCGGCACCAGCGGTGGCTATTTCGAGCATTACCGCTACGGCGCCGGGCACGCGCTTGCGTTCGCGGACGGACGGCCGTTCGATGACCTGTATGACGTGGTGATCGGTGCCGAGGTGGCACAGGCACAGAGGGTAGGTCTCGGCGATGAGATCGTGCTGGCGCACGGCACCGGCGCGGTCACCCTGGCCACGCATGCCGACAAGCCGTTCCGTGTTGCCGGCATCCTGCAGCGCACCGGCACGCCGGTGGACTCGTCGCTGCTGGTCTCGCTGCCGGCCATCGAGGCGATCCATGTGGACTGGCGTTCGGGCGTTCAGCTACGCAGCCAGCGCGTCAGCGCCGAGCAGGCGCGTCATCTGGATCTGACCCCGACCAGCATCACTGCCTTCATGCTCGGCCTGAACTCGCGCATTGCCACGTTTTCGGTGCAGCGCAGGATCAACGAGTATCCAGACGAGGCGATGCTGGCGATCCTGCCCGGCGTGACCCTGCAGCAGCTGTGGCAGTCGCTGGGCACCGCCGAGCGCGCACTGCAGCTGATCAGTGCAATGGTGGTGCTGCTGGGCATGGTCTCGCTGGTGGCGCTGCTGGTCTCGACCCTGCAGGAGCGGCGGCGTGAGATGGCCATCCTGCGTGCCACCGGCGCGCGGCCGGGTTACATCGCCGGCCTGCTCGTGGTGGAAGCGATGGCGACCAGTGCGGTGGCCTGCGTACTGGCCCTGTCGCTGCTGGTGGCCGCCAGCATTGCCGGGCGTGGCTGGGTACTGGCCACCTTCGGTCTGTCGATCACCCATGTCTGGCCGGATGGTCGTGAACTGGCATGGGTTGCGGGCGTGTTGGCGGTCAGCGCGGTGGCCGGGCTGGTGCCGGCGTTGCTCGCTTACCGGCGCACCTTGGCCGATGGCCTTTCAGCGGGAGGCTGAGCATGCGCTGGATGCTGTCACTGCTGATGGTGCTGTCATTGGCCGCCTGTGAGCGTCCTGTGGATACCGGCGTACAGGCCCTGCCGCCCTCGCCGGTTGTTGACCGCGATGACCCTGCAGACGCTGCGGAGCAGGAACTGGACTGGCTGCAGATGATGCCCAAGGACGAGCTGGCCGCACTGGAGCGGGGCGAGGGTCCGGAGGTCGAGCACAACGGCAACCGGCGCATGCCGCAGTTCGGCACCTTCCGCACGGTGGACACGGTACTGCAGCGGCCGGTGCGCCTGCCGGGCTACGTGGTGCCGCTGGCCAACGCGCAGGACGGCCGGCTGAGCGAATTCCTGTTCGTGCCGTACTACGGCGCCTGCATCCACGTGCCACCACCACCACCGAACCAGATCGTACACGTGGTGCTGCCACGCCCGATCGAGATGCCGGACATGTACTCGCCGTTCTTCCTGGCGGGCACCCTGCGCGCCGAACGGTTGGATGACGATCTGGCCGGTTCGGCCTACACCATGCGTGACGCACAGCTGAGGCCCTATGAACCGTAGTCACCTGTTGCTGGCGTTGGGATGCCTGTGGTTGGCGGGCTGCACCGGGTCAGGCGGCGATGCCGTGGTGGCCACGCCGGAGGGCAAACCGGCGCCCTCCGCCACGGCCGATGCCCGCATTGACCGTTGGGACGCGTTGCGACCCGACGAAGTGACCTACCAGCGCCCACCCCCGCAGATCGGCCTGTCACGCAATGGGATGGAGGGCGTGGGCGGCCTGATCGACGACACCGGCTCGGGCACGCCACCGGGGCAGGAAATCGACCATTCCAGCCCCGACCGCGCCAAGCAGTTCGGCTCTTCGCGCGTGGTCGATGCTGTCGATGGTCGCGCGGTGGATCTGGATGGCTACGTGGTGCCGCTCGGCACCAACGATGCAGGATTGGTGGATGAACTGCTGTTCGTGCCGTTCTACGGTGCCTGCATCCACGTGCCGCCGCCGCCACCCAACCAGATCATCCACGTGACCCTGGCGACACCGATCGCGCTGGGCGATCTGTGGGATCCGTACCGGCTTGCCGGCCGCCTGCAGGTGAAGCGTTTTGACGCGGACATCGCCAGCGCGTCCTACGATGCCGCGGCAGCCACGCTGACGGCGATCCGCAACTGATGCGCAGGCGATGGATCATGGCTGCCGCGCTGCTCGTGGGCGCGGTGGTGCTGCTGGTGTGGTGGCAGCGGCAGCGCGCACCCACCGCGCCGCCGGCGGTCGCGTTTCCGGCACCGGCGCCCGATGCCAGGCAGCGCATCGAACAGCGCCTGGGTGACGACCACGCGTTTCGCAACGACGTGCTGTTCCTGCTCGCGGCGACATTGCGCGACCGCTGCCAGCCGGCGCAGGCGGGGCTGCTGGCGCGCATGGCCAATCGTGCATCGCTGCCGGTGCTGGCCGCAGTCAGCGCGGTGACCCAGCAGGACCCATCGCTGGACCGGCCGATCTACCAGTACATCCAGCACCGCGCCGATGCGACGCAGTGCGGGCAGCCGCTGAAGATGCCGCTGGCCGGTGGGCGCAGCATGGCCGTGGACATCGAACAGTACGCGCGCACGTTCCCGGACAGCTACTTCGACCCGCAACGCAGCAGTGAACCGCGGGATTTCGGTGGGCTGTCGCTGCAGCAGCGCGCCGGCAACGCCTGCAACAGCGTGGTGTATTCGGTGCTGCCGCTGGGTGGCACCGACTGGCGGTGCAGCAGCCTGCGCGCGAATGCGCGGGCGCGCGTGCGCGGGCTGTGCGAGGACGAATTGCGGCGCCAGCATGGGAGTACAGGTGGGGAGCTGGACACGGCCGTCGGGCAAGGCATGCAGGCGGCGGTGGTATCGGCGATCGCCGCGCTGCCGGAAGACTGCCGGTAGAGGTGCGCCAGTAGCGCCAGGCCATGCCAGTCCCGTTTCAGTAGAGCCAGGCCATGCCTGGCTTACCGTTCAGTCGAGCAAGGTCGCCTCTACAAAAGCTGAATCGGCTGATCCAGACGGCCATAACTATACAGGACATCCTGTATAGTTATGGCTGTACTCTACCCCCCCATCAGGTTCTCCCATGGCTTTGTCCCAGCCCTTGGCCGGTGCTCCGGCCCTGTCGCGTGCCCGTCGCTGGGCGCTGTTGTTCACCGTCGCCGCTGGCCTGCTGCTGGTCACGCTCGACAACTCCGTGCTCTACACCGCGCTGCCCACCCTTACCGAAGAACTCTCGGCCAGTGCCGGCCAGGCGCTGTGGATCATCAACGCCTATCCGCTGGTGATGGCCGGCCTGCTGCTGGGCGCGGGCACGCTGGGCGACCGCATCGGTCACCGGCGCATGTTCCTGATCGGCCTGGTGGTGTTCGGCGTCGCCTCGCTGGCAGCGGCGTTCGCCGACACCGCAGCGCAGCTGATTGCCGCACGAGCCTTCCTCGCGGTAGGCGCGGCCGCGATGATGCCGGCCACGTTGGCGCTGATCGGCCTGAGCTTCCACGAAGACCGCGAACGCAACATCGCCATCGCGATCTGGGGTTCGGTGGCCATCGTCGGTGCGGCGCTCGGCCCGATCATTGGCGGCTGGCTGCTGCAGCACTTCTGGTGGGGCTCGGTGTTCCTGATCAACGTGCCGGTGGTGGTGGTCGCGTTCGTGGCCACGCTGCTGTTGGCGCCTGAAGGCCAGCGCGACACCTCGCGGCCGTGGGACCTGGTGTCCTCAGTTCTGGCATTGGCTGCACTGTCCGGCCTGATGCTGGCGATCAAGTCGTTGATCGCTACGCCGCCGTCGTATGCGCTGGGCGCGGGCGCGCTGCTGCTGGCCGTCGTCAGCGGTGCGGCGTTCGCACGCCGCCAGCAACAGCTGCCGTATCCGCTGCTGGACTTCGCGATCTTCCGCAACCCGGCGTTCCTGGCCGGCACGCTGTCGGCGGTGTTCACCCTGTTCGCGATGGCCGGCCTGCAACTGGTCACCACCCAGCGCTTCCAGCTGGTGGCAGGCTTTACGCCGCTGCAGGCGGGCCTGCTGGTATCGGTGGCGGCGCTGGGCAGCCTGCCCAGTGCGCTGCTGGGTGGCAGCATCCTGCACCGGGTGGGCCTGCGCCCGCTGATCTGTGGCGGCCTGGCCGCAGGGGCGGCGGGTGTCGGCGTGGTGGCGTTCGGTTTTCCGCATGGCCTCGGTTGGGTGCTGGCTGGCATGGCCATCACCGGCTTCGGCATGGGTTCGGCCATCTCGGTGGCGTCCACTGCCATCCTCAATAACGTGCCGGCGCACCGTGCGGGCATGGCGTCTTCGGTGGAAGAAGTGTCCTACGAGTTCGGCGGCCTGCTGGCGGTGGCGATGCTGGGCAGTCTGAGCGCCGCGATGTACAGCGCGTTCCTGCCGGTCGCGGCAGACATGCCCGCGCTTGCCCGTGAGGGTTTCACCCAGGCGCTGCATGCCGCGCGCGAGAGCGGGCAGGGCGAGTGGTTCGCACTGGCTGCGGCCGCGTATGACCGTGGCTACCAGATCGTGCTGCTGGTGATCACGGCGGTGCTGGCGATGGGCGCGACGATCCTGGCGCGCCTGCTGCGGGGCCGCGTTGGCAGCCGCGAGGGCGCGGCCGATCGCGTAAAATGAGGCAATGAGAACCAGCAAGCGCGACCGCATCCTCGACGCCGCCGTCAACGTGATCAATCGTGACGGCGTGCGTGCGGTGACCTTCGAGTCGGTGGCGGCCGAGGCCCAGCTGACCCGCGGCGGCCTGCTGTACCACTTCCCTTCGCGCGAGGCGCTGCTGCGCGGCATCGACGAGCACCTGGTGCAGGCCTGGGAAACGTCGATGGAAACGCTGCTCGGCAAGCGCGCGGATGAAGCGACGGCACTGGAGCGCTACCAGACCTTCGTGCGCGTATCGGCACAGAGTGCCACCCGTGCCGAACTGATGTTCATGCTCGAATCGGCCGACCCGGACGCCGAGCGTCCCTGGGGGCCGGCGGTACGTCGCTGGGCTCCGCTGCCGCCGGAGGCAGGTGCAGCGGAAGACAGCGCCGCGCTCGACAATTTCGTGGCGCGGCTGGCCGCCGATGGCCTGTGGATCTACGAGGCAATGTACGAAGGCCAGCTGGACGACGGCGTACGTGCCCTGGTAGCCGAGCGCATCGCCGGGCTGCTGGCGAAGTCTGATGGGGCACCGCACTTGTAGAGTCGACTGTTAGTCGACTGCTCTTCGCTCAGACAACGAAACCCCGCGCTTCGCGCGATAGTCGACTCTACTCCTCAGCCGTTCACCCAACCTGCGCTGCGCTCGCGGCCAACCACGCTCGCGGCGATGCCCCCAGCCGCTTGCGGAACGCCTTCGACAGCGAGGCGGTATCGGCGAACCCCACCTCGATCGCCACCTGCTTGACCGCCACGCCGGCCCGCAGCTGCGCGCAGGCCAGGCTCAGCCGCCAGTCCAGCAGGTAGCTGGCTGGCGTTGCCTGCATCACGTCCTTGAACACGGCCGCGAACGCGCTGCGCGACAGGCCGGCAGTCGCGGCCATGCGCGGCAGCGTCCATTCGTCCTGCGGCGCCTGGTGCATCGCAACCAGCGTGCGGGCCAGCCGCGCATCGGACAGCCCGCGCATCAGCCCATGGCTGACGCCCGCCGCATCCGGGTGGTCCACCACCCAGCGCAGGATCTGGATCAGCGCCACCTCGAACAGGCGGTTGGTCAGCAGCCGTGACCCGCAGCGCTGGCGATCGGCCTCGGCGAACAGCAGGTGCAGGGTGTCATCCAGTTCGCCGATCGCGGCCAGCGGCACCACCATCACCGGTGGCAGCGACTGCACGATCGGATTGCGCGCGCCGCCATCGAAATCCAGCGTGGCGCAGGTGAAATCCGGACCATCCAGCGGTGCATTGAAGAACACATGGTGCACCGGCTGCGGATACAGCAGCAGGCTGGGTGTGTCGATCTTCAACCGGGGCAGCGCGATATCGCCGTCGGGATGACGGACCTCCATTTCACCCTGGCGCAGGATGTGCAGGAAGGCACGACCGGGCTGCGGCTCGAAGACATGGTGGCCGCACAGCGGACCGCTTTGAAACAGCGCGGCCTGCACCCGGAAGCGTTCCAACAGGGAGGAGAGACGGTCGGGTGCGGAAGTGTCTGTGGGTAGGCTCATGGATGAATGGACAACATGTGTGGCGAATTACGCCTGATGCGTCCACGGAGTCTACCTACGATGAGCGGGTCGTCCAATCCCGGGCGCTTTCCCAAGGAGATCCACCATGTCCCGTGTCCCCCTGATCGATGCCGCCAACACCACCGCCGACCGCCAGGCCCTGCTGGGTCAGGTCCACGCTGCCTTCGGCGCCACCCCGGCCATGTTCCGCGCCGTGGCCAACTCGCCAGCCGCCCTGCAGAGCATGTGGGGTTCGTTCGGCGCGCTGGGCGGCGGTCGCCTGTCGCCGCTGCTGGGTGAGCAGATCGCCGTCGCCATCGCCAACCGCAACGCCTGCGAATACTGCCTGGCCGCCCACACCGCGCTGGGCCGCAAGGCCGGTGCCAGCAGCGAGCAGATGGCCGCCGCGCAGATCGGCCAGTCCAGCGATCCGGCCACCTCGGCGGCATTGGACTTCGCGTTGAAGGTGGTCGAGCAGCGTGCGCAGATCGCCGACGGTGATGTGCAGGCGCTGCGTGCGGCTGGCTTCGATGACGAGCAGATCGTTGAGATCCTCGCCCACGTGGCGCTCAACCTGTTCACCAACTACGTCAACGTAGCGTTCGACGTACCGGTGGACTTCCCGAAGGTCGCGCTGCGCTGAGATGCGGTTCGGCCCGGGTGGCAGCGGGCCGCCCGGGCCGGTCTGAATGGAGCCGACCGGGTAGACTCGACTGTCAGTCGTCCATCGCGCGCAGCGTGGGGTTTTCGGGGGGGGCTGAACGAAGAGCAGTCGGCTGACAGTCGACTCTACTTGTCGTCCGCCTGCAGCCGCTCGGGATGGGTATACACATTGAACCCGCTCTCCCGTGCGAACCCGACCAGGCACAGGCCTGCACCGCGGGCCAGGTCGATCGCCAGCGCGGTCGGTGCCGAGACTGCGGCCAGCACGCTGGCACCGGCGCGCACCGCCTTGCTGACCATTTCGTAGCTGGCCCGGCTGGAAATCACCAGCAGGCCGCCTTCAATGGCGTGTTCGTTGTGGTGCAGCGCGCCGATCAGCTTGTCCAGCGCATTGTGGCGACCGACGTCCTCGCGCACCCAGCCGATCCGCCCGCTGGCATCGGCCCAGGCCGCAGCGTGGGTGGAGCCGCTTACCGCATTCATCGGCTGGTGCTGCGCCAAGGTGGCCAACGCCCGTTGCAGGGCAGCAGCGGAATAGCTGCGGCGCTCGCGGATCTGTGGCAGTGGGCGCAGCACCTCTTCCAGCTGGCGCGTGCCACACAGGCCGCAGCCGCCACGGCCGGGCAGCAGGCGTCCATTGGCCGGGTCCAGGTTTGCGCCGGGCGCGTCCTGGGCCACCGTCATCTGAAGCTCGATGCCTTCCAGCTGCGGGTGGACATCGATCGACAGCAGCTGCGCGGGCGCGTTGATCAGGCCTTCGCTGAGCGAAAAGCCGAGCGCGAAATCCTCCAGGTCGCACGGCGTGGCCATCATCACTGCAAAGGCAGCATCGTTGTAGCGCAGCGCCACCGGCACTTCTTCGGCCACCACGTCGACCTGCTGCTGTTGCGTGCCGCCGCGCCAGCGCTGCAACGGACGCTGGGCCGTGCCGGCATGCGGGGTGTGCGGTGGGGGCGAATCAGGCATGCAGCGCGTCCGGGCTAGGGAGATACGCAGGTGGTGGACCACCTACGGCATCGAGAATAGCGCAGTGGCCATGCGCTGACGCAGGTGTAACCGTTGTCATGGCAGGCTGCGCTGAAAACAGGGTGCAGCCACTGGCGAAGCCGTGCAGGCCGTGTTTGACTGTGGGGCTGGCCGTGCGATTGAAGGCGCCGCCGGACTGCGATGTGCCCATTGTTGCCGCGTTCCTCCCGTAAGGTTCCCGAACATGTCCGAGCAGAAGCCGCCGCGTTACAAACCCTACAACCAGCCCGCCGGTGGCTGGGGTGCCGCCGGCGCAACGGCCAAGGTGCTGCTGCAGCAGAGCGTGATCGGCAAGGGGTCGAAGGCGTTGCTGGCGATGAACCAGCCCGGCGGCTTCAAGTGCCCCAGTTGCGCGTTCCCTGACGCTGACGAACGCAAGAAGCTGGAGTTCTGCGAGAACGGCGCGAAGGCACTGGCCTGGGAAGCCACCCAGTTCCGCGCCGGCCGCGAACTGTTCGCCCGGTATACCGTGACCGAACTGATGGCGCAGACCGACTACTGGCTGGAGATGCAGGGCCGGCTGACCGAGCCGATGCGCTACGACGCAGCCACCGACCACTACGTGCCGTGCAGCTGGGACGATGCCTTCGCGCTGATCGGCCGCCACCTGCAGGCGCTGGACAGCCCGCACCAGGCCGAGTTCTACACGTCCGGCCGCACGCCCAACGAAGCCGCGTTCCTGTATTCGATCTTCGTGCGCGAGTTCGGCACCAATAATTTCCCGGACTGCTCGAACATGTGCCACGAGCCGACCAGCCGTGGCCTGCCGCCAGCCATCGGGGTGGGCAAGGGCACCATCGTGCTGCAGGATTTCGAGCATGCCGAGGCGATCTTCGTGATCGGGCAGAACACCGGCACCAATTCACCGCGGATGATGAGCAACCTGGTCGACGCGCGCAAACGTGGCATTCCGATCGTGGCGGTCAACCCGATGCCCGAGCGCGCGCTGATCCGTTTCGCCGAACCGCAGGACATGGTGCAGATGGCCACGTTCGGTTCAACCGAAATCACCAGCGAGTTCGTGCACATCCGCATCGGCGGCGACCTGGCCCTGATCAAGGGCATGATGAAGGTGATGTTCGAGCGCGAGGCGCAGGGCGAGCGCGTGCTCGACCATGATTTCCTGTCAGAACACACGGTGGGCCTGGAGGGGCTGCGCGAAGACGTGATGGCGCAGGACTGGGATGAGATCGTGCAGGTGTCCGGCATTTCGCAGGCGCAGATCCGTCGCTGTGCGGAGATCTACATCCGCTCCAATGCCACCGTGATCTGCTACGGCATGGGGCTGACCCAGCACCAGTACGGCTCGCGCCTGCTGCAGCAGGTCGCCAACCTGCTGTTGCTGCGTGGCAATTTCGGCAAGCCCGGTGCTGGCATCGGGCCGATCCGGGGCCATTCCAATGTGCAGGGCGACCGCACCGTCGGCATCGACGAAAAGCCCAAGCAGGCCTATCTGGACCGCGTGCAGCAGGTGTTCGGCTTCGACCCGCCGCGCGAGCATGGCCACCATGTGGTCGAATCCATCGAGGCGATGCTGGATGGCAGTGCCAAGGTGTTCATCGGCCTGGGTGGCAACTTCATCCATGCGGTGCCCGATACCCCGCGTGCGTACGAAGCGATGCGCGGCCTGGACCTGACCGTGGGGATCGCCACCAAGCTCAATCGCGGTCATCTTGTTCATGGCCGCGATGCGCTGATCCTGCCGGTGGTGGCGCGCTCGGAGCGCATCGTCACGCCGGCCGGCGAGCAGTTCGTCACCATTGAAGACGCGATGTCCAACGTGACCGCCTCGCGCGGCGTGCTCGAGCCGGTCAGTGCCGATGTGTTGCCCGAGGTCGAGATCGTCTGCCGCATGGCGATGGCCGCGCTGCCACGCAGCAGGGTCGACTGGGCGGGTTGCATGCATGACTACGCACCCATCCGTGAGCTGATCGCGGCCTTGTACCCGGAGATCTACACTGGCTTCAACGAGCGCGTCCAGCAGCCGCATGGCTTCCATCTGGACATCCCGCCGCGCCGCCGCGTCTGGCCCACGCCCAATGGCAAGGCCAACATCCTGGTGATGCCTGGCCTGGACGTGGACGATCCCGTACACGATCCGGACATGCTGCGGCTGGCCACCGTGCGCTCGCATGACCAGTACAACACCACCATCTACAGCTACAACGACCGCTATCGCGGCGTGTACAACGATCGCATGGTGCTGTTCATGAACATCGAGGACCGGCTGGCGCGCGGGCTGGACAAGGAAGCCCTGGTCAGCCTCGAGACGATCAGCGGCGATGGCGTGCAGCGGCGCATCGAGGGCCTGACCGTGCTGGACTACCCGATGCCGCGCGGTGCGCTGGCCGGCTACTACCCGGAACTGAACCCCTTGCTGCCGCTGGACTACTACGACCGGATCAGCGGAACCCCCGCGGCAAAGTCGATCCCGGTGCGGATGCGGGCGATGGCGGCGGCGATTGCGTAGCGCGCGCATCGGCTATCATCGGCGTGTGAACCTGCCTGGCCTGCTGCTGCGTTGGATGTTGCTTGTCGCCCTGGTGCTGAATGCACCAGCGCTGGCGCTTGCCGCGTTTTCGTACAGCGGCCCGGCCAGCCAGGCGCATTGCGCTGCACCGCACTCGGCCGCGATGGCGGCGGGCTGTTGCGATGCTGATGCGGCCCCGGCGGCCTGCCAGAGCGGTGAGTGCGAATGCCCGCCCGCCTGCCTGGGCATGCTGGCGACGTTGAACGGAACACCGGCCTCGCCCTGGCGCGAAGCGCCTGTTCCGGCCAGCACCCAGCAACGCGCACCGCCTCTGATGCCGGATCCGTTGCGTCCCCCCATCGCGTGATTCCCTGCAGGCCTCAAGCGCCTGCCATGACTGCTCGACTTTCTCTCGACTCTGCCCGCGCCTTCGATGCGCGGGCGACGGGCCGCGTTGCCCGTCTTTGCAAAGGAATCACTCAATGAACCGTACTCTCTCCCTCGGCCTGCTGCTGGGCACCGTCTTGGCCACGACCGCCTGCGCTCGTGCCGCCGAAGAATCCGCTGCGGCGCCGGTCGCCAGCGATGCGCCGGCCCAGGCCAGCCCGGCCAAGGTCGATCCGGCCTTGCCGGTGGCCATCGTGCACAAGACCGCCAGCTGCGGTTGCTGCGGCATATGGGTCGACCACCTGAAGGCCGCCGGCTTCCAGGTCGATGTGCGCGACACCGATGACATGAATCCGATCAAGGTCCGGCTGGGTGTGCCGGTCGGCAAGGCGTCGTGCCATACCGCCGAGATTGGCGGGTATATGGTCGAGGGCCACATCCCGGCTGAGGACATCAAGCGGCTGCTGGCCGAACGTCCGGCGGCGCGTGGGCTGGTGCTGCCCGGCATGCCGGCCGGTTCGCCGGGCATGGAAATGCCGGATGGCTACGTGCAGCCATACACCGTCGAGCTGGTGCGGACCGACGGCAGCACCGAGCCGTTTGCACAGCACGGGCAGGGCGGCTGATAGACGGTGGGTGCCGGTCAGTCTCACCGGCACCCTTCGATGCGCCCTGTGTAGCGTCGAGCCATGCTCGACTGCTCTGCGTTTCAGTCGAGCAAGCTCGACTCTACAGAATCAGCGGTCCCCGGCCGTTTCCTTGGCCAGCTGCGCGTCGAATTTCTTCTCGGCCGCATCCGCGTAGGCGCTGCAGGTCAGTGCATTGGCGCTGGCCTTGCTGCCGGCGGCATAGTTCCAGTTGCTGGCACCCGGATGCGGGGTCAGCAGCAGATCGCAGGGCAGACCGCGCACGGTGGTGAAGCTGCGCTTGTAGTCCTCGATCAGGCGTGGATAGCGAGGGTTGCCCTTCAGCTGGTAACCCGGCGCGCTCAGGCTGTCGGCGTAGGCGATGCGCACCGGCTTGCCATCGCGGGTGTCGGTCCAGGTCCAGGCGGTGCTGCCCGGGGTATGCCCTGGCATGAAGTGCGCGGTGAATGTGATGCCGCCCACCGTGACCGCTTCACCATCCATGATGATCCGGTCGGCGCTGGCCGGCGGATACGTTATGCCGTCAGCAAAGTGCAGGTCGTTGCTACCGCCGCGCGCCAGCAGCACCGCCGATTCGGCATTGGCCGCCACATGCGCGCCGGTTCGACGCTTGAGCTCGGCGACCGGGCCGGCGTGGTCGGCATGCGCATGGCTGAGCAGGATCAACCGCAGGTCCTGCGGGGCCACGCCGCGCACCTTCATGTTGCTGATGAGGTGGCTGGCCATCTGCGGCATGCCGCCATCCAGCAGTACTGCCCCCTCGGCGGTCTGCACCAGCAGCGCAGTCAGGTCCTCGGTGCCGATCTGCCAGGTGTGGTCGGCAATCTGCAGCGGCGCCATCGGCTGCAGCCAGGACGCATCCACGGTGTAGGCCCGCAGCTGTGGCAGCGGTGCCTCGGCGGCGCTGGCGTGGGCGGCCGGAAGAGCGACGGCCAGGGCGAAGGCGAGCAGGGTAAAACGCATGATTCACGTCCGCTTGAAGGAGGCCCAGAAACTAGCATGGGCCTCCTTCATCGCGTCTCGCATAGATTTCATGGCTCCCATAAGGACGCCATGGATCAGTACCGGTACTGCCACCCCAGCGTCAGCACCCGGCCGCGACCGGAGAAATAGCTCGGGTTCGACGGCGTGGTCTGCGAGTAGTAGCTGATGTACTGCTTGCCTGCCAGATTCTGCACGCCCAGCGTGAAGGCATGCTTGTCCAGCGTATAGCGCGCGACCAGATCCAAAGTGGTGTAACCCTTGAACTCGGCCACCCGCGCACCACGCAGGTCGAAGTCTCTGTCGAAGGCATGGCTGGCCTGCAGGCGGGTGCTGAGCTGCGGCGTCCAGCTCTGTTCCCAGAACGCAGTCAACCGGTTCGGTGCGATGTTCACACCAGCCAGGTCGCTGTCGAGGCGACCGTCGACGTCGGCGTCGTAGCGGCCGTTGGCGCGTGCATAGCCCAGGCCGAGGCGGCTGTTGCCCAACCGCAGGCGCAGGTTGCTTTCAAAGCCTTCCACGCGGGTGGCCTGGCGCTGCACCGCATAGGCATCGATGCCCGGATCGTAGATCAGTACCGAGCCGAGCTTGGATTCGGAGGTGTAGTAGGCAATGTCACCGCTGAAGCGGCCATCGTCGTACTCCAGTCCGATCTCGCGGTTGTCAGACACTACCGGTGACAGGTCGATGAGGCTGTCCACGCGCTGGCCGTCGCGGTTGATCGCGCGCAGCACACGGCCGACGTCGGCGACGGTGTAGCCCTCCGAGTACGAGGCGTAGGCGTTCAGGCGGTCGTTGATGTACCAGACCGCGCCGAAGTTGGGCAGGGTCTCGCTCATCGTCGGCTTGCCACCGGCCACCTTGCGTGCGCCGTAACGGGGCAGGGTAGTGTAGTCACCCACTTCCAGCTCGCCCTTTTCGTAACGCAGGCCGCCGGACAGCATCAGGTGATCGGTCGGCCACCAGTGCAGCTGCAGCAGCGGTGACAGGCTCTGGTAGGTGGTCTGAGGCACCCAGTTCATGCCACTGGCCAGCAACACTTGGTGGGTGCGGTCGCGCAGGCCGTCCAGGCCCAGGGTCACGTCCAGCGTGGTGTCGGCGATGCGGCTCCAGCTCTGGGTCAGCTTGAAGCCGCGCTTGTCCGATTCATTCTGGGTCTGGTCCCAGGCGGCATTGGCGCCGGTGTTGCCCCACGGATCCCACTGGCTGGCACCGTAGCGGCCTTCGAAATCCACCGCGAAGGCCTGCGCCTGGAAACGGCCACCGAGCAGGTCGGCGGCGCTGTAGTCCACCGTCAGCGAACGCGAGCGGTTCATCGGCGGATCGAGCGGCGTATCACCGGGAACCGAAATGGTCGGGCGACCGGTGCGGTAGTCACCGTTGATGGCCAGGTAGTTGTCCAGCCCGCGCAGTTCGAAGCGGTTGGCCATCACCTGCAGGCGGTGGCCCTCGGCGATGTTCCAGCCCAGCTTGGCAAACACGTTCGATGAGGTCGAGTCCATCAGCTCGCCCTGCGCGTTGGTGCCGATCGATCGGCCCTCGCCGTCGTGGTACAGGCCCTGCTTCTCATAGGCCAGGCCGGCGACCAGGTCGAACTGCTCACCACGCACGCCTACCAGGGCCGAGCCGCGCTGGCCATTGTCATCGTGGCGGCTGGGCAGGGCAGCGCTGTAGCTGACGTTGGTGTCCAGCAGGAACGCGCCCGGCTCACTGGGCGCGCTGCGGGTGATGATGTTGACGATGCCGCCGGTACCGCCGATGCCCTGCAGCGCATTGGCACCGTGGATGACCTCGATGCGCTCGATCATCGCCGGGTCGATGGTGTGCGAATCACGCGAGCCATCGCGCAGCGGCGTCGACTGCGGCACGCCGTCGACCATGTACAGGATGCCGCGGCCGCGCATGGTTTCGCCGTAGTTGGACATCTTCTCGCGCGCCGGGGCAAACGCCGGAATCTGTGACGACAGCACCCGCGACACATCCGAACCCAGCGCCAGCTGCTGGGCGATGTCCTCGCGGGTCAGCACCGTGATGGTATTGGGCATGGCGGTCTCGCCCTGCGGCATGCGCGCGGTCGAGGCCGAGACCGTGACGCGGGCCAGCGAGGTTGTCGTTGCGGATGACGGCGCTGATGACGCGGCCCGGGCCGGGGTGCGCGGCGTGGCCGGTGCGCGCGCTGGCGCGGCATTCACCACGAACACACCTGGCGAACGTTCCTGCATCGCCAGGCCCTGCCCGGCCAACAGGCGCTGCAGGGCGTCGTGCGGGGTGTAACGGCCGTCGAGGGCGGGTGCATTGCGGCCGCTCACGCTGTCGGCCGCGAACAGCAGCTGGATGCCACTCTGCCGGGCAAGCGAGCTGAGCGAAGCCTGCAACGGGCCGGCCGGCAGATGCAGCTCGACGGGCGCGGAGGCAGCGGTCTGCGCCGTGGCGGGCAGGGCGGCACACAGGCAGGCAGCGAGCAGGGTGGGGGCCAGCCGGCGCAGGGCGGCAGGCGGAACAGGGGGGGTCATGCGGGGGTCCTTCGGAAGGGTTCAAGCACTTGCCGGATGGGACGGCGCGCAACCCACCCTCGGTGTGGCATTCAATCGCGGGCGCGCAGATGCAGGCTGCCATCGGAAGCGGCGTGCACCTGCACCGGCAGGATCTCGGGCAGCAGCGTGAGTACGGTCTCTGCGTGGTCGGCATCGAACACGCCCGACACCTGCAGAGGCCCCAGCGTTGGGTCATCCAATACGATGGGACGGTCGTGATAGCGCTGCAGGATGCGCAGGACCTCGCTCAGTGGCATGCGGTCGAACTGCAGGCGTCCGGTGGTCCAGTCCGCCTGCTCTGGATCGATGGCCTCCGGAGGAGACAGCGATCCACGCTGGGCCAACAGGCGCTGCCCTGGCTTCAGCCGCTGTTCGCTGTTGCCCTCGTCGACGCGAACGCCAACCTCGCCGCGCCACAGTGTCACCTCGCTCAGTTCACCCTGGCGGTCAACATCGAACACCGTGCCGTAGTTGCGTACCTGTACCGGCCCGGCATCGACCTGGAAGCGGCGCCACGCCGAATGCTGCACCTCGAAGCGCGCATGGCCCTGCGCCAGCAGCACCCGCCGCGAACGCAGGTGGCGACGGACCTGCAGGTGGGTTCCCGCGTCGAGCAGCACGCGGCTGCCGTCCGGCAGCTCGATGTCGCGGCGCTCGCCGACGGCGGTCTGGTAGTCACGCACCTGCCAGGCCGGGTCGGCCAGCAGCAGCGCGGCGGCCGCCAGCAACAGCACCGGCAGTACCCGTTTCGCGCCAGATCCGCCGCGCCGCCGCTGCAGCTGCTCCGGGCCTGGCAACGGGAAACGCTCCTTCAGTGCCTCCCGGTGCTGATCGAGCGTGTCCTCGGCGGACGGTTCGGCGGGCGGCGACGGCGGTACCGGATCGGGTGATGCAGGGCTCACCGCAGCGCACCGTGCAGCCGACAGTCGGCCATGGCCAGGCGCAGATGACGTTCCACTGCCTTCAGGCCGATGCCCATCCGCTGCGCCACCTCGGCCTGGGGCAGCTCATGGATCTTGTGCAGGATGAACACCTTCTGCCGCCGGCAGGGCATGCGCTCGATGCTGGTGGTCAGCCGCTGCAGCGCCTGCTGGCCCTGTGCCTGGCGCTCGGGTCCGGGGCGCTCGCAGGCGTCATCGGGCAATTCGGCGCGCGCCTCCACCCAGTGCCGGCGCAGGTCCTCGGCGCGGCAGCGGTCCACCGCCGCATCGTGGGCGATGCGCCGCAGCAGCGCGATGGGATGCCGTGCATCGTAGGCGGCCGGGCGTTCGAGCAGCCGCACGCAGACATCGTGCACCACTTCACGGGCCAGCCCTGGCGAACGGAAACGGCAGCGCAGGTACTCCACCAGTTCCTCGTAGTGGCGCACCAGCGAGGACACCAGCGGCAGCGCAGGAGGGTGTGGGGAAGGCAGCTGGGACATCCGGACCGGAAGCAAGGGCAATGGGCGGGCACGGGGAGGGCATCCCTGCGCGATGACGCAATACTAATGGGAACCGTTCGCGTTTGCCATGTGGCGCGGAGATCGGGATTGTTCGGCGGGGCTGGAAAGTGAAACCACGATCATCGGCTGGAGCGCAGAATCGGGCGCGGCTAGCCTGCCAGCAGGCTCAGGGAGATGGACCATGCACGTGCTTCTGGTGATGGTGGGTGGGGTGCTGTTGTTGGGGGTGTTCCTGCTCTTCGGGCGGCTGTGGAGCGTAGGCCAGTCACAGCTGCCCACGGCCCTGATCGCGTTCATCGCCACCTGGCTGCTGGTGACGGTGGCCAACATGTGGGTGGGCGTGAGCAGGGCCGGCTACGCCGTGCGGGAGGAACTGCCGATCCTGCTGCTGGTATTCGCCGTGCCGGCCTTGCTGGCCGGTCTGCTGTACTGGCGCCTGGCGCGCTGAAGGACGGTCATGAGCACACAACAGAGACTGCCTGCCCTGCGCCAGCGCGATGGCCACCACGCCCGCGTGACCTACGAAGAGCTGTTCTTCGACCTCGTTTACGTATTTGCGGTTACCCAGCTCAGCCACCATCTGCTGCATCACCTGGACCTGGCCGGCGTCATGCAGACCCTGGTGCTGTGGTTCGCGGTCTGGCTGGGCTGGCAGTACGCCTGCTGGGTCAGCAACTGGTTCGATCCGGAGGCGCCACGCATCCGCAGCCTGCTGTTCGTCACCATGCTGCTGGCGCTGCTGATGTCCTCGTCCATTCCCGAGGCCTTCGCTGATCGCGCCTGGGTCTTCGCGGGGGCCTACGCCACCATGCAGGTCGGGCGCACGGTGTTCGTGCTGCTGGAGGTCGGGCGCCGCCACCCGCTGGCGCCCAATTTCCGCCGCATGCTGGCGTGGGTAAGCGTGTCGGCCTGCTTCTGGCTGGCCGGCGCTGCAGCCGAGGGCAATCTACGCCTGGCGTTGTGGGCGTTGGCGGTGGCCTGCGAGTACATCTCGCCGATGTTCGGTTTCGCGTTTCCGGGGCTGGGCCGTTCGCACACCCGGGAGTGGACCATCGAAGGCGGGCACCTGGCCGAGCGTTGCCAGCTGTTCGTCATCGTCGCACTGGGTGAGACGTTGCTGGCCACTGGCGGCGTGCTCAGTGAGGTCGAGCACTGGAGCGGCGATGTGGTCTCGGCGGTGCTGGCCACCTTCGCCGGCACCATCGCCATGTGGTGGTTGTATTTCGGCATCTCCAGCCGCGATGCCACCGTGGCGATCACCCATTCCGAGGACCCCGGGCGGATGGGGGCCAACTTCCACTACGTGCATGCGCTGCTGATCGCCGGCATCATCGCCACCGCGGTCGGAAATGATCTGGTCATGGACCATCCTGGTGAGGCGGTGACCCCGGTCTACGCTGCGGTGCTGGTTGCCGGACCATTGATCTACCTGCTTGGCAGCGCCTTGTACAAGCGCATTGTGTACGGGCGCGCCCCGTATTCGCATCTGGTCGGTGCAGTGGCGTTGGTCGTGTTGGGCGTGGTTCTGCCG
The DNA here is from genome assembly GCF_032911525.1 of Stenotrophomonas veracruzanensis. Taxonomy (NCBI): domain Bacteria; kingdom Pseudomonadati; phylum Pseudomonadota; class Gammaproteobacteria; order Lysobacterales; family Lysobacteraceae; genus Stenotrophomonas; species Stenotrophomonas veracruzanensis. Next base: position 27,518 of record NZ_JAWJTI010000003.1, read on the forward strand.
CACATCCATCTGCTGGCCGCTGGCTGGCTGACCAGCGCGGTGCTGCTGGCGGTGGGCTTGATGGATACGCAGTTGAAGCGTCGCCTGCAGCGCGCATGATCCGCACGCGCCGTGGCCGTACTTGCGCGGGCGGGCGATGAGAGTAGCGTTGTCGGCACCCCCTTTGAACCGGGAGCAGCACTTCATGCAGAACCTGCCGCAATGGTTGTTGTGGGCCGGACTGTCTGCCGTGTTCGCAGCGTTGACTGCGCTGTTCGCCAGGATTGGCGTCAAGGGCGTCGACTCGGACCTGGCCATGGCGATCCGCACCCTGGTGGTGGCCGCGGTGATCCTGCCGCTGGTGGTGGTCACCGGCAAATGGTCCAATCCGTTGCTGCTGCCGGGCCGCACCCAGCTGTTCCTGATGCTGTCGGCACTGGCCACCGGCGCTTCATGGCTGTTCTATTTCCGCGCGCTGCAGAGTGGTGAGCTGGCCAAGGTCGCAGTGGTCGACAAATTCAGTGTGGTGCTGGTGATCGTGCTGGCCTACCTGCTGCTGGGCGAACGTCCGACCCTGCGGGAGTGGAGCGGCATCGGCCTTGTGCTGGCCGGGGTGATCGTACTGGCGACGAAGAAGTAGCAGCGTTCAAACCCATCAACGAGGGAGGGCAGGATGCAGGGCGAAGCGCGCGGTACCCACGTGTAGAGTCGACTGTCAGTCGACTAATGCGCAAGGCGTGAGGTTTCCTGCATCCGGACGAACAGCAGTCGACTGACAGTCGACTCTACCGGCTCCGATGCGTTCACGCAGTACCTGCCTGCAGGCGGTCATACATCCGCACAAGGTCGACCAGGGTGCGCGCACCCATCTTGCGCATCACCTGCGCGCGGCGCACCTTCACCGTGATCTCGCTGACCCCGAGGTCGCCGGCGATCTGCTTGTTGAGGCGGCCGCGTACCACACCGTCGACCACCTCGCGCTCGCCGGCGTTGAGAGTCTCCCAGCGCAGTTGCAGCGCGCCGAGTGCCTCGCCGTCGCGGCGGCGCTGGCGGTCGATCTCGATGCCCTTGTGGATGGCATCCAGCAGCTCCTGGTCACGGAATGGCTTGGTCAGGAACTCGATGGCTCCGTCCTTGATCGCGTTGACGCCCATCGCAATGTCGCCGTGGCCGGTGATGAACACCACCGGCAGCTGCAGGCCGTGACTGCCCATCGTGCGATGGAACTCCAGCCCACTCTGGCCGGGCATGCGCACGTCCAGCACCAGGCAGGCCGGTGCATCTTCCAGTTCGTGTTCGAGGAAGGCTTGGGTGGAAGCGAACGCCCGCACCTGCAGGCCCATCGAGGCCAGCAGGTCTTCCAGTGCCGCGCGCACCGACGGGTCGTCGTCGATCACGTAGACGATGGGTGCTGGATCGATGGCTGGGGCAGCGGGCTTACGCATGTTGAACGTCCGTGGCGATGGGCAGGTCGAAGACGAAGCAGGCACCGCCGCCTGCTGGTCGTTCGGCGCGGATCTGGCCGTCGTTGGCCTCGATCATCGAACGGCTCAGGCTGAGGCCCAGGCCGAGCCCATGTGATTTGGTGGTCCAGAATGCATCGAATACGCGCTCGGGATGATCGGAGGGCAGGCCCACGCCCCGGTCGCGCACGCTGAGACTGACCCGCTGGCCGTCACGCCGGGTCAGCAGGGACAGCCGACGGTCGGCGGCGGGGACTGACTCCATCGCGTCCACCGCATTGAGGATCAGGTTGCCAATTACCTGCTGCACCTGCACGCGGTCGGCCTGCACCAGCGGCAGGTCGGCATCCAGCAGCAGGGCCACCGCCACGCCGTGCTGGTCCAGTTCACTGCGCGACAGCGCCAGCATCTCCTCCACCGCCTGGTTCAGGTCGAAGGCCCGTCGTTCCGGTGCCGCGCCCTGGGTCAGGCCGCGGATGCGGACGATCACGTCACCGGCGCGGTGCGCATCGGCCAGGATGCGGGCTACGGTCTGGCGTGCCTTGTCCACGTTCGGTGGGTCTTGGGCCAGCCAGCGTTGGCAGGCCTCGGCGCTGCTGGCGATGGCCGCCAGCGGCTGGTTCACTTCATGGGCGATGGAGGTGGTGAGCTCGCCCACGGTGGAGGCGCGCGCCACCCGCAGCAGACGGCCCTGCGCCTCCTGCACGGCGGCCTTGGCCGCTTCCATGTTCAGGGCGAGATAGGTGGTGATGCCGATCACCAACATGCCGATCACCGAATTGACCAGGCCGATGCGGTAGGTGCCGAAGCGGGTCAGGAAGAAGCTCAGCCCGGTGAGTGCGATGCAGGCGACGGCCAGGGTGATCAGCCCGCGCGCGCTCAGTACGCGCGCTGCGGCGAGGATGACCGCCGCGTAGAAGCAGGCGGCGGCGACCGCGTAATCGGTGACGGTGTCGATCAGGAAGATCGCCGCCATCACGACGATCAGGGCCAGCAGCACCAGCGGGCGACGGGGCGACAGCGATGGCATCGGGACGGCTCCCTGGCGTGGGCGGAAAGGATAGCAAAGCCGCCATCGGTGGATGCCGACCCTGGTCGGCAGGCTCCTGTGGGGTGGGTGCCGGCTCTTGGTAGGTGCCGACCGTTGGTCGGCACAGCAATTGAAAGGGGGGGCGATGAGGGTTTGTGCCGACCAACGGTCGGCACCCACCAAAGCGATGCATGCGGGCTGTTGGTAGATGCCGACCTTGGTCGGCAGGCTCTCGCAGGAGGCATGGCATCTGATAGTTCTGTGCCTACCCAGGTCGGCACTTACCAAAGCGGTGCACGGAGTTGCCGGCCAGCGGCCGCCACTACTCCTCCAGGCTGGCGTTCCAGAACCCCTGCAGCACACCGGGTGTGGTCGCCAGCGTGGCCAGCACCGCATCCAGTTCGCCGGCATCGACCGTGGTGGCATACAGCACCGCCTCGATCTCCACGTCGCGCTCGCCGAACGGGCGCTGGTCCACCGCGCGTACGGGGTACTGCGCCTGCTCAAGCAGCAGCAACAGCTGGTCCAGCACCTCGGCCTGCTGCTCGCGCTGGCAGACCACGTTGATCGCATAGGTCGCCTCGCTGAACGCTTCCGGCAGCGGCTGCCGCTGGATGCGGTTCACCACCGGCCGCAACAGGGTGTTGGCGGCCAGCACAAACACCGCAGCCAACACCGCCTCGGGCAGCAGCTTGATGCCGGCACAGGCGCCCACTGCCGCCGATCCCCACAGGGTGGCGGCGGTGTTCAGGCCGGACACCTGCGCACCGTCCTTCATGATCGCGCCGGCGCCGAGGAAGCCGACGCCGGAGATCACATAGGCCACCACATGCAGCGGCGAGGGTGGTCCGCCATACAGGTCATGGAAGCGCACGGCCAGGTCGACGAACACCGCCGCGCCCACCGCCACCAGCGTATTGGTACGCAGGCCGGCGGTGCGTTGGCGCAGCTGCCGTTCCAGGCCGATGGCCGTGCCCAGCACGAACGCCACCGACAGGCTGATCAGCGAACTCAGGGTTGCGCCGGCGTTGAACGCCGGCAGGTTCGGATTGATGTCCATTGTGATTCTCCCTGGACAAGGCGGCGGGCGCTTACTGCCAGCCGTAGCGACGGATGTAGAACTTCTTCAGCGCGGTGGTCAGCACCGCATAACCGAACAGGATCGCCACCAGGAACGGCCAGTAGCCGGCCGGCAGCGCCTGCAGCTTGAAGTAGCCGGCGAGCGGGCTCATTGGCAGGGCCACGCCGATTGCCATGATCAGGCCGGTCATCACCAGCAGCGGCGGCGCGGCGATGCTCTGCAGGAACGGCACCTTCGGCGTACGGATCATGTGCACGATCAGCGTCTGGGTCAGCAGGCCGACCACGAACCAGCCGGACTGGAACAAGCCCTGGTCGGCCGGCGTGCGTGCATCGAACACGTACCACATCAGCGCGAAACAGGTCAGGTCGAAGATCGAGCTGATCGGCCCGAAGAACACCATGAAGCGGCCAATGTCCGCCGGGTTCCACTTCAGCGGCTTGCGCACCAGCTCCTCGTCAACGTTGTCGAACGGGATGGCGATCTGCGAGATGTCGTACAGCAGGTTCTGCACCAGCAGCTGCAGCGGCAGCATCGGCAGGAAGGGCAGGAAAGCCGAGGCCACCAGCACCGAGAACACGTTGCCGAAGTTGGAGCTGGCGGTCATGCGGATGTACTTCAGCATGTTGTTGAACGTGCGCCGGCCCTGGATGACGCCTTCCTCCAGCACCATCAGGTTCTTTTCCAGCAGGATGATGTCGGCCGCCTCCTTGGCGATGTCTACTGCGCTGTCCACGCTGATGCCGATATCGGCCGCACGCAGCGCCGGTGCATCGTTGATGCCGTCGCCGAGGAAGCCGACCACCTTGCCCTGCGCGCGCAGCTCGCGCACGAGGCGTTCCTTGTGCAGCGGCGTCAGCCGTGCGAACACGCGATGGTGGTGCAGCGCCCGCGAAAGCGCACCGTCATCCATGCGCTCGATCTGCGGGCCGGTCAGGATGGTGTCGGCGTCCAGCCCCACCTGTGCGCAGACGCGGGCGGTCACCAGTTCGTTGTCACCGGTGAAGACCTTGACCTCCACGCCATGCGCGGCCAGCGCCTGCAGCGCCTGCGCAGCCGATTCCTTCGGCGGGTCCAGGAAGGCCACGTAGCCGACCAGGGTCAGTCCGCACTCGTCGGCCTGCGAGTAGGCGGTCTGGCTGGCGGCGGTCTCCTTCATCGCCACCGCCACCACGCGCAGGCCCTGTTCGTTCAGTTCCTCGGTGGTCTGCCGCACCCGCGCCAGGCGGCGCTCGTCCAGAGGCATGTCCTGGCCGTTCTCGCGCACGGTGCTGCACACCGCCAGCATTTCTTCCACCGCGCCCTTGCAGATCAGCTCGTGGTGGTCCTCGCGCTCGGACACCACCACCGACATGCGACGGCGCTCGAAATCGAACGGAATCTCGTCCACCTTGTGGTAGTCCTGGGACAGCCGCAGCGAACTCTGCAGCTCCACGTGTTCCAGTACCGCACGGTCCAGCAGATTGATCAGGCCAGTCTGGAAGTGGCTGTTGAGATAGGCGAACTTCAGCACGTCTTCCGAATCGTGACCGAACACATCGGTGTGACGTTCCAGCGCGATCCTGTCCTGGGTGAGCGTGCCGGTCTTGTCGGTGCACAGCACTTCCATCGCGCCGAAGTTCTGGATGGCATCCAGGCGCTTGACGATCACCTTGCGCCGCGACAGCAGCACCGCACCCTTGGCCAGGGTGGAGGTGACGATCATCGGCAGCATTTCCGGCGTGAGGCCCACTGCCACCGACAGCGCGAACAGGAATGCCTCGGTCCAGTCGCCCTTGGTCCAGCCGTTGATCAGCAGCACGAACGGCACCATCACCAGCGCGAAGCGGATCAGCAGCCAGCTGACACTGTTGACGCCGGCCTGGAACGCGGTCGGCGCGCGGTCGGTAGCGGTGCTGCGCTGGGCCAGCGTGCCGAAGTAGGTGCGGTTGCCGGTGGCCAGCACGATGGCAGTGGCCGTACCGGAGACCACATTGGTGCCCATGAACAGCAGGTTGTGTTGTTCCAGCAGGCCGGCCAGCCCGTCGCCCGGGTGCGCGAACTTTTCTACCGGCAGGGATTCGCCGGTCATCGCTGCCTGCGCCACGAACAGGTCCTTGGCGGTCAACACGCGGCAATCGGCCGGAATCATGTCGCCGGCCGACAGCACGATGTGGTCGCCGGGTACCAGTTCGCGGATCGGCAGGTCCAGCAGGCGTGCCGGGCGCCGGCTGTGCAGGTGCGCGCCGAAGTACTGGTCGGCCACGTCCGCAGCTTCGGTGCCGGGATTGCGGCGCAGCACGCGGGCGGTGTTGCCGACCAGTGCCTTCAGCCGCTCGGCCGCGCGGTTGGAGCGACCCTCCTGCACGAAGCGGATCAGCGTGGACAGCAGCACCATTGCACCGATCACCATGGTGGCCTTGATGTCCTCGGTCAGCCAAGACACCGCCGCCAGCACGGTCAGCAGCAGGTTGAACGGATTGCGGTAGCACTGCCAAAGGTGCCGCCACCACGGTAGCGGCTTTTCGTGATCCACCTCGTTGGGACCGAGCGTCGCCAGCCGCTCCTCGGCCTCATGCGGGCTGAGGCCATCGGCATGCGAATCCAGCGTGAGCAGCAGCTGGGTTTCATCCTGCTGGGCGAGGGTGACCAGGCCGGTGGTGAGCGCGAACGGCGCTGCTTCAGTGCTACCCGGGCCAAATCCGGCTTCGGGCATCGCACGGCGGCGGAACAGGTTGCCTGCGCGACGGCTGCGCAGGAAGGCGTTGAACCAGGCGTTGAGCAGGCTCATGGGACGCTCCTCGAATGTCAGAGCCGGCCGCGGCCGGAACATGAACGGAATAGTTGGAAAGGTCAGGCGTGGCGCATCGCCAGCACCGCCGGCGACCACGGCTGCATGTGCAGGCGCTGGCTGCCACCGATGCACAGTGGCTTCATCGCATCGCGCAGGGGATAGGGCAGATGGCGCAGCACAGTGATGCGCTCGCTGATCGGCAGCAGCGACAGCGCGTCGGCCACCACGCGCGGTGAACCGAGCGACAGCGAGCGGGCGAACATCACGGGGCCGTGCTGCAGCAGCTGGCTGCGCAGGGCGGCAACATCGCGCTCGCCAATCAGGCGGCGCAGGGTGATGTAGAGGATCTTGTAGGACATGGGGGCGATCTCCAGGCAGGCGGCGCCTGGCGGTCCCCCGTCACTCAGGCAGGCAGGGACCGGCGGGCAGGCGCCAGGAACAGGCAACAAGCGGTCATCCGGGGCGCGGTGCGCCTGGCAGGGTCGGGGTCCATCTGCGTCTCCATGAGGGGAGGGTGCCGGCCAGGATTGCCCTGGCCAGTGGCGCTATTGTCCGCCCCTGAATGGGGCAGGCCTAGAGGCTCGTGGGTTAGCCGGGCTATACCTTGGTATAGCCGGGCATGCGCAGCGCCAATCAAGGGTTCAGTGATGGATCAATGCGAAGCGCTGGTCTGCTTGCACACGTCGTACTCGCCACGGGTCAACGTCTTGTCACGGTCGGTATCGCAGGCATGCAGGCGTTCGGCCCAGTCCGGCGCCACGGCATCCACCTCGGCCAGCGTGACAATGCCATCCTTGTCCTTGTCCAGCGTTTCGTAGGCAGGGATGAGCTTCACTTCGGTCACGTCCTCGGCGGCGGTGGGTCTGCCGGCCTCCTGGGGCTTGGAGCAGGCGCCCAGCAGCAGGCCGATGGTGATGATGAGGACAGCAGGAACGTAGCGAATACCGGTCATGACAGGCTCCAGAAGAGGGGACGTGGGCCATGGTTGTGGATGGCCACGGCCGGATCTTCGGCCCGGGTCTGTAAGCGAGCTGCGAAGAACCGACCGGGTCGCCAAGTAGCGGTGGGCCACCGTTCACCCGCACGCCCCATGCGTGCACCGGCGGCACCTGACGAAATTGTCAGGCAGGCGACAGCAAGGCGCCGGAGGCCAGCCGGGAGGATGGCATCAGGCCTGCGCAGCCCCCGCGCCGGCACCGGTATGGACCCCTGTCATGCGAATTCCCTTCCTGTCCGCGCGAATGCGTCGCCGCCACCTTGTCCTGGGCGTGTTGCTGCTGGTGGTGTTGTCGCTGGTGATGCTGTTCCAGGGTGTGTCGCGCAGCGACGCGCAACCGGCCAATGCGCCGCCGCCGGTACCGGTGGTGACCGGCCGTGTCGAGCAGCGTGATGTGGCGCATTGGCGCAGCGGCGTGGGCACGGTGCAGTCGTTGCAGAGCACCGTGCTGCGGCCGCAGGTCGATGGCGTGCTGACCGAGGTGCTGTTCGAGGAGGGCCAGAAGGTGCGCAAGGGCCAGTTGCTGGCCCGTATCGATGATCGCGCGATCCGTGCCGATCTGGGTGGCGCACAGGCTGCGGTGGTTCGCGACCGGGCCACGCTGGATGCCGCGCGCTCGGACCTGGCGCGGCTGCAGCAGCTGTCTATCGACCAGCTGGTTTCGCGGCAGATGCTGGAGCAGCAGGCGGCCACGGTGCAGCAGCTGCAGGCCACCGGGCGTGGCAACCAATCGGCGGTGGATGCCGCACAGGTGCAGCTGTCGTACACCCGTATCCTGGCGCCGATGGATGGCCGCATCGGCCTGCGCCAGGTGGACCCCGGCAACCTGGTGCGTGCCACCGACACGCAGGGGCTGGTGACAGTGCAGCAGACCGATCCGATCTCGGTGGTGTTCGCGCTGCCGCAGGACGCGCTGCCGCAGCTGCGGGAGGCACTGGCTGCGGGCGACGTGGCGGTGCAGGCGCTGGACCGCGATGGCGGTCAGCGCCTCGCCGAAGGCACCCTGCAGGTAATCGACAACCAGATCGACGAGACCTCCGGCACGGTGCGGCTGCGTGCCCGCTTCGCCAATGCCGACGACCGGCTGTGGCCCGGCCAGCTGGTCAGCGTGCGGGTACGCATCGGCCAGAGCACGGGCGCACTGGTGGTGGACGCTGCCGCAATCCAGCGTGGTGTCGAGGGCAGCTTCGTCTACCGCGTAGTGGCCGATGGGAGCGTCGAAGTGCTGCCGGTCACCGTCGGTGAAGCCGAGAACGGGCGGGTGGCCGTCCAGGGTGAATTGCGGGTGGGCGATGTGATCGTGCGCGATGGCCAGTCACGCCTGCGTCCGGGCGTGGTTGTTACCGAGGCTGGCGCACCGGCTGCCAAGGCCGGAGTCGCACCATGAGTCCCCGCGTTTCGCTGTCCAGCTGGTTTGTTCGGCATCCGGTGGCCACCACGCTGCTGACGCTGGCGGTGATACTGCTGGGTGTGGCCGCGTTGCCGCGGTTGCCCGTGGCGCCATTGCCGGAAGCGGAATTCCCGACCATCCGCATCAATGCCAGCCTGCCCGGCGCCAGTGCCGAGACCATGGCATCGGCGGTGGCCACGCCGCTGGAAACGCAGCTGACCGGCGTGCCCGGCATCATCGAGATGACCTCCACCAGTGCGCTCGGCAGTACCTCGATCACGTTGCAGTTCGACCTGGAAAAGAACATCGATACTGCCGCGCAGGAAGTACAGGCGGCGATCAACGCCGCGGCCGGGCGCCTGCCCAGCGACCTGCCGAACCTGCCAACCTGGCGCAAGGTCAATCCGGCCGACAGCCCGATCCTGGTGCTCAGCGTGGTCTCGGCACAGATGTCGATGACCGAGTTGAGCGACCTGGCCGAGAGCCGCCTGGCGCGTTCAATCAGCCAGATCAGTGGCGTGTCCGAGGTCAACATCGTCGGCCAGCAGCGCCCGGCCATCCGCATCCAGGCGCAACCGGAGCGGCTGGCGGCAATGGGCATGACCCTGTCCGACCTGCGCGGCGTGGCCCAGAACGCCAGTCTCAACCAGGCCAAGGGCGCGCTGATGGGCGAACAGCGCACGTCCACCTTCGAGGCCAACGACCAGCTGTTCGATGCCCAGGACTACCGCCAGCTGGTGGTCGCCTACCGGCAGGGTTCACCGGTCACCCTGGGTGATGTCGCGCAGGTGGTCGACGGTGCCGAGAACGCCTATGTGCAGGCGTGGCCGAACGGGCAGCCGGGCGTGGGCCTGATCATCAGCCGGCAGCCGGGCGCGAATATCGTTCGCACCACCGATGCCGTGCTGGCCGCCTTGCCGGAGCTGCGCGCGAACCTGCCGGCCAGCGTCGACGTGGACGTGCTCAACGATCGCACGCGCACCATCCGCGCGTCGCTGCACGAGGTGGAGCTGACCCTGGTGCTGACCATCGTGCTGGTGGTGCTGGTGATGGGGCTGTTCCTGCGCCAGCTCTCGGCCACGCTCATCGTCGGTGCGGTGCTGGTCGTAGCGCTGGTCGCCACGTTCGCAGCGATGTATGTGGCTGGCTTCAGCCTCAACAACCTCACGCTGGTGGCGCTGGTGGTGGCGGTCGGCTTCGTGGTGGACGACGCCATCGTGGTGGTGGAGAACATCCACCGCCATCGCGAGGCTGGGCTGGGACCGGTGGAAGCGGCACTGAAGGGTGCGGGCGAGATCGGCTTCACCGTGGTCTCGATCAGCCTGTCGCTGATCGCGGCGTTCATCCCGTTGCTGTTCATGGGCGGCGTGGTCGGGCGCCTGTTTGCCGAATTCGCGCTGACGATCACGGTCGCGATCCTGATCTCCATCGTCGCGTCGTTGACCCTGGCGCCGATGATGGCTGCGCACCTGATGAAGCGCATGCCGGCCCATCGCGACGGGCAGGACACGCTGGCCGGGCGCCTGCTGGCCGGCTACGACCGCAGCCTGCAGTGGGCGCTGGGCCACCAGCGGCTGGTGCTGCTCGGCTTCGGTGCGACGGTAGCGGTAGCGGTGGCCTCGTATGTGGTGATCCCCAAGGGCTTCTTCCCGCTGCAGGACACGGCCTTCGTGTTCGCCACCACCGAAGCGGCACAGGACATCGGCTTCGAGGAGATGGCCGCCAAGCACCAGCAGCTGGCGAAGATCGCCGCCGAGGATCCGGCGCTGCAGGCTTACAACCATGCAGTGGGCGCCACCGGTGGCAGCCAGACCCTCTCCAACGGCCGCTTCTGGTTCATCCTGAAGGACCGTGGCGACCGCGACGTGGATGTGCACGGCTTCATCGACCGGCTGCGCGCGAAGATGGCCAGCGTGCCGGGTATCACCGTGTACATGCGTGCCGCGCAGGACATCAACCTGGGCGCGGGGCCGGCGCGCACGCAGTACCAGTACGCACTGCGCGGCCAGGACAGCCGCGATCTGTCACGCTGGGCCGAGCAGCTGACCGAACGCCTGCGCGGGCTGCCGCAGCTGCGCGACGTGTCCAACGACCAGCAGGTGGGCGCCAGCGTTACCCGCTTGCAGATCGATCGCACCGCTGCGGCCCGCTTCGGCCTGACCGCCAACGATATCGACCAGGTGCTCTACGATGCGTTCGGCCAGCGCCAGATCAACGAGTTCCAGACCGAGACCAACCAGTACCGGGTGATCCTGGAGATCGCGCCCGGCCTGCTTGGCGAGGTCGATGCGCTGTCCTACTTCCACCTGCGTTCGCCGCTGACCGGGCAGATGGTGCCGCTGTCGGCGGTGGCGCAGGTGCAGCCGCCCGGCAACGGGCCACTGTCGATCAGCCACAACGGCATGCTGCCGGCAGTGAACCTGTCGTTCAACCTGGCGCCGGGCGTCTCGCTGGGTGAGGCAGTCACCCTGGTTGAGCAGGCGCAGGCGCAGATCGGCATGCCCGACAGCATCAACGGGCGCTTCCAGGGCACCGCACAGGCGTTCCAGGAATCGCTGGCCAGTCAGCCGCTGCTGATCCTGGCCGCACTGCTCGCCGTCTACATCATCCTCGGCGTGCTGTACGAGAGCTTCGTGCACCCGCTCACCATCCTGTCCACGCTGCCGTCGGCCGGTATCGGTGCCGTGCTGATGCTGTGGCTGTGGGGGCTGGATTTCTCGATCATGGCGTTGATCGGCATCGTGCTGCTGATCGGCATCGTCAAGAAGAACGGCATCCTGATGGTCGACTTCGCGCTGGATGCCCAGCGCAACCGCGGGCTGACCCCGCTGCAGGCCATCCATGAGGCCTGCCTGACCCGCTTCCGCCCGATCATGATGACCACGCTGGCGGCGCTGCTGGGTGCGATTCCGCTGATGATCGGCTTCGGCACCGGTTCGGAGCTGCGCCAGCCACTGGGCGTGGCGGTGGTCGGTGGCCTGCTGATCAGCCAGTTGCTGACCCTGTACAGTACCCCGGTGATCTACCTGGCCCTGGACCGGCTGTTCCTGCAGCGCCGACGCGAGCGCAGGGCGGCGGCCGGTGCCGCGCTGACGGAGCCCGGATGAAACTGCTGATCGTCGAGGATGAGAGCAAGACCGCCCACTACCTGCGCACCGGTCTGGGCGAACAGGGCTGGGCAGTGGACCTGGCCGCCGACGGCGTGACCGGCCTGCACCTTGCCCGCGAGTTCGACTACGACGTGATCGTGCTGGACGTGATGCTGCCCGGCATGGACGGCTTCAACGTGCTGCGCGAACTGCGCCGCAGCAAGCAGACCCCGGTGATCATGCTGACCGCGCGCGACCGCGTGGACGACCGTGTGCATGGCCTGGGGCAGGGTGCCGATGACTACCTGGTCAAGCCTTTCTCGTTCATCGAACTGCTGGCGCGCCTTCAGGCGCTGGTCCGGCGCGGTCGCCAGCAGGAGCCGACCGAACTGCAGGTGGGCGACCTGCAGGTCAACCTGCTGGCGCGCCGCGCCTATCGTGACGGCGCGCGACTGGACCTGACCGGCAAGGAATTTGCGTTGCTGGCCCTGCTCGTGCAACGGCGCGGGCAGATCCTGTCCAAGACGGTGATCGCCGCGCAGGTCTGGGACATCAATTTCGACAGCAACACCAACGTGGTGGAAGTGGCGATCAAGCGCCTGCGCGGCAAGCTCGATGGTCCGTACCCCAGCAAGCTGCTGCATACCGTGCGCGGCATGGGCTACGTGCTGGAGGTGCGCGAAGACGAGGGCGATGGCCGATGAGGTGGTCGATCGCCCAGCGCCTGTCGGCGATGTTCGCGCTGGCCGCGCTGCTGGTGTTCACCCTGCTGGGCATCGGCGTGTACGGCGTACTGGAACGGCAGGTAGTGCGTTACCAGCACGCCGAGCTGCAGACCAAGCTGCACGCGGTCAGCGGCAGTGTGGCGATGTGCGATACCCGCGAACGCTGGAACAAGGTCCGCGACAAGGTCGGCAACCTGATTTCCGGCGACCGTGACACGCTGGTCTGGGCCTGGAGTGAGGACCCGACCTTCCGCATCGGTGCCGAGCCCCCGCAGGTGCAGCCACCCAATGGCCACGACAGCGGCATGGGCACGTTGCAGCGCGAGGGCCAGCATCCGCTGCGCACGCTGTATGAGCGCGTGCCCGGCAAGGGCGTGCGGCCGGCGGTGGACCTGTGGATCGGTATTGATTCCGAACCCTACACCCATGCGTTGCAGCGTTTCGCCGTGGCGCTGTGGATCGCCGGCGTGCTGGGCGTGCTGCTGGTGGCCGGCCTCGGTTACTGGATCGCCCGCCTGGGACTGGCACCGTTGCGCGCGCTTTCGGACGAGGCGCGCTCGCTCAGCCCGCAGCGGCTGTCCCAGCGGCTCGGCACACAGGCGCTGCCGGCAGAGCTGGGGCACCTGACGCATGCCTTCAACGGTGCACTGGATCGCCTGGAGGCCGCATACACGCGTCTGGATGGATTCAACGCAGATGTGGCCCATGAGCTGCGCACGCCGCTGGCCAACCTGATGGGACAGACCCAGGTGGCCCTGTCACGTCCGCGCGACAACGCGCAGTTGCAGGAGGTCATGCAGTCCAACCTCGAGGAGCTGGAGCGGCTGCGCGCCATCGTCAACGACATGCTGTTCCTGTCGCGGGCCGGGCAGGGCGATATCGCGATGGAGACCCGGCCGGTGGCCCTGGCCGACGAAGTGGCCGCCGCCGGGGACTTCCTGGAGTTCCTGTTCGAGGAAGCCGGGCTGACCCTGCGCATCGAAGGTGATGCGACTGCCAGCATCGATCCCTCGCTGTTCCGGCGCGCCCTGACCAACCTGCTGCACAACGCGGTACAGCATGCGCGGCCCGGAACCGAGGTGTGGGTACAGCTGCAGGCCAACGGCGAGGGCGCGCGCATCGCCGTGTTGAATGAAGGCGAGGGCGTTGCAGCCGAGCACCTGCCGCTGCTGTTCGAGCGCTTCTACCGGGTTGACGAGGCCCGCGAGTACCGGGGCGAACGCCATCACGGCCTGGGCCTGTCGATCGTCAAGGCCATCGCCGTGCTGCACGGCGGGGATGTGTTCGTGGCCAGCCGCGACGGGCTGACCACGGTGGGATTCACGGTGGCGTGCTGACGCTGCGGCTCAGGTGCCGTTGCCGAACCGGTCGGCAAACACATCCGTCGCCCGCACCAGAGCGTCGACCGTGGCCGGTTCGTTCGCGCTGTGGCCGGAGGTCACCATCTCAAGGCGCGCTTCCGGCCAGGCCTTGGCCAGGTCCCATGCGCTGCGCGGCGGGCAGATGATGTCGTAGCGCCCCTGCACGATCACGCCGGGCAGGTGGCGGATGCGATCGATGTCGCGCAGCAACTGGTCGTGTTCCAGGAAGATGCCGTTGCGGAAGTAGTGCGCTTCAATACGGGCCTTCGCCAGCGTATCCAGCGGATCATCGGTGGATTCGGCATCCACATCGTGCTGCAGGGTGGCGGCGTTGTCTTCCCAGCCCAGCCAGGCCTGCGCGGCTTCGATGCGGGCCGCCTCGTCCGGGCCATCCAAGCGCGCCCAGTAGGCCGCGATCATGTCGCTACGCTCGGCTTCCGGAATGTAGGCCTCATAGCGGTCCCAGCGCTCCGGGAAGATCCAGCGCGCACCACCGTTGGCCTCGGCAAACCAGCGGTTCTCGATCTCGCGACCGAGGAACACGCCACGCACGATCAGGCCGGTGGCGCGCTCGGGATGCGCCTGCGCGTAGGCCAGTGAGAGAGTTGAACCCCAGGAGCCGCCATAGACCAGCCAACGCTCGATGCCCAGGTGCTCGCGCACCTTCTCGATGTCGGCCACCAGGTCCTGCGTGGTGTTGTCGCGCAGCTCGCCGAACGGCGTGGAGTGGCCGCTGCCGCGCTGGTCGATCAGCACGATGCGGTAACGTGCCGGGTCGAAGAAGCGGCGATGGGTCGGCGAGATGCCAGCGCCCGGGCCGCCGTGCAGGTACACCACCGGGATGCCCTCCGGCGTGCCACACTCTTCGATATGCAGGGTATGCAGATCGCTCACCGGCAGGGTGAACTCGCGGTAGGGCTCGATGGCGGGGTACAGGGTACGCATGGCGGGGCCTCACAAGCAGGGGCGGCCAGCATACCCCCACCCGCGGCATCCGGCAGCGCTGGTTGCCTGCCCGGCGATGGAAATGCGCTTGCCGATGCGCATAAGCTTCGATGATGCAAGCAACCCCGACACGGATGTTCACCTTCGACCTCGGCCTCAGCAGCGGCGCGCGCGAGCTGTTGAAGTGGATCGCGCTGCTGGCCATGACCGGCGATCATGTGGCCAAGGTGGTCTTCGGCGCCTACGTGCCGGTGGTCAGCGAACTGGGGCGTATCGCCTTCCCGCTGTTCGCGCTGGTGATGGCCTGCAACCTGGCCCGGCCCGGAGCCGACCTGCGCAAATCGATACGCCGGCTCGCGCTATGGGGACTGATCGCGCAGCCATTGCACGCACTCGCGTTCGGTTCCTGGCTTCCGCTCAACATCCTGCTCACCTTCACTGTGGCGGCGGTGGCCGTGCATGCGCTGGCGAACAATCGGCCGGTGCGGCTGTTGCTGGCTGCCGGCGTGCTGCCGATGTTCGTGGACTACCAGTGGGCCGGCGTTGGCTCCGTGCTGCTGGCCTGGATCGCGTTCCGGCATCGGGCGTGGTGGCTGTTGCTGGTTGGGCTTGCAGCGGTGTGCTGGGCCAACCATAACGGTTGGGCGCTGCTGGCCGTTCCGGTGGTGCTGTTGGCCGCGCGGGTGCCGTGGCAGCTGCCGCGCTGGCGCTGGGCATTTTATGGGTACTACGTGGGGCATCTGGCGGTGTTGGCGTTGACCAGCCATGCCATCTATCGTCTGCTTCCGGAATGAAATACAGATCCACGCCATGCGTGAATGCTGTCGTTGGATCGACATGGCGAGCCGAGCATGGCTCGGCTCTACACGTCACCGGCAAAGCGGGTCGAGCATGGCTCGACTCTACAGGCGATGCATGTCTGGCGCGGAGGCCGCCCGGCTCAGAAATCCATCGTCGCCGACACCAGCACCGTCCTCGGAGCACCCAGCGCCAGACTCGACAGCAACGGCATGCCCCAGTACGCCTTGTTGGTCACGTTGTTCACGCTGGCCCGCAGCGCAAGCGGTCGACCCGCCACGGTGGTGCTGTAGCGCGCCCCCACATCGAACAACGTGCGCCCCGGCACAGACAGGCTGTTGTCGGCACTGATGTACTGCTTCGACATCGCCGTGGCATTGCCGGTCAGGGTGAGGCCCTGCAAGGTCGGCACACCCCATTCAATACCCAGCTTGGCCTGCCGTTGCGCTACGGCAGTGGCGGTTCGCCCCTCATTCACACCGCCGGCCGTGCGGGTCAGCTTCGGCTGTACATAGGCTACGCCACCGAGCAGGTGCACACCTTCCAGCGGCGCACCGAAGAAGCCCCATTCCACGCCGCGGTTACGTTGTTCGCCGCCAAACGAGAAGATATTCGTGACCGGGTCGGTGTAGCTGCTCGGTCGCTTGATCTCGTACAGGCTGAAGGTGTGCGCGAAGCTGCCCAGGTCCAGCTTCAGGCCCAGCTCCTTCTGCCTGGTGCGGAACGGTGCGAACACTTCGCCGGCGTTGGCTGCGGTCATCGGCGCGGTGGCGCCCTGACTGAGGCCTTCGATGTAGTTGGTGTAGAGGGAGATCGTGTCGGTGGCTTTCACCAGCAGGGCCGCTGCCGGCGTGGTGGCGCTCTCGTCGTAGCGCGAGATGCGTGCACCCGTGGACACGTCGAAGGTCTCGCTGACCACCTCCTGGCGGCGCACGCCCAGCGTCAGCTGCACGCGGTCATCGGCGAAGGCGAGGGTGTCGGCGAAGCCGATGCTGTGCTGCTTCAGCTCGGTATGCGAGATGTGCGGTGCCACGAACGGCGCGGCCGGGCCCCACACCGGGTTATACAGATGGGTGGTCCAGTCCCAGCCCGGCACGCTGCGGCGTCCATAGTCGTTCTGGGTGTGCTGGTAGTGGGTCACGTTGGCGGCCCATTGGTGGCCGACAGCGCCGGTGCGGAACGAACCGCGCAGGCCGGCATCTGCGGATTGCTTCCTGATATCGAAGGCGAGCTGGCCGATCACCGTGCTGAAGTCGCCGGCTGGATTGAGGATCTGCGCGCTGATCGAACCATTGTAGCGGTAGTCGGTCTTGCTGGTGCCATACGCGAGGTAGGCCGTCAGGCTATCGTTGATGTTCAGCTCGCCGCGCAGCATCGCGCCCTTGTCCTGGCTGTCCACGTAGGCCCAGTCCGGGTTGATCAGCGTATCGCCACGCGGCGGCCGCGGAATGGCGACGCCCGGCGCCAGGCCGACGCCACGTGCCGGGCCGTCCACGCGGTCATCGGCGCTGTACAGATCCGCCGACAGCCTCGCACGGTCGCCGCGCCAGTCCAATGCCAGCGAACCGAGCTGTACCTTCTTGCGCTGCTTGCCGACCGCGCCATCGCCATCACGGTAGGCACCGTTGAAGCGGATGCCGAACTGCTTGTCTGTGCCCAGGCGACGGCCCATATCCACGTGGGTGCCGAACTGCGCGTCGGAGGCGAAGTTGGCACTGACCCGCAGCAGCGGTTGATCGCCGGCACGCTTGGGGACCAGATTGACGCTGCCACCAACCGAACCGCCCGGCGGCATGCCGTTGAGCAGCGCGGAGGGGCCCTTCAGCACCTCGATGCGCTCGAACATTTCCGGCGAGGTGCGGTAGTACGGCGCCATGCCGCTCAGGCCATTGAAGGTGGTGTCGCTGGTGTTGGAGGCGAATCCGCGGATCGCGTAGTTCTCGCTCCACGAACCGGTGACGCCGTTGCTGAACACCGTAGGGTCGGTGGCGGCGATGACGTCGGTCAGGTCCTTGGCCTGGCGGTCGCGGATGAAGGACTCGGTGTAGCTGACCGTACTGAACGGCGTGTCCATGAAGTCCTTGTCGCCAAGCAGGCCGACGCGGCTGCCGGCAGCCACTTGCCCGCCCGCGTAGTCCGCAGTGACCCGGCGCTGTTCCTGCACCTGCACCGAGGGCAGGGTGGACGGTGCGGTGTCGGCCAGCGCGGCGAACGAGGCAAGCAGCCCCAACGTGAGGGCTGACACCCGGTAGCGCAGGGGCATGCCCGGCGGATGCATCTGACCGGAAAAGGGGGCGGCAGCAGGATGCTGCGGAGAAGAGAAGTCGTACACGTTCATGCCAGATTCCTGTGAATCGCAGGCGCGATCGCGCCTGGCGCGCTGCCGACGGCAAGCACGGGGAGAAGGCGCAGCGCAGGGTTGTTGGCTGGGTGGGGACCTGGCGGGAGGTGAGCCATGGGCTCGACTACGGGCAGCGTGCTGGACGCATTCCGAATTAGTTGAGTAAATTAAACTAAATCAATCGAAGCGGACAAGGGGGGCCCTTTACTGGCACCCTCAGCAGGGTATGAGCACGCACCCAGATCCAACGGCGCCGACCCGTGGCCGCCCACCGACCATCACCCCGGAGCGCCTGGCCGACATCGGCATCCGCCTGGGCCTGCCCAACCTGACCATGGCCAACGTGGCCGCCGAACTGGCGGTGACCCAGGCGGCGCTGTACAAGCGCGTGGCCAACCTGGAGGCATTGAAGCGCCTGGTGGCGGAGGCGGTGTTCCAGCGCTGGCAGATTCCGCGTGCGTCGGTCGATGCACCGGGTGGGCTGGAGGCCTACCTGATGGGGTTCGTGGAGTCACTGTGCGAGGTGGTGAAGGCGCATCCCGGGCTGCCCCCATACCTCCTGCGGCGCACGGTGGCGACCACGTCGATGCTGGAAAAGATCGCCTCGCACCAGGCGCACGTGGCTGATGTGTTCGGCCTGCCGGTGGACAAGGTGCGCTGGCTGCTGGCCACGATCGCCTTCTACTGCATCGCCGGCGCCGACACCATCTACGCGATTGCGGACGATGAAGAAGGGCAGGTGATCACCGAGTTCAAGCAGGGCATGCGGGCGTTGGTGATCGGCTCGTTGCAGCTAGTGGAGGCGGACGGCGCCCTGCAGGGTCGAGCCATGATCGACCGATCTTCCCGATGAATGCAGTCGAGCATGACTCGACTCTACAATGCGGCCATGCCTGCCACGCCTACTCTCGATGATCTTCGCCGCCACGCGGTGGCGCGCACCCTGTTCAAGCCGACCACGCTGCTGACCGCGATACGACGGCTGGGCTTCGTGCAGGCCGACCCGATCCGTGCACCGGCACGCGCGCAGGACCTGACCCTTCGGCACCGGGTAAAGGACTACCGCGCGGGCGATCTTGAGCGGCGCTACACGCGTCTGCCGGTGGAAGAGGACTGCCTGGTGAACTACGGCTTCCTGCCGCGTGAACATCTGGCGCTGATGCACCCACGGGTTTCCAAGCGCGAGTGGGATGCCGAGACCCATCGCCGCGCCGCCGACGTGCTGGCCTTCGTGCGCGAGCGCGGCAGCGTGCACCCGCGTGAGGTCGACCAGGCGTTCGCGCATGGGCGGGTGACCAACTACTGGGGAGGCACCAGCAATGCCAGCACGCATCTACTGGACGGCATGCACTACCGTGGCCTGCTGCGGGTGCAGCGACGCGACAGCGGTACGCGCATCTACGCGGTGGCTGAGCATGCCGAGCCCGATTCCAGCGAACAGGCGCAGATCGAACGTGCTGCCGCCCTGATCGATCTGGTGGTGCGCAAGTACGCGCCGCTGCCCTCGGCGAGCCTGACCTATCTGGTGCGCCTGCTGGGCTATGGCGCACCGCATCTGTCCGAGCAGACCCGGCAGGCGTTGGCGTTGGCCAAGCAACAACTGGCCAGCTGCACGCTGGAGGGCACTACCTGGTACTGGCCGGCGGACGAGAACCCGCGCTCGCGCCGCCATGCGCCGGACGACCAGGTACGCCTGCTGGCGCCGTTCGACCCCGTGGTGTGGGACCGCCGCCGCTTCGAGCTGCTGTGGGGCTGGGTGTACAAATTCGAGGCGTATACGCCTGCACCGAAGCGCCAGTACGGCTACTACGCGCTGCCAGTGTTGTGGCATGAGCAGGTGGTGGGCTGGGCCAACCTGAGCGTGCGCGAGGGTGAGTTGATGTCGAACGTGGGCTATGCCGGGAAGTCGCTGGCCCGCGACAAGGTATTTCGTGGCGCGCTCGAAGACGAGCTGCAGCGCATGGCGGATTTCCTGTAGCGCCGAGCCATGCTCGGCTGTTGTTTGCGCGGGCCCAGGTGCCGAAGCAACGCGCGTGGTGTCGTGATACCTGGCGCCCACCAAGATGGGCCGCTACCAGCGCAACGTTAGTGGCCGACGTTGGTTGGCGTTGCAATGTCAACGACGCGCATGCACCGGCCAGCGGATCTCGAACGCGCTGCCGCCGCGTTCGGTTGGACGGCACTGCGCCGTTCCGTGATGGGCCACTGCAATCGCCCGTACCACGGCCAGGCCGAGACCTGAGCCACCGCTCTGCCGTGAGCGCGACACATCGGTGCGCTGGAAGGCTTCGAAGATGCTGTCGCGCAGGTCGTCTGGCACGCCGGGGCCGCCATCTTCAACGGTCACGGTGCAATGGCCTTCAGCCAGCGACACGTGCACTTGCAGCGGGCAGGGAATGGCATGTCGGCGTGCGTTTTCCAGCAGTGCCAGCACCGCCTGGCGGATGCGTGCCGGATCGCAGTCGGCAAGCGAGGGCCGTGCGTCCAACGTCACCGAGAAACCACTCTCGGTCAGCGCCTCGGACATCGCCTCCACCACCGCCGCGACCTGCACGCTGACGTCGCTGCGTTGCAGGCGCAGATCGAGGTGGCCACTCTCGGCCAGGCTGACCACGCGCAGGTCCTCGATGATGCGGTTCAGGCCCTCCAGCTGGGTGAGCATGCTGTTGAACTGCTCGGGGCCGGGCTCGAACACGCCCTCGGCGATACCCTGCAGGCGGCCACGCAGGATGGTCATCGGCGTGCGCAGCTCGTGTGCGATGGCCGCGTTCCAGAACACGCGGTTCTCGGACATCCGGCTCAATCGCTCGGCCATGGAGTTGAAGTCGCTGACCAGCGTGGCGGCCTCGGTCATCGAGGTGTCTCCGCCGCGCGCACGCGCCTCCAGGTCACCGCTGGCGACCCTGCGCAGGCTCTCGGCCACTGAGTTCAATGGTGTGATGATGCGCCGGGTCAGGCGCGAGGCGACCAGCGTTGCGAAGATGACGACAACCGAGGCCGTCAACCCGATCCACAGCCATTCCAGTCCGGACGGCATGATGGTTTCCGGCTCGTCGTACCACCGCGGATAGAACACCTCCATCAGGTAGTAGAACAGGTAGAAACCGCTGATCGACAGCACCGTTGAGCACAACGAGGCGACGGTGATGGACAGCGTGATCTGACGACCGATGCTCTTGCCCTTGGGATTCATCATTCAGTCCAGGAAGCGGTAGCCAACGCCACGGATGGTGGCAGGAATGCCAATGACACCTACCTCTTCCAGCTTGCGACGCAGCTTGCTGACATGGCTGTCCACGGTGCGTTCCTGCGCATCGCCCTCAGGTAGGCAGGTCTGCAACAGGTCCAGCCGGCTGTGCACCTGACGCGGTGCACGGGCCATATGCACTAGCAGGCGGAACTCGGTAAGCGTGAAGTTCAACGCGTGCACATGATCCCCGGTGCGCACGGCGACCTCGTGGCTGCGCAGGTCGATCTCGAATGGTCCCTGGCGGATCACCCCGTCCGGCTCCTCGGCGACAGGCTTCGCGCTACGCCGAAGCACCGCCTGTATACGGGCGACGATCTCGGCCGGATTGAAGGGCTTGGCCACATAGTCATCAGCACCGACGCGCAGTCCGGTCAGCTTGTCCACGTCCTGGTCGAGCGCGGTGATCATGATCACCGGCGTGTTGCCGCGCCGGCGCAGCTCGCTCAACACCTGCCAGCCATCGAGTTTGGGCATCTGCACATCCAGCAGCACCAGGTCCGGGCGCAG
The DNA here is from genome assembly GCF_032911525.1 of Stenotrophomonas veracruzanensis. Lineage (NCBI taxonomy): Bacteria > Pseudomonadati > Pseudomonadota > Gammaproteobacteria > Lysobacterales > Lysobacteraceae > Stenotrophomonas > Stenotrophomonas veracruzanensis. The sequence goes on from NZ_JAWJTI010000003.1 coordinate 49,247, forward strand.
TTGGCGGTGGCTGGCCAGGGCGGCCTCGCCATCGGCGGCGCGGGCGCTGCGCAACCCGGAGCGGGCCAGGTAGGCGCCGAGAATGTCTGCGATCTCACCCTCATCTTCGGCAATCAATACCAGAGGTGGTTGTCGGGTGCGGAGATCGTGTTTCATGGGGTGCTGCGGATTCGGAAAGAGAGTGGGCAGATGCGTCGGCAGGGGCAGCGTCATCGTCGGCGCTCCATGGCCTGTGCTTCTTCATTGGCGGCCCACGCCAGCGTTGCCAGCACCAGGGTGCGATGCAATGACGGTTGCATCGGGTCCTTGCTGAGCCGCTGCTGTACAGCGAGTGCGGATACGGCGGCGGGCAGCTTGATCCAGCGCGCTGCCATCGTGGTTGCATCCACCCGCGCCTGCAGGCGCATTGCCATGTGCAGGACGGCGCGCATACGGAGGGCCGCCAGCGCGATGACCAGTACGGCGACAGCGGTGATCAGCAGATGCAGCGCAGTACCGCTTGCCGGGTGGGTCGCCCACCATGCCGCCAGGCCGATCAGGGCCAACGCAGCGGGCGACCCGAGGTGGTTCAATCGGCCGGCGCCATCGCTGTGGAACCACACCAGTGCGGCGGCGCCGAAGCCTGCCAGCAGGGACGGCAGCGCGTGCTGGCTGGCCAGCGTGCAGACGCCGGTTGAGGTCAGCACCAGCACGAGCAGCCACGGCGAAGGCGCGCAGCAGGCCAGATAGGCGCGACGCACGTCGATCGAGGGCATATCTGGATAGGGTCGGGTCACGGCGCGCAGGCAGTCGACAAGGGCGCCGAGGCTAGCCTCCATTGATGGAGACTCGGTCGAGATTGTGTCGAGATTGCGTGGACGCGGGGAGCCCGATTCAGCCGGGGGTGGCGCGCCTGAACGGCGGCCACGTCTCCATGCAATCTCCACAGTGGCTCCAAGAAACGTCCACTCCGGGCTCGCAGACTGCGGCCTCAGCGGTCGCACTGGGTGGCCGCCCGAAGCCGGGCGTTTCAATGAACAACCGCAGGACCTGGATCATTGCCGCGGCCGTAGCTGCCGTTACAGGCACCGCCGGCTGGTGGGCATTCACAGGCGGCGATGATGCCGCGCTGATCACTGCGCCGGCAAGGGTTGCGGACCTGGAGAAGACCGTACAGGCGGTGGGCCGGGTCAACCCGAAAGAGTTGGTGGCGGTGGGCGCGCAGGTGTCCGGCCAGGTCAAGCGCCTGCATGTGGTGCTGGGCCAGCGTGTGCACGCTGGCGATCTGATTGCCGAAGTGGATTCGCAGCCGCAGCGCATCGCCTTGCGCAGCGCCGAAGCGGCTGCCAATGCGCTGCGTGCCCAGCATGCGGCCAGCCAGGCGCGCTACGCCCAGGCCATCCGCGTGCATGAGCGCCAGTCGCAGCTGGTGGCGTCGCGGCTGGTCTCGCAGGAAGGTTTCGAGTCCGCGCGGGTGGCGCGCGAAGCGGCGCGCTCTGACGCCGCAGCGCTCCAGGCGCAGATCGACCAGGCCGTGACCCAGGTAGAGACCGCGCGGATCAACCTGGGCTACACCCGTATCGTCTCACCCTCCGAGGGCTACATCGTGGCTATCGTCACCAAGGCCGGGCAGACGCTGAACTCGATGCAGACCACGCCGACCATCGTAATGCTGGCACAGATGGACACGATGACGGTTCGCACCGAGATCGCGGAGGCCGACGTGGAGTTGATCGCGCCTGGCCAACCCCTGTGGTTCTCCACGCTGGGACCGGGCGGACGCCGCTACGAATCGCATCTGCAGCAGCTTGAACCCGCGCCGTCGTCGATTGCCGACGTGGCCACCGGCAACACCGGTGGATCGGCGCAGACGCCGAAGGCGGTGTACTACGCCGGGCTGTTTGATGTACCCAATCCGGGCCTGAAACTGAAGCCGTCGATGACGGTGAAGGTGACGATCCAGCTGGCGCGCGCCGCCAACGCGCTGCAGGTGCCGTTGACGGCAGTGTCCGAGAGCGATGACAAGGCGGGCAACAGCGCGACCGTGCAGGTGATCGATGCCAAGGGCCGTGCCCGCGAGCGCGCGGTGACGACCGGCCTGCGCACCGCTACTGCGGTGCAGATCCTGTCCGGCCTCAAGGCAGGTGAGAACGTGGTGGTCGGGCAGGCGCCCAGTGGCGCGGAAGCCGAGCCCACCAGCCTGCTGGGGATGTGAGCATGGCCGACGCGCTGCTTGAACTGCATGGCGTATCGCGCGCCTATCGCTCGGCCGCCGGCGAGGTGGCGGTGTTGAAGGACGTGTCGCTGCGCATCCTGGCGGGCGAGTTCATCGCCATCATCGGCCCGTCCGGTTCGGGCAAATCCACGCTGATGAACATTCTGGGCTGCCTGGACCGGCCGACCGAAGGCAGCTACCGCGTGGATGGGGCAGCGACCGAGCAGATGTCGCCCGATGAACTGGCGCACCTGCGTCGCGAGCATTTCGGTTTCATCTTCCAGCGCTACAACCTGATGGAAAACCTGAGCGCTACCGAGAACGTGGCGCTGCCGGCGGTCTATGCCGGCGTGGATGCCGATGCGCGCACCACCCGTGCGCGCATGCTGCTGGAAACGCTGGGGCTGGGTGAGCGCACCACGAACCGGCCCAGTCAGCTGTCCGGCGGGCAGCAGCAGCGCGTCTCCATTGCGCGTTCGCTGATGAACGGCGGCGCCATCGTGCTGGCCGACGAGCCGACCGGTGCGCTGGACCATGCCAGTGGCCAGCAGGTGATGGCCGAGCTGAAGCGCATGCACGGCCAGGGCCACACCGTGATCCTGGTGACCCATGACGCTGCGATTGCTGCCCACGCGTCGCGTGTGATCGAGATCGCCGATGGACGCGTGGTGGCTGATCGCCACGAACAAGGCCAGACCGCGCGGCAGCATGCAGACGTGTCGGGGCACAGACCCACGGTGGCCGCTGAACGCCGCGCCCGCATCGATGCCATACGCGAGGCGACCCGCATGGCAGTACGCTCGATGCTGGCCCATCGCCTGCGCACCCTTCTGACCATGCTCGGCATCATCATCGGCGTGGCCGCGGTGGTGACCGTGGTGGCGTTGGGCAAGGGCGCACAGGCGCAGGTCGAGTCACAGATCAACGAACTGGGCGCCAGTACGCTGGAGATCTTCCCGGGTACGGATTTCGGCGACCCGCGCTCGGCCGAGATTGAAACGCTGGTCGTGGACGATGCCGATCACCTGGCCGCATTGAGTTATGTCGACAGCGTAAGCCCCAACCTGAGCAGCTCAGTGGCCGCTCTGCAGGGCAACCGGCGCGCCAACACACAGGTCCTTGGCGTGGGTGCTGATCTGCCGCGCGTGCGCGGGCTGCGCCTGAAGGCGGGCCGGTTCTTCACCGATGCCGAGGTGGCTGCGCATCGCGCGGTGGCCGTGCTCGACCAGAAGGCGGCCAAGACGTTGTTCAACGGCAATCCGATCGGCGGCACGGTGCTGCTGGGCGGCATGCCAGTGGACGTGATCGGTGTGGTAGGTGCCAGTGCATTCGCAGGCGGCGCGACGCCCACCGTCTACGTGCCTTACACCTCGGCGGCCTCGCGCCTGCTTGGCAGCCAGCGGCTGGAGAGCATTACCGTGCGTGTGCGCGATGACGTTCCGACCCGTGCAGCGGAGGTCTCGCTGGGTGCGGAACTGCAGCGGCTGCATGGGCGTCGGGACTTTTTCATCTACAACTCGGACCAGATCCGCAAAGCGGTGATGAAGTCCAGCCAGACGCTGGCGGCGCTGGTCTCGGCGATTGCGGCGGTGGCGCTGGTGGTCGGTGGCGTGGGCGTGATGAACATCATGCTGGTGTCGGTGAAGGAGCGCGTGCGCGAGATTGGCGTGCGGCTGGCGGTGGGTGCGCGGCAGCGCGACATCCTGCGCCAGTTCCTGATCGAGGCGGTGCTGATCTGCCTGTTCGGTGGCGTGCTGGGCGTGCTGTTGGCCTTCGCTGTGGGTGCGCTGTCCAGCCTGCTGTCGCTGGGTGTGCCGTTCCTGTTCACGCCCGGGCCGGTGCTCGCCGCGCTGGCGTGTTCGTCTGCGATCGGGCTTGGCTTCGGTTACTTTCCGGCGCGTAGCGCGGCGCAGCTGGACCCGATCCAGGCATTGGCGGCGGAGTAGGGCCGCACGCGCTGCGGGAGCCTTGAGAGCCGAGCATACCTTCGGTTCTACGGGAGGATTCCCGGCGGCAGAGCGAGCGTGTCAGTGCGGCGGAAAGGCGATGACGATGTCATTCAGCGGCAGCTGGTTCTGCCGTGGCGCGGCCACGGCTGGCTTCCAGGCATCCCCCTGGCCGAACAACTGCGCTTCGCCTTCAGGGCCGAGATCCTCGAAGGCCTGGAAGACATAGGGAATGCCTTCGGATCCTTCGAAGCTTGCCTTGTTGGAAAGCTGGAAGTGCAGATGCGGAGCGGCGGAGTTGCCTGACTGCCCAAGTTCGGCCAGCGGCTGTCCGCGCTGGACACGTTGCCCGGCTTTCACCCTGATGCTGCCGGTGCGCAGATGGGCGTAGCTGGCAAAGGCACCCGGCGCGATTTCCAGGACAACGTAGTTCCCGAACAGGCCGTCTGCTGTCAGTGAGGCAGGCTCCGGCTGTGGGGTGAGGGGCGGATGCTCGGATTGCCCATCTCGCACCGCGCGCACGATGCCATCGGCGACCGCCAGTACGGGTGCTGCGTATCCTACCCAGTCCGAATGACGCGTGTGCTGCAGATCCCTGGCGGTCGAACGGAGTGCGTGGCCGTGTTCGTCGACACCGACCAGATCGAGCGCGAAGCGCTGCGGAATGGTCAGATCACCATTCACCGCTACCAGGCTGCCCCAATGGTGTGACTGCGCGTCGCCGGGTCCCTCATGGGCGAGCCATCGGCCACCCTGCAGGGGGGGACCCAGCGCCATGACCGACCCTGCGTTGACCGCAACACTGGCGCCGTCAAGCACCACGCTGCCGTGGTTCGTTGTCTCCAGCAGCATGCGGTGCCGGAGGGAATGCGGCGCGTGGGCTGCGGCGGGCAGTGACAGCCACAGGAACACCACCAGACGCTTGCCCGGCGCAATGGAGACCACGCCATCCTCCGCTGGGGTCGGCCGCACCCAGCGGCGCAGGGCAGAGGCGTCCAGGCTCAGCAGCGGCGTGCCGGCATCGTCGCCCAGCACCTGCAGCCATTGCGGCTGCAGCGCACCGGTATCGCCGTAGTAGTTGGTGATGTGCAGCTCGTAGGCCAGATGGCGCAGGCCGTCGCTGCCGACAAAGAGAGTCGGTGCGAAAGGTATCCTTGCTTCGACCGGCGCAGGGGTCGGCGTCGGCAACGCCAGTGAAGGAAGCAGCAACAGCAGCAGGGCGAGGCAGATGCTGCGGGTCATGCGCGTTCCCCAGTCGGCCGTGGGCGGCCGATGGCGAGCATAGCGCCGTGTGACGGCCAGGGATATACGGACAGGGGTTGATCAGGGCTGCGCGCGCGGGTGCTTGCGCACGCGGGCGCGCTCGCGATACAGGTGGCTGTCGGCACGTTGCAGGGTATCGGCCACCGACTCGCCCGTTGCATGGTGCGTCGCCCCCATCGAGAAGGGCGTGGGCGATTGCCCCGCGTGCTGCGCATACCACTGCTCCAGCGCGGCCAGCCGCCCCGGTTGCGGGGCGGTCAGCACCACCATGAACTCGTCACCGCCCATGCGCACCACGTTCTCCGCCGTACCCAGCGGCGAACGCAGGAAGGCGGCGAATTCCACCAGCACGGCGTCACCCCGCGCATGGCCCTGGATGTCGTTGACCTGTTTGAAATGATCCAGATCGAACACCAGGCAGGCCCATGCCTGGTCGGCCAGTTCGTCAAGGCGGGGCAGGAAGCGGCGGTTGTAGCTCTGGGTAAGCGGATCCTTGAAGGACATCTCGCGCAGTTGCTGTTCCTGCATCCGCAGCGCGGTGACGTCCTGCGCATGTCCCAGCACGTAGGGTGGGTTGGCTTCGCTGTCGAGCACGTTGTGATACGCCCAGTAATGGCGCGCTCCATCGGCGGCGATCAGTTCGATCACGCCGGCATCGGTGTGGTTGGCATGGATCCGCTTCAGGTACGCCTTGAAACCATCGCGCTTCTCAGGCGGCATCAGGTCACACAGGCTGCGCCCGATCATCTGGCCCTCATCGTATCCCAATGACTGTACGGCCGCGGGATTCACCGAAGTAAGAACGCCTTCCAGCGTATGCGTGCAGATCAGGCCGAGGCTGTAGTGGAACAGGCGGCGGTAGCGCGTCTCGCTGGCTTCCAGCGCATCCAGCGCGGCGCGCTCTTCGGTGATGTCCTGGATCGCCCCGACCAGCCGCGGGCGGCCATCGACCTGCTGCCGGCTGCCGACCACGCGGGTCCAGATGGCGCGCTCGTCGGCGGTGGTCATGGGCAGCTGCACCTCCCAGGATGTGCCTTCGTCGATGCAGCGCTGCACTGCGGCGCGGATGATGTTACGGCTGTCCTCGCGATAGAACGAGAGTGCGGTCTCCAACGTGGGCTCGAAGTTGCTGCGCACGCCGTGCAGTTGCTTGGTTTCGCGGGTCCAGCGCACTTCGTTGGTGAGCAGGTCCATCTCCCAGCCGCCCACCCGCGCCGCGCGGTTCGTGCGCTCCAGAAAGTCTTCGCTGCGTTTCAACTCGCGATGCAGTGCTTTGGCCTGGGCAACCTGCGCCATCAGGGTGCTGCGCTGTTCCAGCACCTGGGTGGTGACCCGTGCCAGGTGAACCATCAGTTCGCGCTGCGAGGGCGACAGCACACCGGGCATCGGGTCGAGCAGGCACAGCGTGCCAATGCGTGCGCCATGGGCCGAGCCCAGAGGGATACCGGCATAGTGGCGGATGCGCGGCCCACCGGTGACCAGTGGATTGGTGGAAAAGCGTGGGTCCTGACGCGCGTCGGGTATCTCGAACAGCTCGTCCTGGCGTATGGCATGAGTGCAGAATGAAATCTCGCGCGCCGTTTCGCTGACGCCCTCCAGGCCGATGTTGGCCTTGAACCATTGGCGGTCTTCGGCCACCACGGTAATCAGCCCCATGGTCAGGCCGGTCGCGGCGCGGGCCGCCGCGACGATGGCATCGAACACCGGCTCAGGGGGCGTATCCAGCAGATGCAATCGTTCGATTTCGAGCAGTCGTTCGGCTTCGTCCATGGCGCTTTTCAGGGCTGGGTGGCGAGGGCGGTTGCGGCGGCTGTCTGGCGCTACGCTAGCGCGCGCGCCGTTATGTATCGCCACGGCGGGGTGATGCCGATGTGAGGTGGGCGCGCTGGCTCAGTGTTGTTGGAGCGATGCCTGCAAGGCGGCGGCCAGCGCAGCGTCTCCGGATACCAGGTCCTGCCAGCGCAGGATGATGCCCTTGCGTCGCCCCTTCTCAACCAGCTTGAGGCCTTCGGGGTCCACGGTGAGGGTATAGGGCAGGCCATCAATGTGCACTTCGCGGCGCAGTGGTTTGTCGAGCGGGGTCATCATCGTTTCCTCGCAGGGGCGGAAGCGCGACGTGGCTGAATCGATACGTGACGGTGATCACGGATGTGCCACCGCCAGGGGAAATCAACAGCGCGGCTGATGCCGATGCGGGGCCCGACCACTGGATCCTCCGGGGGCCGCACGCCATCGCTGGCGATGACAATGCCGTGGCTGCCAGTCACCAGGTCGGCGCCGTCGAAACTGCGGTCCAGCCCGAATGCCTGCGAGAGCTTGCCGGGGCCGCTGGCCAGATCGTGGTCCCGGCGCGCGGCGGGGCGCAGCTCGTGCATGCGCTCAAGGCCCGCCAGCGGCTCGACGGCCCGCAGCAGCACCGCCACCCCTTCACCGACCTCTCCGCAGACCACGTTGCTGCCCCAGTGCATGCCGTAGGTGAAGTAGACATACAGGTGCCCGGCCTCACCGAACATGCTGGCCGTGCGCGGCGTCTGCCCGCGATAGGAGTGCGCCGCCGGATCGACGCTGCCCGCGTACGCTTCGACTTCAACGATGCGACCCGTTCGGCCATCGTCACGGACCAGAAGTTTGTTGAGCAGCTCGGGCGCAACCTCGACGGGCGGGCGCCGGTAGAAGCTGCGCGGGAGGATCTGAAGAGCGGTGGGCAACCAATCCGGCACGGTAGAGGCAGGCTCGGGCAAATGTTGGTGGCACTGTGGCATTGGACTGGTGAAACGGGCGCAGACGCGGCGTCATTCCGGCGCGGGCGGTGCAGCCAGCGCGGCGCGCCGGGCGGCATAGACCTCGGGTGTCTGCGGTTTGATGAACAGTGCCACCAGTTCCGGATACTCGCGCTTCACCGCCGTTTCGATGCGGGTGATGCACGCCTCGATCTGGGGCGTCTTCCGGTCATCCTCGAACTCGGCGCTGAGCATGGCCACGACCTGTTCCGGTCCCATCTGCATGGTGGTCACGCCGTTCGCGCGGCGCAGGTCCGGATCAGTTTCCGCCACCGCCATGATCCGCTGGGCCACCGCCGGGTGGGCCGGCTCTCCAACCAGCAGGCCCTTGGTTTCACGGGCCAGGAGGAAGGCGGTTGCGGCCAGCACGCCGGCGATGCACAGCGACGCCACACCATCAAGCACCGGCATATCCAGCGCCTGCGCGGCCACCAGGCCGATCAACGCGAAGCCCAGCCCGAGCAACGCAGCGCTGTCTTCCAGCAGTACGGTGAAGGTGGAAGGATCCTTGCTGCGGCGGAAGGCTTCGAAGTAGCCAAGCTTGCCCTTGGTACGCCGGAACTCGCGCAGCGCCACCCACCAGGAGGCACCCTCGAACAGGATGGAGATGCCCAGCACGCTGTAGCTCAGTGCATGGTTGGTGGCCGGTTCCGGCCGGCGGATATGCTGGATGCCCTCGTAGGCCGAAACACCGGCGCCGGCGGCGAACACCAGCAGGGCGACGATGAAGCTCCAGAAGTACAGCTCGCGGCCGTAGCCGAATGGATGCAGGGAATCCGGCGCCTTGCCGGCACGGCGCAGCCCGTACAGCAGCAGGAGTTCATTCAATGTGTCGACCAGCGAATGCACGCCCTCACTGAGCATGGCCGAGCTGCCGGAGATGCCGGCAGCGATGAACTTGGCGATGGCAATGGCCAGGTTGCCCGCGAGGGCGGCATAGATGACCAGACGGGAACCGGTGGGAGCGGACATGTCGGCGGCGGGGCGGGGCGGACGCCTGATCTTCCCGATCAGCGCGTGCCCATTGCGTGCACGGCGCGATCAGCGCCCCTTGGGGTTGAGATACAAACGCGCCCCATCCGATTCACGGTACCCCGTCCAGCGCCCACCGCCTGACGCGCGGAAGCGCCCGAACACGGTGTTGCTGGAGTCGGTCAGCAGCAGCTGGTTGCCTGATAGCACCCAGCGGTTGGCCGAGAAGAAGCCCTCCGGGCAGCCGGCGGGCACATAGGCGCTGTAGCCGCCGAACCATTCCATGTTCTTCAGCTCGATGGTGCAGGTATCGCCGTTTTCCTGGCCCAGCGTCCAGCTCCCGAACAGATCGCTGTCGCGCACATCGCGGCCGCCACGGTGGCGATCATGGCTCCAGTCGTCGTTGTCGTCGTGGAAACCGAAGCCCACGTCGATCTCTTTGTTTTCGGTGCGTGATTCGGACTGCGAGCTGCCGCTGGTGGTGGTCTGGGTGGTCACCGCGCTACTGCTCTGGGTCTGGGTGCTGCTGGATTGCGTGGTCTGGTCGGTGCGGGTGGTCTGTTCGCCGAAGCCGAACGAGGCGTCCTGGGCCAGGGCAGGCAGGGCCAGGAAGCACAGCGCCGACAGCCAGCTACGGGCAAGCAGGGCAGCCATCGCAGGATCCTCGGAAGGGTGGATCGCGCGAGTATCGAACCGGTGGGGTGGGAGACGGTGTGAGGATGCGCCCTGAGGCAGGCCAGCCGAGAGCTGACGGGTAGTGCTGGCCGCTGGCCGGCATTTCTTCGGTCTCTGGGCGTCAAAGGGGAGCCGGCCAGCGCCCGGCACCGCCCGCAGCCAGGCATGGCCTTGCTCTATCCTTCGGGCTTCACCCTTGCCACCCGTTTCCGGTACTCATACACGTTGTCACCGCGGATGCGCTTCTCCTCGGTGCCGGTAACCCGTCCCACCTGCTGGTCCGAGCCGGTGACCGGCTTGGCCTCGATGTCGGTCTCGTGCTCGAAGGAATGCGATTTGTCGGTGTTGCGGTAATAGCGGTACAGCGCCCAGTACAGCGCGGTTGCGCCGGCTGGTCCTGCCGCCAACAGCCAGAGGCCACTGTCGTCGCTCATGTCGATGCCACCAGGAAGGCAATTGCGAGGGCTTCAATGACGGTGCCGGTGGCCAGTGCCGCCAGCAGCATCTTCCATTGCTGCACGGGCACACTGCCCATGGTTTCGCCGGTTCGGCCGTTCACCGCGATGTAGTGCAGCATGCCGCCGTTCTTGCCGGGCTGGTGGTACGAGTACAACCACACCGGCAGGTACATCGACACCCAGCGGGTGCCGTGCACTTCCAGCTGTTCCTGCTCCCAGCGCACGCCACGGTTGTAGCGCTTCACCGAGCCTTCCACCTGTGCGCGGGCAATGGACAGCAGCTGGTCTTCCAGCCGCGGCCGCAGCTTTTCGACATCCAGGTTGCGCTTCTCCGAAGTGAAGCCGGCCAGGTACGAGGCGTTCCACTTCACGGCGTTCTTGGTGTCGAACGGCAGGATGGTGTTGATGATGTTGTTGGTATTGGCGCGGGTATCGAGATTGCCGCGCTCGGCCGAGGATTCCAGGGGCAGGTCATCGACGGTGAAGTCGACCTGGCGTTCGACCTGGTAGACGTCTGCGTCATACAGGGTGCGCTTGTTCTTCTCGCTGCCCACCGTGTACTCACGCGTCTTGATCTCGCCCTTGCCGGCCACGGCCGCGCTGACATTGCTGTCGACGATCATGTAGGGCAGGAACACGCCCACCACGTTTTCCGGGGTGAACTGGTCCTTGAACGCCTTCAGCGCGAACATGCGGCGCTTGTCGACGAACTGGCGGATGCGCGCGACCGCATCGTCCTTCTTGATGTGGAAGGGCAGCACCGCATCGGGCACCGCGCCGTTGGCGATCTGCTCGTTGACGCCGAACACATGGCGGCACCAGTGGCAGCGCGCCGTCATCGTACTCTCGGTATTGACCGTGACTTCGGCGCCGCACCCAGTGCATTTGAACGTCATCAGTGCCGAGGTGTCGGCATCGATGTCACGCGCACCGGAGGCAATGACGGTGCCGCGCAGCTGGTCGATGGCTTCGCCCAGGCCGAATTCTTCCTCGACCCGCGCACCGTGCCATTCGTGACGGCAGTACAGGCAGACGAGGATGTCGGTGCCGGCCTTGGGCCGGATGTCGGTGGCGCCGCACTTCGGACAGCGGTTGAGGCCGTCCTTCAGCTCGCTGGCCGACGTATCGATGGCCACAGGATCGGGCGCTTCCACTTCATCGCGGATGGCCTGCGGCAGCGTCGAGGTGTCCAGCGGGAAGCTGCCGGGCAGGGGAGGGACGTCCTGCGGCGAACCGGGCCCATCCAACGACGCCGCCGGCAAGGGCGGCGGCGTCGCGGGCGCGGATCCGGGCAGCGGCGGTGGACCGTTTCGGGGATCGGACATGTTGGGTGTGCGTCCTGCTGTTACAGGCCCAGTGCCTTGGCCTTGAGCGCGTCGTAATCGCTCTGGGTGATCAAGCCCAGATCGAGCATTTCCTTGGCCTTCTTCAGCTTGGCGACCGGATCGTCGGCAGCCGGGGTGGCCGGCTGCTGCATGCCGCCAACACCGAACATGCCCGAGGCCATGCCGACACCGACCAGACCCGCCGCACCGCCGTTCTCGCCGGCCGACTGGATGCCCTGGGCGACGCTGGCCTGCAGGTTGGAATTGCCGCGCGAACCGGACAGCGCGTCGGCGCGCTGCACGGTCTTCAGCAGTTCGCGGGTGTTGGCGTCGTACTCGATCGAAACGATGGCGGTCTTGACAATGGCCAGGCCGCGGTCGGACTTCCACTGGTAAGCCTGCTCGACGGCGGCCGACAGGCTCTGCGCGAAGCCCAGCGAGTCCTGCTGGAGCTTGGTGATGCGGTTGCCCTTGCCCGGATCGTTGGTATACAGGCTGAAGGCCGGGGCCAGCGAGCCGACCACTTCATTGAACAGCTGGCTGGCGGCGGCGTTGTCCAGATCCGTGAAGTCGAACACCTGGCCCGGCCGCAGATAGCTGGCCGGCACGAAGTTCTTCACGAACAGGATCGGGTCGACGATCTTCAGCGTGTACGAGCCGCGGGTGACCGCGCCGACCTGGGTATTGAGGAAACCATCGTCCCAGTAGATTTCCGACTGGGTGCCGAAGCGGTTGTCCGGCAGTTCCTTCAGCGAGACGAAATACGCGGCCTGCTGCGAGCCCGGCTGGCCGCCGAACTTGAAGCGTTCCCAGCTCTGCTTGATGAAGGTGCTGACCAGGCCGTCGCCGGCGAAGATCGACTGCGAGTTCAGATCGTCCGAACGCCACTCATAGCCACCCGGTTCGGCGACGAACGCAGTGATCGCACCGTCCTGGAACAGCAGCAGGCCGTAGCCTTCCGGCACGATGATCTTCGAGCCGTTGGTGATGATGTTGGACGAGCCGCTGGTGTTGGAACCGCGGCCGGCGTTGGTGCCCTGCGGCACCGCCGCGAAGAGGGCGGCCGTGGACGGCAGGCCCGCCGGCACGGTGTAGAAGTCCTTCCACTGGTCGGCCAGCACACCGCCCACCGCACCCTTCACCGCCTGTACCAGACCCATGACCAACTCCCTGTGATTCGAGGGCAGGCACCATGCCTGCCGAGCTGGACTGAATATAGCAGCGGGCAGGGACTGCTGTGGTGCCGGAAGATGAATCCGCGCCGTGCCCATGCCCTGCGCAGCGCCGGGCCGGGCGCTGTCGCTACAACATGTACGGGATCTTGAAGGCGAGAGTGAAGTCCGGCGCGTCCGGGGTCAGCCCGATGCCCAGCAGCGTCACCAGCGTTGTGTGCTGGTTCAACGCGTAGGTCACGCCGAGGTTCAGTGACGCCGCATTGGCGTCACTGCCGATCACCTTCATCCATTTGCCGCCCTGGAAGCGGGTGGAGGCGCGGGCGCTGATGCGGTCACTGAAGGACAGGCTCAGGCTGGTCCGCTCGTTGAACGCAAAGGCCACGCCTGCGCCGAAGTACACCGAGCCGCCCAGCTTCACGTCGCCCGGATTGACCGTGTCGGGATTGCTGTCGATGTCGCTGAAGCCGCGCGGGATGGAGTGCACGTAACCGATGTTGGCAAACAGGATGGCCGGGTCGGCGGTCTTCACCATCGACAGGCCAAGGTTGGCCTGCCATACACCATTGCCGGTGGGTTGCTCGCGTGGCACGGCGAAGCGGATGTAGTCATCGTCATCGCGCTCGATCACCTTCCAGTCCAGGCCGTAGGGTGCGCGCCCGGTGGGGGCGGTGACACCGGCCGTGAGCACGGTCTCCGGGCGCCAGCCGCGTTCGCCGAACAGCCGGTAGTTCGCGCTCAGGCCAATGTCGCCCAAGCCGTTGCCGTTGGTCTGCTCCTGCGCGATGGCGGCCGCTGCACCGCCGGCGCCGCCTTTCTGGTACACGGTGCGCCGCGCCAGATAAGGCACATCCAGATTGAGCGTCAGGTTCGGGCTGACGCCCCAGCGGGCCGCCACGTTGTAGGTCAGTGAGTCGGACTCCACGTTCTCGATGGCGATGTTGCCGAGGAAGATGGCATCCAACGCGAGGAAGCCGTTGAGGGTGAGCTGCTTGCGGTCGTAACGGGCGTAGGTGAGGCTGTTCTCGATGGTGAAGCGACGGGAGAACAGGGCCGATTGCTGCTGCTTCACGTCGTCCACGCTGCGCCGCGACTCCTGCCTGGCCTGCTGGGCCTCGGCAGCGGTACTGGCGTAACCTTCGCTGCCCGGCGACGTCTGTGGAGTCGAGCCATGCTCGACTGCCGTGCCCGTGCCCGTGCCGGTTGCCGCCGCCGTTGCCGGCCCAGTGGCGCCCGTACGCCCGCTCAACCGCGCCTGCATGGCCTGCACCTGCATGTCCAGCTCGCGCAACCGCCGCACTTCCTGCGCGTAGTTGGCCTTCAGCTGTTCCAGCTGGTTGGCCAGGGCCTGCACGTCGGGGCCGTCGTCAGGCGTCGGCGGTGCAGCAAGGGCGGTGCCCGCCAGCGCCGCCAGCGCCAACGGGGTGATCCTCATCAAGGTGTGCATGTCCGTGTCCTGCGTTGTGGAACGCTTCCCCCAACGCCGTGCCGTGGTGCTACCGGCCCGGCCCCATGCCGCGGTTCATCGCAATCGCCTGGGCCACGTTCTGGCTCAACGGCAGGTTGCCGCCCGCGGTATCCCGCACCAGTTCCAGCCGCAGCTGGTTGCTGGCGATCTGGCCGTCACCGGCCAGGGCGATGCCCTGGCCGACGCTGCCGTTGCGTATCCATTGCTGGACCAGGCCCTGGCCATCCACCTGCAGCTGCAGGCGTGCCTGGTTGCCCTCCAGCACTGCGGAGGCCGAGACGCCTGCGCCCTGTGCACTGAGCGAATGGACACCGTCACCCGACAGGGCCGGCACCGCGCCGTTGCGTACCACCAGCGTGGTCGCATTGCGGGCGGCGTTGCCATCGCCGGCCACCTGCACGCTCTGCACCAGACCGCTGGCGTTTGCCAGGCCGCTGCTGTCGATGTGGCGACCCTGCGTGTCCGGCAGCGGAGCATCTGCGGCGGTCACGTGCACGCTGGGCTGGAAGCTCAGTTTCGGGCTGCCGCCACCGCGGAAGTCCATGCCCAAGGTCAACGCACCCTGCAGCACGCTTCCGTTGCTGGCCTGCCACTGCGAGACCATCGTGACCCCGAACCAGGCGACGGTATTGCCGCCCACGGTGTAGCGGCCACGCATCAGGTTCAGTTCGGGATCCGGAATCTCCTTCAGGCCGCGCCCGGGCGCGGCGTCCGCCGCCTGCAGGGGCAGGGTGGGGCAGGCCAGCAGCAGGACCATCAACAGACGGTGGCGGAACATGGCGGAACCTCCTTCAGAACAGGTCGGCGTGGCTGAAGCCGAAGTCGACCAGTTCGGCATCGGTGATCGGCCCCTGTCGCGCGTAGAGCGCGCGGGCACTGGGCCGTTCGCTGGGTTGCAGCAGGACCGTGTTGCGATCGAAATCACTGCCGATCACCACGAAGACCGCACGTGATGGCCAGGCCGCCAAGAATTCGGGCAGTGCCAGGCTGCGGTTGCCCAGGATCGGATCAGCCACTTCGACGACTCCCTGGCGGACCTGCTTGAGCACCACGAAGTGGCGGAAGCCGCGCACATCCATCAGCACCAGTCCTGGCACGCGCAGGGTGCGCAGTCGTGTCTCGTCGATGCGGTAGCCCCGGCCACGCATGCCCAGCGATTCCACGTAGCGCTTGATGTCGAGCAGGGAGAAGCCGCGCTCTGCCACCAGTGCTGGATCGGAGACCCCCATCATTCCTTCGATCACCGTCGCTTCGTCGGTCTGCAGGTGATAGGCATGGCGCAGGATGGTCGCCAGTGCGGCTGCCCCGCAGCTGTAATCGGTGTGCTGGCGTACCACGCTGCGGTAGCGCCGCTCCTGCATGCTCTCCACCTTCTGCTGCAGCAGCGCGCCATTGGGCAGTACGCCACTGAAGCGCACGTCGCCCGCCCACGCAGAAACAGTGGCCAGCAGCAACAGGCAGGAGAGCAGGCTCATCGAAAGACGGCAACGGATCATCACGTTCTCCGGCAGCAGGGGGGAGCCCCTGTCCCAAGGGGGAGGAGGAACAGGGGCTCCCGGGAACCCGGCCATTGGCGGACGGCCGGGGTGTTGCGCTTACTCGCCGCTGCCACCACCACCGCCGGTGCTGGGCTGGGCCACTGCCAGGGCAAGGCTGTTGGCCTGCAGGTTGCCGGTGCCGGAAGCCACGTTCACGCCGATGTTGCCGGAGGCACCGGAGAAGGCGCTGCCCGACAATGCCGAGGTGTTCGTGGCGTTGACGTTCACCCAGCGCGTGGTGCTGACCGTGCCGCTGAGGCTGGCATACAGGTCGGCCACGCCCAGTTCGACGAACTGGCTGGTGCCACTCTCACGCGTATCGAAGCCCAGGCCGCCTACCCCCGGCCGGTTCGGGTTCATCGTGGCGTTCTGGATCTGGTTGTCCAGGTCGATGTGGCCGGTGCTGTTGCCACCCGGGTGCGGCAGCTCGCCATTCCAGGTGTCCAGGTAGTAATTGGCCATCTGGTAGGCGTTGCCCGTGCCGCGGTAGGTGCCTGCGCCATAGGCCAGGGTCAGGCCGCTGACGCCGCCATGCATGCCGACCTGCACGGTATCGGTGTAGGACTGCACGAAGCCGGCGTTGCTGACCGTGTTGCCGGTGGAGACCTGGTTGGAGCTGATGCTCGACTGCGCCACCGCCGTGGTCGCTACCGAGGCCGCGAGCGCGTTCTTCTGCTCGTTGTTGTTGCCAGAGGCGATGTTCACGCCGATGTTGCCGGACGCGCCGCCGAAGGCGTTGCCGCCCAGGCCTGCGGCGTTGGTGACGCCGGAGTTCATGGTGGCATTGCCGAAGCCAGCCTGGTTGACGAACACCTCGGCGTCGGCCATGCCGAAGCTGAAGGACGCATCGGCCGCGGACAGCGACGCAGCATTGTCCTGGGCATTGTTGTCGCCCGATACCACGTTGAAGCCGAGATTGCCCGATGCGCCGGCACCCACGCTGCCACCGATGGACGCACTGTTGGTGACCAGGCTGTTGCTGGTGGCGTTGTTGCTGATCGACTGGCGGTTGTCGATCACGGCAATGGCCGCAGAGTCGAGGTCGATGTCGCCGGTGATGTTCGGGTCGCCGGAGAAATTGATGTCGGTGCTCAGCCGCAGGTCCTTCTCCAGGTTCACGTCGACGCCGTGGTTGTTCTTTTCCTTGCGCTCGTCGGCCTGGATGTTGCTGTGCTTCTGCACATTGACGTTGACGGTGCGGTTGCGCACGTCGTTGTCGGTGTGGTTGTGCGTGTCGTTGCGGGTTTCGCTGACGGTGTGGTTGTGGTTGATGTTCGCGTTGGCGTTCTGGTTGTCCCAGCCATTGGCCGCAGCGGCGGTCGAGGCAGTGGCAATCGCCATGGCGAGCATGGTCTGTTTGACGGTCGCTTTCATGGTGCCCTCTCTCTCATCAGGTGGTGCATCGGTTGGGTGGTTGTCACGGGCGGTCCTGCACGACCAGGCCCAGTACGTTGGCCGTGTCATTGCCGTTGCCCGCGATCTGATTGAGTTGCAGGACCCCGTCGAATCCCCGCAGTGCGGTGCTGGCTACACCGGTGCTGCGGGTGCCCGTCGCGACGCCGCGACCGGTGTCGTCCCGCCCCCCTGCCAACGCGGAACCTTCGGCGGCCAAGGCCGTATCGTCGGTTTCGCGTATGCCCTGTCGGGCCAGCGTCGCACTGACGACGTTGCGCGTCGTGTTGGCGATGCCGCTGGCCTGGTTGATGGATGCGATGCCACTGGCACCGGCCAGTACGTCACCGCCAACGAATGCAGTGGCCTGCAGCGGCCCGGACAGCACGCGGTTGCCCTGCTGCAGTTGCCGCGTGTTGATTGCCACGTCGGCGCGATCGCCCTTGGCGATACCCCGCAGGTTGGCCTGCACGTTTAGGTCGCCGGCGGCCTGGTTCACGGCGATGGCGCCATTCGCCCCGGCCAGTGCGTGGCCGTCGATGCGGGCCACGTCGAGATAGGCGAGCATGCCGCTGTAGTCATCGGCCCGCGTCGCCCAGGGTGCAGCAGCGAGCAGCAGAAGCAACCCGTGCAGGGCCTTCATTTTCCACCTGCCGGGGCCGTGCCCTGCAGGGGGAACTGGGCCAGTGCGCCGCGCATGGTATCGGCGATACCGCGGGTGCTGCTGCCGACCGCACCGAGCGGACCGCTCATGGCGCCCCCCAGGTTGCTGCCGACCATGCCATCACCACCGCGGCCAAGCGTCCCGCCCAGGGCCTGCTGGGTGACGCGTTCAACGGTGGTTCCACCCGGCGCCGCGGTGGACGCTGCCTGGCCGGCACCCATGCCGGCATAGTCCTCATCGCTCAACTCGTCCATGCCGGTTTTCGTGCCGCCGGCGCCCAATGCGGTGGCGAGCTCGCGCTCTGGCTTCGGGTCGGCAATCAGCGCCATGCCCGGCGGTGCCATGCGATAGGCCGGCCGCGCCGAGACGTCCCTCAGCAGGACGATTTCGCCCGGTTGTGCCTTCACGCCCTGGCGGGCGCCCGATGCGGAGGCGTCGGCGCCAACCGACAGCAGGGCTATTGCCAGCGCTGCGGCCAGGCCGCGAATCAGGGTGGTGCCGTCCATGCCGATCTCCCGCGATGGGTGCGGCGGAACCACGCATCAACCGTGCCAACTTCTAATTGCCCACCCGCCAACGTTGGGACCATGTGGTACCTGACCGGGCTGCTGCCACGCTGTTACAGGCACGTCGCGGAATTGTTGGGATTTCGAAGCCCCAGGCACCGCAGGGCAAGGGCGGCGGGCGACTGTCGCATCGGTGTTACAGGTGGCGTCGCCGTCTGCAACGGTGCCGCTTCAGCCTCGAATTCCTTGACGCACTGCTCATTGCGTCGCCGTTTAGGGAAGCGCTAGGATCCGCCCAACAAAGGCCGCCCAGGCGGCCGTAGAGGTCCCGGCGGGAGGGCGGCACGCCGGTGATTTGCCTGACAGTCCGCCGACGGTGTCCGGATGCTGGGGGAAGCATGGCAGCGGTCCCGGAGGCTTCTACGTCACGTTGCGTGCTCTGGTTTGGCGAGCCGTTGGCGAACGAACGCAGTGCGCTGGCGGCAGCGGGCTGGTATGTGCGCAGCATCCATCCCGATCCCGCCATGGCGATTGGCCTGCGTGGGCGCGATCGATTGCTCGCCGTACTCGATCTGCGCCATTTGGATTCAATGGCATTGCAGCTGCTCACCTCCTGGATGGAGCAGCATCTGCATCTACCCTGGTTGGCGGTGCTTCCACCCGGTGCAGGTGTTGTACCTCCGGTGTGGTTGCCGCTGCTGGCGCGCTGCCAGGGGAGGTTCACCCTGCCATTCGGGCTGCAGGAGCTGGTCTGCGCGATGCGCCAGCAGTTCGATGCGGATGATCCTTCGATCGATGAGGCCTGCGGTGGGCAGGGACCACGTGCCCTGATTGGAGAAAGTCCTGCGCTGCATGCGGTGCGCACGGTGCTGCACAAGTTTGCGCCGGTGGAGCTTCCGGTGCTGGTCACCGGTGAAACCGGTACAGGCAAGGAGCTGGCCGCACACGCGCTGCATGCGCTGTCGGGGCGCGCCGGCAGGCCTTTCATTGCGGTTAACTGCGGTGCGATTCCCGCCAACCTGGTGCAGTCGGAGCTGTTCGGCCACGAACGTGGCTCGTTCACCGGTGCCGACAAGCGGCAGATCGGTGTGTTCGAATCGGCGCACGGCGGAACGGTGTTTCTTGATGAAGTGGGCGATCTGCCGGCGGAAGCACAGACCAGTCTGCTGCGCGTGCTGCAGGAGGGAACCTTCGAGCGCGTGGGCAGCAGCCAGTCGCTGCGCGCAGACGTGCGTGTACTTGCCGCGACCCACGTCGAACTGGAACACGCGGTGGCGCAGGGGCGGTTCCGCAGCGATCTCTATTACCGTCTGAACGTGCTGCGCCTGCTGATGCCACCGCTGCGTGAGCGCGGTGCCGACGTGCAGCTGTTGGCCGAGCACTTCCTGCGCTGCTTCCGGCTGCGCCACAGCGTGCGCGCACGTGGTTTCTCGCCAGTGGCGCTGCAGGCGATGCGGCGCTTCGACTGGCCCGGCAACGTACGCGAACTGCTGAACCGTGTGCAGCGTGCAGCGATCATGGCCGAAGGCGAGCTGATCAGCGAGCGTGACCTGGAACTGGGCGCATCGGCGGCGGCCCTGCCCGCGGCGATGCTGCACGATGCACGGGGGCAGGCCGAGCGCGATGTGCTGCTGCAGACCCTGCGCCAGACCGGCTACAACGTCTCCGAGTGCGCGCGGCAGATGCAGATATCGCGGGTGACGGTGTATCGCCTGTGCCGCAAGCACCGGTTGGAGCTGCCTGCGCAGCGCTGATCAACCGGCCAGGTGCTTGAACAGGCGCAACGGCTTGCCCGCGACGCGCTCGATCACGCCCTTGGCTTCCAGGTCCAGCTGCACGGCCTTCAACCACCAACCGGCGGTGGCACCTGCCGGGAACAGGGCGGCGGGAAGATGTGGCAGCAGTGCCTGTTTTGCCTGCGCAATGGTCAGGCCGGGCGGTTGCGCAGGCAGGGCCCGCAGCAAGGCATGGCGCATGGCGAGATACTTGGCACGATCCACGCGATGGATGTGCCCGGGCGTGGTGATGCTCTCGATCTCGATCCGCTCGGGCTCAGACATGGGTATCTCCCGCGACTTCGATGCGTGGGCTGCGGAAGCCCATGGCGACCCACGCCTTCATCAACCGGGCATAGAACCGCAGCGACCGGGTCCCCAGGTTCGGCACATCGTCGGGAAGGACAGACGCATCAGGAAGATCACTGACCATCGTCCGCATTTCCACGGCGGGTCTTGCCGATGCCGGCCACAACAGGCCATACAGGCTCAGCCAATGGCCGCCGCTGAACTCCAGGAAGAGTGGTGTATTGCAGCATCCCGCCACGACGCGGCGGCTGCCGCCCCTGCTGGACAACCGCAACGCGCGCAGCATGGCATGCCCGGCATCGATGCTGACGCGATCCTTGCGGTGCATTACGAAGAGCGTCTGGCCGTGCGGGCCCAGTACGGCCGGTGCCCGGGGCATTGACTGCAGCATGGCGCCGGCCCTGCGGCAGCTGTCGCAGCAGCATTCGACGGTGGCGATAGGACTGCCGGTGGCGGTCAGGCGCACCTGGCCGCAGGCGCAGGCAAGGGATTGATGGGAGGCCATCTGCGTTTTCTCCTGGGGTTTCATCCTCTTGACGAACCGGGGCGCCGAATATCGACAACATCCGACTTCAAGGGCGCTGCATGCGGTAGCGGACGCGATACAGGTCCAACCCTGCACCGTCCGCGCGCCGCGCCGAATAGGTCAAGGTGTCGGGTTGAGAGCCATCCAGCATCGCGCCGTAGCTGTCGCCGGAGGCTTCGTTCATGGGCGAGGGCAATGCATGGCCCGCGTCATAGCGGCCTCCACGCTCGTAAGCAATGAACTGGCGCACCGGTGCACTGCCGAAGTCCAGAGCGCGGGCAAACACCAGCGTCCGGCCGTCGCCCAGGAAGGTGGCATCGAACTCCTGCGCTGCGGTATTGAGGTCTCCCGGCAGCGGCCGTGCCGGCTGCGCCCTGCCACGGACCATCGCTGCGACGTAGAGGTCATGGCCACCCGCACCGCCTGCGCGATCGCTGGAGAACAGCAGCGTGGCTGCGTCCGGCGAGAGCATCGGCGCGAATTCATCGGCCGCGCTGTTCACTGCCGGGCCAAGATTGACCGGGTCCCCGAATCGACCGTCGCTTCCCATGCTGACCCGATACAGATCGTCGCCGCCCTGGCCGCCTGCACGATCCGAACAGAAATACACCACGCGGCCATCGGCGGAAAAGGCGGGATCGAAGTCGCGCCCCGGCGTGTTGAACGGCACCGGCATCGCCGGCCGCCAGCGCTGCCCATCGTTGCGCGAGATCCAGATGTCATACCCACCCGGACCGCCGGGCCGGTTGCGGCTGAACCACAGTGCGGTTTTTCCGTCCGGGCTCAAGGTCAGTCGAATCTCGTCGTACTGCGTGGATGCAACGTCCGGGGCAAAGCGTTCGGCCGGGCCGACGATCTGCAGCACCCTTGATGGAGACGCGGCAGGCGACGCAGCAACCAGCAGCATCACGGCCAGCAGCGCCTTCATGCCTGTCGCTCGAAGTCGCTGACCCAGTTGGTTTCCCAGCTGCGCCCACCATCGGCCGAGGCCGCCTGTTCCCAGCGCGCCGAACGCGGGGTGATGCGTGACCAGATCACCCGCGTCTGGATTGATCGACCGTCGTGCTGGTCTTCGCCGAAGAAGCGGCCGACACCGGCCTGGAAACCACCGCGCAGTGGCGCGCCGATCCGGGTCGGCTCCCGGCCATCCAGCCACCAGCTCAGCCAGTGCTGCTCCGCCGCATTCCAGGCGCGGATGCCCATGCCGCGCAGCGGCGCTCCAGGCATGTCCATCAGGTTGTCACCCACGTTGCCGAATCCTCCCAGGACCGGCCAGTTGTGCAGGGTGCCGTTGAACGCGTCCCACGCATCGCTGCCTGCCAACCGAGCGCGCAGGCGACGATGGCGCACATTCCAATGGCCCACCAGGAAATCAAAATCGCCCGGTGCATCCGGCAGCTTCGGAAGCGAAGAGGGGAGCGCAGCAGTGCGGCGGAACCAGTTGCGCCAGTTCACTTCCCAGTGCGCACCGGCATCGTCGGAGAACGCCTGTTCCCACCACGGCTCCTCGCCGTGGATGTCATGCCAACGGAACCAGACCTCGATGGGGCGCCCGTCGATCCGGTCGGTGCCGCGGAAGCTGCCGGCATCGCCCTTGAACGCGCCGCGCACAGGGGCTTCGATATGGGCCGGGTTGCGGCCATCGATCCACCAGATCGACCACGTGGAAGACACCGGATCGAATGCACGCACGCCCAGGCCCCTGTAGGCGCCCGAAGGCAGCGCCATGACGTTGTCATCGATGGTGCCGAGTCCTCCCAGGGTGAGCCAGACCGCGCTGGAACCGGTGAAGGACTCCCAACGGGTATCGCCGACCAGGCGCTCCTTCAGGCGTCGGTGCCGGACCTGCCAGTTGCCCTGCAACCATTTCCAGTCTTCGCTGTGGCTGGGCAGGGCCCACCCGGAGGGCAGGGCAGTGGACGCCGCCGCGGCGGCCAGGGTGGCCAGGAACTCCCGTCGATCCATGTGCGTGATCCCTTGTCGAAAGTGCCTCCATCGTTGCGGACAGGAGGGGGATTGACCACGCAGATATCGGGGCTCAGGCTAAGTCACACTTATGGTCACCCAACGCCAGCTGCCATCGCTTGCCGCCATCCGTGCCTTCGAGGCGGCGGCGCGGCTGGGCAGCTTCGCGCGTGCCGCCGAGGAGCTAGACACCAGCGCGGCATCGGTGAGCTACCACGTGCGGCGGCTGGAGGCCCAGACCGGCACCTGCCTGTTCCTGCGCCACGCACAGCACGTGGAACTGACGGTGACGGGTGCCAGCGTCGCGCAGGAGGCCACCCGCGCATTCGATGCACTGCGCGCCAGCTTCATGCGCGCCGCTGAGATGGATGCGGCGCGACTGCGCCTGTCCGTGCTGCCGACGCTGGGCACCAGTTGGCTGACGCCGCGGCTGGGCACGTTCCGCGCCCGCCACCGCCAGTTCGTGCTGGAACTGGACCTGTCGGCAGCGCCGCAGGATCTGGCCGCCGGTCACTTCGATGCTGCCATCCGCAACGGGTATGGTGAGTGGCCTGGGCTGCAGGCCACGCCGTTGTTCCCCAGCATTTTTGCCCCGTTGTGCGCGCCAGCGCTGCTGCCGGCGGCGCGTGGGCTGGGCAGCGCCGCGCTGGAGATTCCCCTGCTCGGGCGACCGGACTGGTGGGCCCTGTGGTTTGCCGCGCACGGGCACATTCCACCGCCGGCACCGGAGAGCTTCGTCACGCCCTTTGCCGTCGAGCATCTGGATGTCGGCGCCGCGATCGCCGGGCAAGGCATCGCCATGGGTTCGCCGATCCTGTTCCAGGCGGAGCTGGACAGCGGGCGGCTGGTGCAGGCGCATCCGGGTGTGGCCGGTGACGGCCGCAGCTTCTGGTTCGTGGCACCTACGGCGCGAAATGGCAGTGCCAAGGTCATTGCATTGCGTGACTGGCTGGTCGAGCAGGCCGCTGAGGCGCGGCATGCGGCACGCCACTATCTGGCCCAGGCGGTGGTGCCATGAACCAGAGCCCCGAACTGCTGCGGCGCCTGCTGCGTGCCAAGGACCGGATGGACCGCGCCAGCCATGAGGAATGGCCGGTCGCGCGCCTGGCCGAGGTCAGTGCGGTGTCGCCGGCGCACTTCGCCCGCTCGTTCAAGCAGGCCTTCGGGCTGCCACCGCACCGCTATCTCCTCAGCCGGCGCATTGAACGGGCCGTGGCGATGTTGCGTGACACCGACCTGCCGGTCACCGAAATCGCCGCGCAGACCGGGTGGAGCAGCCTGGGCACCTTTGGCCGCATCTTCCGTGACATCACCGGCGACAGCCCGGGCAATGTGCGTGAGCGTGAGCGTGCAGGCCAGGCGGCGTCGGCCTGCGTGCCGGAATGCCACGTACGTGCCGCGCAGCGACCGGACCTGAAGAGCGCAGTTTTGGAGAAGCGCCGCCACGAGGCGGTTGCTAACGTGGACCCCACCTGAGGGAGGTCCCATGACCAACACTGTGAACACGGTCGGCCTGTATGTGCGCGACCAGGATGAGGCGCTGGCGTTCTACGTCGGCAAGCTCGGCTTCGAAGTGCATACCGACGTACGCAATGGCAGCTACCGATGGCTGACCGTACGCAGCCCGGGCCAGGACGGTTTCCAGCTGGGCCTGTTCGTGCCAGGCCCGCCCACCCACGATGCCGCTACCGCGCTTTCGCTGCAGCAGCTGGTGGCCAAAGGCGCAATGCCGCCCCTGGTGCTGGCCGTGGATGACTGCCAGGCGTGCTACACGCAATGGCTGGCACAGGGCGTGGAATTCACCCAGGAGCCGATCGAGCGCTATGGCGCGATCGACGCTGGATTCCGCGATCCATCAGGCAATGGCTGGAAGATGATTGAAGCCCGTTCCGAGGCGAGGCGCCGGCAATGAGCCGCGGTGGCTGGGCACGGCCCGTGCATCGTTGGACCTCGATCGTATTCACCCTGGCGGTGATCGCCAACTTCGTGGCGCGCGGGCTCGGGCAGGGCCAGCCTGCGGCGTGGATCACCTATTCGCCGCTGCCGCCGCTGTTCCTGCAACTGTTCACCGGCCTGTACCTGTTCGCGCTGCACTACGCCGGAAAGCGCCGCAGCGCCGCACTGGGCACTGCGGGCTGAGCAGGGTCAGGCGACGGCGTCCACCGCGTAGGCGGCAAGCAGGCCCGGCAGCTGGTCCATGCGCTGGAAAATTACCTTTGCACCGGCAGCGCGCAGGGCTTCGGGCGTACTGTGGTGCGGGCCACCCTCACTGAAGCCGAACACGGTGGCGCCTGCGGCAACGCCCGCAGTGGCGCCGGTGACGGTGTCCTCGATCACTGCACAGCGCGTCGGGTCGACGCCCAGCGCTGCAGCTGCAGCCAGGTACACGTCCGGGTGCGGCTTGGTGCGCGGCATGTCCTGGCCACTGAACACATGGGGGCCGAAGGCATCGAGGATGCCGACTTTGCCCAGCTGCAGCTTCACCTTGAGCAGATCGGCGCCGGAGGCGCAGGCGATCCGGCCGCCGGTGGCCGCAGCGATCGCACGCACGGCCTCGGGCGCCCCCTGGATCGCTTCAAGGTCACGTTCCAGTGCCCGGTTGCGCTGCTGGCGGAATTCTTCAAGCCATTCCTCGGTGAACGGCTTGCCGGTGCGCTCTGCGATCAGGCCAGCCAGATGGGCCACGGACTGGCCGAGGAAGACTTCACCCGCCTGCGCAGGGGTCAGCGGCCAGCCGCGTGCGGTCAGCATTTCCGAGAGAACGCGGGCGACCAGTGGCTCGGAATCGACGAGTACGCCGTCGCAGTCGAACAGCACGGCATCGAAGGGGAAACGGGACATCTACAGCTCCAGGGGGCAATGCGGTGGTGCAATTGCCCGCCATTTTCCCACAGCCATCCTTGCGTGGCACCCGGTCCGGGTGCCCCCATTCCCGGCAGGCCGGTCAGCCCAGGTCACAACCCGCCGGCTGCGGCCAGGTGCTGGCCGGCAGCATGTTCTTCAGCGAGGCCGGTGCGTTGATCGCGACGTAGCTCGCACCCAGCAGCTCCTCCAGATCGGCGATGGTCACCAGGTAGCTGTCGAGGCTGCCGAGATTGGCTTCGTTGGGAATGATCCAGCTGATCGCCTTGGCCGTGCCGGTGTTCGGGTCACGGGTGATGATGGTCTTCCAGAAGAACTCCGGTGTCGGGATGCCGTGGCTGGAAAGGAAGTAGTCGTTGGAGGCGTCGCCGTAGACCACGCCGCCATAGACATCCACTGGCGCGATGTCTCGGTAGCACTCGGCCACGTTCTCTGCCTTCACCCAGATGCCCTGGTTGAAGCTGGACACCTGCGGAACGATGTTGGTCATGTAGTTGGCGCGGCGGATGTAGGTCGCGTTGTAGTCCATGTGATTGGACGTGACCAGATGGCCACGGTCATAGCCGGACTTGATGCTGGCGTAGGAGGCGGTGCTGGTCTGGCCGAGGCAGCCTGCCGGCAGGTCCGGATCCTTGTAGAAGCTGGACGGGCGCGCGGCCGAGCCGGTGTCGGCGGTGAGCGTGTACTCGTAGCGGGTGGCGCTGTGGATGCTGCAGTCGTAGGTGAGCACGAAGCCGCCCTTGTTGAGGGTGACGACCTGGGCCTGGGCAGCGCCAGCGAAGGCACTGAGGACGAATGCGAAGAAGAGGCTTGCAAGGCGCATTGCGGTTCTCCAGCAGAAGTTCAGGGCGCAGCCGTCCGCCACGACCGCGCCGAGGCGAAGTCATGGGGGACGTTGCGGAGACGGGTGCTACGGATTGCGGTGAGACGTGGCCGCGATGACAGGCCCGTGGAGGCCGTGCGGTGCCGTAAGCGTCACAAGCTGTCGTCTTTCGGTCAACGATGAAAAGACGAAGCTGTGACAGCGCGCAAGCGCTGGAGATGTGTCAAATGGAGCAGGGCGTGGCTGAAACGCTCGCGTGCTAGAGCACCGCGATGCCTGCGGGTGTTGTCAGGGGTTCGCCTTCAGCACGTAATCGCCGTTGCGTGTTCCCGGTACCAGCAACCATCCTGGTTTCAGACTCAGCGACCACCCTGGACCCTGTAGCGGCGGGTCGGCAGTTGCGGGTGCCTGCACGAACACGGCCTTCCAGTCGCTCTGCATCAACGCTCCGTCGGTGACGTCCAGGCTGCCCCAGGTATCGGTCAGCCGCATCGTTGGATATACCGTTCCACGGCCCGGCAACGGCTGCATCGTGTTGGGATTGAACTGGATGCGCATGCTGCGCAGATCCAACCGCACGACCGGGCCTGTCACGAAGCGCGCATGGTTGTGTTCCAGCTGCGCAAGGCGCTGCCGTTCGCGCAGCGTTTCGGCGTCGCGCAGTGCCTGTCCGCCGTAGCGCGCAGCAGCGGCCCGCAGCTCGGTCGCACCCCGCTGCATCGGGGTCCGGGTCACTTCGGCCAGATGCGTGCCGAGGTCCCGGGCGGGGTGGGCGAGATGGTTGCGCCAGCCGGGGGCCGCCTGGTCCAGCAGCAGGCCATAGGCCGGACCGGTGGCATAGGCGAAAGAGCGGACGAAACTGCGATCGACAACGTGCGCGCGAAGGTCATGCAGCGCCGCCTGGATACGTGTGGAGCGCGTTGGGTTGCCGACGAACACGCCGGTGTACTCGGCCAGGCCCTCGTTCAATTCCAGCGCCGCTTCTTCCTGCGCTGCCGCGGGGAACTGGCGGTGGCGCTCGGCGCGGAATGCGAGTGCGTCGTTCACCGCAGTGTGCTGCGCCATTGCATCGGTGGCCGTGAGCGCATCCGCAAGCGCGCGCCATTCCAGCTGCAGCCAGTAGCGTCCTTCAAGTGTGTCGAGGTGCTCGTTGCCGCCTTCGGTCGGGGCGGTGATGGGCAACGCCGGTTGCAACCGATGGAACATTTCGTGAGCCAGCAGCGTACTGCGCCTGGACACGTCCTGCGGCAATGGCCAGAGCAGTTGCGTCCAGCGTATGCCGGACCATTCCACGGCGGTGTTGGCAACGATCGCATCGGGCGGAAGCTGGCCCACAAACACCTCGCCACGCGCCTTCAACGCGCCGTGTACATCCGCATGCGAGGCGGTGACCTGGCGGCTCTTCGGATCGACCAGCATCAGCGGCCCGCACAGGGATTGCCCCCACAGCTGGCCGCCATCGGCCTGGCACAGGTGCTGTGCCTCGATGAAGATTCCGCGCGCGTCGGCGTCTGCGATCGGTGATTCAGCGGACCATGCCGGTCCTGCTGCACAGGCAACACCGGCAATCAGTGCAGTGCGGAAAATATCCATGGCATCCGTGCGTTGATGGGCGCAGGCAGTCATAGCACTGGACACCGTTGTCCTTCAACGACGGGCAACGAACGCGTTGCCGCTTCGGCGGCCTGGGCCATGGCTACGCCATGCAGGCGCACATCCATACTTTCGCGTACTGATCTCTGTCTTGCAGCTGTCACGAAAAACTGTGCGCCGCGTCAAATTTTGAGGTAGTGTCGATTCTGCTGCCGGGGCGCAGCGGGGTGCAAGGCGTCGGGGACTACGCGCCGCACCCGCAATTGAAGCACCAGACATCACAGCGCCGGCGTTGACGCCGGCGTGCATCTCGGGCTTTCAATGAAAGGGGGTATTCGATGCGCAATGCATGGATCAAACGAAGCAAATGGGTTGCACTGACCCTGGTGGCGGGTGCCGCACTGGCCGCCGCTGCCGTGGGCATACGCAGTACCGGTGCCCAGTCAAAGACCGGCAATCCCTCGGTGGACGCGCGCGCCGGCAATCCGTCCGGGCCTGCGACACGCGGTCCGGGCAGCGGCTTCGCCGAGCTCTCCAACCGCTACATCGTGGTCTACCGCGAGGAGCCGCTGGCCACCTACAAGGGCGACATCCAGGGCCTCGCGGCACCGGAACGCATGCGCCCATCCGCCAGCGCCGCGCGTGCAGCGGCAGCCACCGGCAATGCGCCGACACCGCGCATCTCTGTAAGGGGGGCACGCTCGCAGGACTATGTGCGCTTTCTCGCTGACCGCCAGGTACAGCACGAGGCCCGCATCAATGCAGCATTGGGTCGCAGCGTGAAGGTAGAACGGCGCATGCAGCATGCGATCAACGCATCGGTGCTGCAGATGAATCCGCAGGAAGCGGAGCGCGTGCGCGCACTTCCTGATGTGCAACTGGTTGAAGAGTACAGGGAGTATGAGCAGGACACCGACGTCGGACCGGGGTTGATCGGCGCACCTGCGCTGTGGAACGGCACACCTGCGCCGTTCCGTGGCGAAGGTGTGGTGGTCGGCGTCATCGACTCGGGCATCAACTTCGGCAGCCCGGCCTTCACCGCCCGCGCCGAAGATGGTTACGAGCACGTCAATCCGCTGGGCGCCGGCAACTACCTCGGTACCTGCGCGCCGGGCGGCATCGACGAAGGTCGCTGCAACAGCAAGCTGATCGGCGGCTACGACTTCGTCTGCGGCGCGCCGGGCAACCAGTGTGGCGTTGCGGACGTACGCGAGGAGCCTGGATTTGGTGACACCAACGGTCATGGCAGCCATACCGCTTCCACCGCCGCCGGCAACCCGCACACTGCGTCCTACCGTGGCAACCAGATCCACATTTCCGGTGTTGCGCCGCGCGCCAACATCATCGCCTACGACGCCTGCTACACCGAGGTCTCCACCGGGCGCGGCTTCTGCCCGAATACCTCGACGCTGGCAGCGGTCAACCAGGCCCTCGCCGATGGCGTGGTCGACGTCATCAATTACTCCATTGCCGGTGGCACCGCGCCGTGGGGAGAGGCGGTCTCGCTGGCGTTCCTCAACGCATCCGATGCCGGCATCTACGTGGCCACTTCGGCCGGCAACTCCGGCCCAGGTCCGAACACGATGGGCCATCTGGAACCCTGGACCGGCAGCACTGCGGCGGCCACGCATGGTCGCGGCGACATCGTGCTGTTCGCTGCGGTCAGCGGCCCCGGCAGCGTGCCGCCGGCGCTCACTGCCATCCTGCTGACCGAAGGCTCGGGCGGCGTGCCGTTCGCAACGCCGATTCCTGCAACCACGCCGCTGCGTGTCAGTGCAGGTATCGACAGTGTCAACGATGGGTGCGCGCCGTTCCCGGCCAATACCTTCCAGGGCGCCGTTGCGGTGATCCGCCGTGGCTCGTGCAACTTCAGCGACAAGGTCAACAACGCCGCTGCAGCGGGTGCGATCGCCGTGCTGATCGGCAACAACCAGCCGGCCCCCATCCTGCCCAACGTGGCCGGGGCGACCATTCCCGCCTTCGCCATCGACCAGTCGGACGCCAATGCACTGCGGACCTTTGCGTCGAGCGTTGGCAACAACGCAACCGCCGGCATTGCCTATCCGGCCAGCAAGATCAGCAATACGCCGGATGTGCTGGGCGACTTCAGTTCGCGCGGCCCGGCGGGGATCTTTGATCTGGTCAAGCCGGACGTGACCGCCCCGGGTGTGCGTGTGCTGGCCGTGATCGCAGGCAATGAGGTGACCGGCTCGGAGAACGCCGTCGGCCTGATGGACGGCACCTCGATGGCATCTCCGCATCACGCCGGTGCCGCCGCGCTCCTGCGCCAGGCGCGTCCTGACTGGACCGTGCAGGAGACACGCTCCGCGCTGATGATGACCGCGCGGCAGGAGGTGCTGAAGGAAGATGGCGTCACACCTGCCGACGCATTCGCGATGGGCGCTGGACGCATCCAGGTGGACCAGGCACTGCGCGCAGGGCTGGTGCTCAACGAGACCAAGACCAACTTCCTGGCCGCCAATCCAGCCAATGGCGGTGAAGTGTCGTCGCTCAACATCGCCAGCCTCGGCAAGCGCAGCTGCCCGGACAGCTGCAGCTTCACCCGCGTGTTCCGCAATGTGCTGCCGACCCGGCAGACGTGGACGGCGAAGGTGCAGGGCCTGACCGCGGTTGTCTCGCCATCGGTGTTTACCCTGGCGCCGGGTGAAAGCAAGTCGGTGCGGGTCATCGTCACCACCGGTTCGGTACCGAACGATGGCAGCTGGCGCTTTGCCAGGCTCACCCTCTCACCGCAGGGCGGTGATACCAGCCAGCCGCTGCTGCGCCTGCCGATCGCCGTGTCGGTGCCGCCGCCGCAGATCGCCGCCACGCCGCCGACGAACTCGCTGACCCTGCCGGCCGGTGGCAGTGGAACGGTGAACCTGCAGATCGCCAATACCGGCGGCTCACCGCTGGAATGGCAGATCGACAATTCCGGAGTGGGCACCCGCACGCTGGTAGCGCAGGCGCCAAACAACGCCAATGGCCGTCGCTCGACGCGCTTCACCGATGCGGCGACAGTGGGTGCACGTGCACAGCTTGGTGCCGATGACTTCACTCTGGGCGAGGCCACCGGCATTACCCGCATCGTCGCTGACGGCTTCGTCAACGGTGGCTCGCTGGCAACTTCGACCAACATCAACTGGTCGATCTACCGGGATGTTGGCGGCAATCCGGAGGGCAATCCGGAATCGAGCCCGCAGCTGGCGCTGTGGAGCTACACCTCCACCGTCAGCGGTCCGGGCGTAAGAACGTCGGCCACGCTGGCCACCATCAACCTTGACCTGGCCGCTGCAGGCCAGAACGTGAACCTGCCGGCGGGCCGCTACTGGCTGGTGGTCTCGGTGCGCGCGCCGCTGGCTACCAGCTGGTTCTGGTTCAACGCCACCGGCGGCGACAGCGTGTACCGCAGCGCGATCATCAACCCGGATGGCAGTGGCGCCTGGTCCGCCACCACCGGCGCCCCAGGGCTGGCCTATGGGCTGGGCGGAAGCAATGCGTGCGGTGCCGGCTGGATCGGTACACCGACCCGTGCCCTGGGCCGCATCTCCGCAGGCGGCAGCCAGAGCACGCAGGTGCAGATCAATGCCAGCGGCCTCGCGCCGGGCAGCTATTCGGGCTTCGTCTGTGTCGGCAGCAATGACCCGAGCACGCCGAAGACTGCTGTCCGTGTCGCCTTGACCGTAACGCCGTAAGGCGCCTGCAGCATCCCGGCCGCCCCTGTGCAGGGGCGGCCGGTTTCCCACCGTTTCCGGCGCTTGCCGGGAACCCTTCCTGATGGACCTCGGGGGTACCGTGAAGACGATGCACAAGCACATCCTTGCCGTGGCACTGGCCATGGCAACCGCACCGGCGTGGGCCGGTGATACCTGCCAGCTGGACGATGGCTTCGGCGGCGTGTCCAACGGTGGCGCCAGCGCCGGTGGTGCCGCCTCGCTGGCGTGCGGCAGTGGTGCCGATGCCAGCGGTGATCTATCGGCGGCCGTCGGAACCGGCGCCAGTGCCAGCGGCACCGGCAGTACGGCGATCGGCGCAGCCAGCAGCGCCTCTGGCGACCAGAGCGCCGCCGTGGGCGTGGGTGCTTCCGCCTCCGGCGCCAACAGTGCGGCGATCGGCGACAGCGCCACCGCCAGTGGTGACTTCAGCAGTGCCAGTGGCTCGGGCAGCTCCGCAACGGGCTCGTTCTCCACCGCGTCAGGCGCTGGCAGCAACGCCACAGGCGAAAACAGCACCGCGCTCGGCAGCTTGTCCGAAGCCAGTGGCAACAACAGCAGTGCCGTGGGCAATGGTGCCATCGCTTCTGCAAACGACAGCGTTGCACTGGGCAATGGCTCCGTCGCCGACCGTGCCAACTCGGTATCGGTAGGCAGCGCCGGCAACGAACGCCAGTTGACCAACGTGGCCGCCGCCACGCAGGGCACCGATGCGGTGAACCTCAATCAGATGAATACCGCCAACGCCAATACGCTGACTTCGGCCAACAGCTATGCCGATGCGCGGGCCACGGCGACCATCAACTCCGTCAACGCCTACACCGACGCGAGCAGCGCCGCGGCAGTGACGACCTCAAAGGCCTATACCGATGCCAGCAGCGCAACCACGCTCTCCTCGGCCAACTCCTATACCGATACGAAGTCCGCGCAGGCGGTGACGACGGCCAATGCCTACACCGACCAGCGCCTGGCGCAGTTCGCGCTGGACAACAACGGGCTGAAGCAGGAGATGGAACGCCGCCTGCGTCATCAGGACCAGCGGATCGATCGCATGGGCGCGATGAGCTCGGCGATGTTGAACATGGCCATCAACGCCGCCGGCTCACAGAGCCCGCGCGGTCGCATTGCGGTGGGTGCCGGCTTCCAGGGCGGCGAGCAGGCGCTGTCGATCGGATACGGTAAACGGATCGGCGAGCGTGCTTCCTTCTCGCTGGGTGGTGCCTTCAGCAATGGCGAGAGGTCTGCCGGCATGGGCTTCGGCGTAGACCTGTAGCGCAATGCAGGGCAGGGGGCGTGCAGCGCCCCCTGTTCAGCCAACAAGCGCTGCGAACGTGCAGCAAACGTCATGCTGCGTCGCAAGGTGCCACCCACCATTCGCACTGGTACGGTCCAACCCGTTGCACCACCACCGACGGGGAGAGACGACGATGCGCATGGTATTGCTGCTGTTGATCCTGCTGACCGGCCTGGCGCCCACTGCCTGGGCCGCGACGGTCAAGACCACCCATCGCACCATTGCCGGCTGGGATGGAACGCCTCTCGGGGCCTTCGTCATCGAACCGCAGGATGCGGGCGGCGGGCGCTATCCGCTGCTGGTGATGCCCAGCAGCTGGGCGGTGCCCAGCGTGGAGTACGTGGGGGTGGCGCAGTCGCTGGCACAGCGCGGCTATGTGGTGATCAGCTACAGCTCGCGTGGCTTCTGGGAATCCGGCGGCAGCATCGACATCGCCGGGCCCTCCACGGTGGAGGATGTCAGCGCGCTGATCGACTGGGCGCTGGACAACACCCGCGCTGACCCGGACCGGATCGGCGTTTCGGGCATCTCCTACGGTGCGGGCACCAGCCTGCTGGCGGCGGCACGCGATCCGCGCATCAAGGCCGTGGCCGCGCTCAGTGGCTGGGCCGATCTGCAGGCCTCGCTGTACAGCAACGACACCCCGAGCGCGCAGGGCATCGCACTGCTGGTTGCGGCCGGCCTGGTGACCGGACGCCCTGGCGCGGAGCTGGCCACGATCAACCGCAATGTTCTGGCCGGCAACTACCAGGGCGCGGTGGATTCGCTGTTGCCGGTGGCGGCGCAGCGCAGTCCCGCGGCCAGCATCGACGAGATCAACGCCAACCAGCCGGCGGTGTTCCTGGCCAACGCCTTCAACGACAGCCTGTTCCCGCCGGGCCAGCTGGTTGATTTCTTCAACCGGCTGAAAGGCCCGAAGCAGCTGCAGCTGCGCCACGGTGACCACGCGCTTAACGAAGCGCTCGGTGCACTGGGCATTCCCAACGAAGTCTATGACCAGGTGGGTGACTGGTTCGATCACTATCTGAAGGCAGTGGCCAACGGCATCGACCGCCAGCCGGCGGTGCAGCTGAAGTCACAGAAGGGCAGCTGGAGCAGTTACCCGGACTGGCAGGCGACCAGCAAGGGTGCGGTCAGCTACGGCCTGACCGCACCCTCTGGTTTGCTGCTGCCGACCGGCGGCCTGGCCGAGCACGGTGGCGGCACCGGCTGGAACTACCGCATCGGCAGCGGTTTGCTGACTGCGGCCAATTCCGGCGTGGCGATGGCCTCTGGCGCGCTGCAGATGATCAACCTGCCGCCGGGTGCCTACGTACCGTTTGTTGGCCGCAGTGCCGCCGGTGTCTGGCAGGGCCCGATCCAGTGGAGCGCCAAACGCCTGGACGGTGCGCCGGAAGTGCGCCTGACGGTCACGCCCAGCCGTGCCAACACCACGCTGTACGCCTACCTGTACGCCGAGGATGTGCTGGGCAATGGTCAGTTGATCAGCCACAAGCCGTACACCTTGCGCGGTGCCACGCCGGGCCAGGCGAAAACGCTCGACCTTCGGCTGGAAGCGAGCAGCTGGAACCTTCCAGCCGGCAGCCGCCTGACCCTGGTGGTCGATACCGTGGACCTGCGCTATGCGGGCATCAGCCAGCTGGGTGGGGCGGTGACCTTCAGCTCGCCAGCCAATGCGCCGTCGGTGCTGAAAGTGCCGCTGCATTGATGTGTGGCCGCGCCCGTTGCGGCGGGCGCGGTACACCGGGCTGGAAAACTGCGAGACTCGTGCTTGTTCCGGCAAACGGATGAATCCATGGTCATTGCATGGCTGCTGCTCGGTACGGTGCTCGCGGCACCCACCGCGAAAGGTGCGCCGATCGATTGGCCGGACACGCTGTTGAAGGATCTGGACGCTGCCGACGCCGCCCTGCGTGGCAGTCATCCGGGCGCGGTGGATCTGCGGAATCCCGGGTTCGGCGCGCAGCTCGACGAGGCCCAGGCGCTTGCACGCTCGCGCGCGAATCGGGTCACCAACTATCAGGGCTACTGGTGGGCGATGAAGGGCTATGCGGCGTTCTTCAACGATGGGCATGTCAGCCTCAACGCGCTTGCCGGCGCTCCCGATGTTCCAACGCAATGGCCCGGGTTCCTGACCGGCTTCGACGGCGATGCGCAGTTGGTCATGACCGTGGACGGTGGTCCGGGCCATCCGCCGCTGGGGGCTCGATTGCTTTCCTGTGATGGCATCGATGCGCAGACGTTGGCCGCACGGCGGGTGGGTGACTTCAGCGGGCGCTGGAACCTGCTGGCCAGCCGCATCCATGGTGGTGGCGAAGTGCTGCTGGATCAGGGCAATCCGTTCGTGCCCACGCTGCGCACCTGCGTTTTCCAGGTGGATGGACACGAGAAATCCTACGCACTGCAGTGGCAGCCACTGCAGGCGGCACAGCGCAAGGAGCGTCTGGCCGATACCCGGCGCAGCTTCCGCCCGGCCAACGGCTGGCACATCATGCCCGATGGCGGCTACTGGATCACCACCAGCAGCTTCAATGCCGATCCCACGGAGCAGAACTTCAAGGAACTGACCGCTCTGCTTGAGCAGCTTGCTCCGAAAGCCGAAGCCCTGCAGCAGGCACCGTCGGTGGTGCTGGACGTGCGTGGCAACAGCGGCGGGGCTTCGCAATGGAGCATCGAACTGGCGCGATTGATCTGGGGCCGGGCCGCCGTGGACGTGCTGCCCGATCCCAGCTGGGTGGAGTGGCGGACCTCCGAGGCCAACATCGCCCAGTTGCGCAGCTTCCTGCAGAAGCTGGTGCAGGCGCCCGACGCGTCGCCAGAGCTGCGTCGCATGCTGGAGTCGGTGACGGCGGGCATGGCACAGGCACGCGGCCGGGGTGAGGCATTGTGGCGCGAGCCATCCGAGGCCAGCGCAGATACAGCACCAACCTCAGGCCCGGCCGCACCGCTGCGCAAGGGCAGGGTGGTGATCGTGGCCGATGCAGCCTGTGGTTCAGCCTGCCTGGATGCGCTGGACCTGTGGAAGCGGTTGGGCGCGGTGCAGGTGGGCGTCGAGACATCGGCCGACAGTCTCTACATGGACGTGCGGCCAGAGCGGCTGCCAAGCGGGCTGGCCAGGATTTCGGTGCCGATGAAGGTGTTCCGGGGGCGGGTGCGTGGTTCGAACGAACCGCACGTGCCCGATCATCGCTATACCGGCGACATGCGGGACACCGCAGCACTTGAGGCGTGGATCTCCGGACGATGATCCCGTCCTGGTGGCGTACCGGTGAAGCAGTTCCGGCGCATTAAACCTTTTCACAGGCAGTTGCATCCAACCTGCAATGAGCCGGGCAACCGCTGCTGCAGCTCTACTGACCGAAGGAGCTCTCGGATGTGCGAACTGCCTCGTACTGCGCTTCCATGCGCGATGTTGATCATGCTGGTGCCTTTCGCAGCAGGTGCTGCGGTCACCGAAGTTCCCTTCGAGCTGGGCAAGGATCACCGGATCTACGTGGAGGGTACGATCAACGGCTCGCGACCGCTGCGCTTTCTCGTCGATACAGGCGCGTCGGCCATGGCCGTTGCCAGGCACATCCAGCAGGACGCGAAGCTGGTCATTGACGACCAGAGTGAGAACACCGGTTCCGATGGCGTCACGCTTCTCGACTACAGCACGCACAACGCCGTGCGGATCGGCGGCGTGCAGCGACCGATGGGGGCCGTGGTGATCGACTACACGGGGCGCCCCTTCGATGCGGTACTGGGCTGGACCTTCTTCCAGGGCAAGGTGCTGGAGATCGACTACGACCGCAGCTTGCTGCGTCTGCATGACGAGGTTCCCGACCTTGCCGGGTATGTCCGGGCCAACGTGCGCTGGATTGACAATATTCCGGCCATCCAGGTCACGCTCGGCAACGGCAGCAGCACTTTCACACCCTGGCTTACCCTGGACACCGGCAGCAACGGCAACATCGACCTGTCCTATGCCTTCGGCAGCGCCCACCGCCTGCAGGAAGTGTTTCCGGAACGACTTGGAACATCACAGTTCAGCGGCAGCGCGGGCCGGAAGATCCGCGCGGTGGACGTGCGCGTGCCCGTGGCCAGCATCTCGACCCTGCAACTGAAGGGGCCGAAAACCTCGATCACCGTCGATGACGATGGCTCCACGGACGACGGGACGCTTGGCAGCGAAGTCCTGCAGCAGTTCAACATCCTGCTGGATGCCCGTTCCGGCAGCATCTATCTGCGTCCCAACCGTCGCTTCGTCGCCACCCCGGCGGGGTGACCGCGCGCGCTCGGCATTCAGCGCTGGACATCCGCACCTCCATTGCCCAGCAGGGCCAGCACCTGCGCCTCAGCTACCGGGCTGAAGTCGCCGGGAATGGCGTGCTTCAACGCGCCCGCAGCCAGTCCGAAGCGCACGGTGCTTTCTGCGTCGAGCCCGGACAGCAATCCGTGCAGGATGCCGGCGGCAAAGGCATCGCCGCCCCCGATGCGATCAACGATACCGGGCAGCGGGCGCGGTGGTGCCTGCGCCCGCGAGCCGTCGCGGCCGAGCAGCAGCGCGCCCAGGATGTGATGGTCAGCGCTCACCACATCGCGCTGAGTGCACGCCAACCACTGCAGATGCGGGAATGCGGCAAAGGCGGCGGCCGCAGCGGCTTCGGTTCGGGCGACGGCATCGTCCTGCGGAAAGTGCAGCCCCAGCACCAGTTCGATGTCCCGATGATCGGCAAAGACAATGTCGGCCTCGGCGAAGACTTCGCGCAGGATCGCCCCGGCGTCGCCGCCCCAACGTCGCCACAGTGAGGGACGGTAATTGCCGTCGAAGGACACCTGGACGCGCGCCGCGCGTGCCGCACGCACGGCCCCCAGCACGGACCCGGCCACGTTGTCGCCCAGCGCCGGGCTGATGCCGGAGACATGCAGCAGCTGCGCGCCGGAGAGTAGAGCGGGCCACGCATGATCCTCGGCGCTGCTGTTTGCGAATGCAGACCCCGCCCGGTCATACACCACTTCACTGGCGCGGTGCACCGCGCCGGGCGCCAGGAAGTACAGGCCCATGCGGTCGCGATCCACTTCGCGCACGCCGGCCACGCCTACGCCATGCCGCCGCAGCTCCGCCACGGCATGCCGGCCCAGCGCGTTGCCGGGTACCGTGCTGACCATCTGCACATCGTGGCCCAGGCAGGCCAGCGAGACCGCAACGTTGGCCTCGGCGCCTCCTACATGGACCTGCAGCTGCGGCGTCTGCAGCAGCAGTTCACGACCGGGCGCGCCCAGGCGCAGCAGCAACTCACCGAAACAAACGACGCGGCTCATCGGTTCTCTCTCACTCGGGGGTGGTGCAGCCCAGCATGCGCAGATCGATGGCATCGGCCATGCGGCGGTAGCCCTCGTCGTTGGGATGCAGATGGTCGCGGGTGATGTCATTGGGCAACGATTCGGCTGCCTTCGGGTCACGTAGCGCGGCATCGAAATCGATGATGCCATCGAAGCCGCTGTTGCCGCCGCGTGCCCACTGGTTGATCGTGGTGCGGGTGGCTGCGGACACGGGCTCGTAGCGCTCGGAACCACCGAATGGGGTCAACGTACCCAGCCAGGCGCGGATGCCGTGCGCATGCAGCCGCGCCGCAACCTGCTGATAGCCCAGCAGCATGTCCGCCGCATTGCGCCCGGGCAGCGGCTGCGCACCCCCTCCGTGGCGGATGTCGTTGATGCCTTCGAACAGGATCACCTGATCGGCATCGGCCACCGCGATCACGTCGCGATCCAATCGTGACAGGGCGCTGTGGCTGCGGCCATGGTCAAGCAGCTTGTTGCCGCTGATGCCCTGGTTGAGCACCACGAACCGGTTCGGGCAGGCCTGCTGCAGCCGCTGCGCCAATCGCTCCGGCCACTGGTTGAATGTTCCGCGACGGGCGGTGGCGCCTTCCGTGATGGAGTCACCCAGCGCCACGATCACCTGGGGGCGATCCGCGCGCCGCACCATCACTGCCGAGAACACGTTCTGCCGGTAGCCCACGCGCACGCTGTCGGCAACGGCTGTCTGCCTGCCGTCCGCTACCCGAAGCTCGGTGCGGCGCACGGCGGGGCGGGTGGGCTGCGGGAAATACGCACTCACGCTGATTTCCTGCAGCGCCACCAAGGGCATCGGCACCGGGTCGCTCAGCAGCGCGGCGCCCACCGGCACCTCGATGACCGCGCGCCCATCCACCGTTACCGGCAGTGGTGCAACCTTGCCGTTCTTCAAGCCTACGCGCAGGTCTTCGACCCGCAAGGGCGACGTGCCGAGCTCGTTGCTGATGCGCAGCCGCAGCGCATCACCACGGCTGCCGATACGCATGTCCTGGCGCACGGTCTGCGCCGCGAACTGTACGGGTGCCTCGGCGGTGCCATCCTTGCGGTCCGGCGCCGGCGAGGCGGTCCAGGCAGTGACCCAGACCGGTGCAGCCTGGGTGGCGGGGGCGGCCACGGCAGCGCCGAAGGCCAGCGAAAGCAGGGTGATCCAGCGCTGCATGGCAGGTATCCGCTCAGGTCAGGAGAAGTAGGTGCCGCCGTTGACGTCCAGATTCGCACCGGTAATGAACGCCGCCGCATCGGAGGCCAGGAATACAGCGGCGTCAGCGGCTTCGTCCGGCGCACCCTGGCGGCGCAGCGGGGTGGCGCCGGCAACCGCTGTGCGCACTTCCGGCTTGGTGAATTCGTCGTGGAAGCGGGTGGCGATCATGCCGCAGCACAGCGCGTTCACCCGGATACCCTTCGGCCCCAGTTCCTTGGCCATGGCACGGGTGAAGGTCATCACCGCCGCCTTGGCGGTGGCGTAGATCGATGCGCCCGGGCCGCCACCATCACGCCCTGCCTGCGAAGCGAAGTTGACGATGGCCGCGCCTTCGCGCATGTGCGGAACCACCGCGTGCGTGGTCAGGTAGGTCGAGGTCAGGTTCAGGTCCATCACGGTGTGGAAGAACGCCGGGTCGATCTCGGCCAGCGGCCGACGCTGCACCATGCCACCGGCCACGTTCACCAGCAGGTCAATGCGCTCGCCGAACGCGGCCTGTGCCGAAGCGACCAGGCCGGCCACGGCAGCGGCATCGGTGACGTCGGCGCGATGCACGATGGCCTGGCCACCGGCCGCCTGGATCTGCGCCAGCGTTTCCTGGGCACTGGCTTCATCGTTGGCGTAGTTGATGCAGACACGTGCACCGGCGGCAGCCAGCTTGATCGAGACGGCGCGACCGATATCGCGGCCGCCGCCGGTGACAATGGCCACCTTGTCCTGGAACGACATGCGGAAAACTCCTTGGTTTGCGGGGGAATGAAAGAGAACTGCAGGCTCAATCGCCGCGACGGTCGAGCTTCTGGATAGGTCCGGTCCACCACCACAGCGCGGCCAGCGACAGCGGCACCAGCGCGGCAACGAGGATGAAGATCGGGGCATAGGAATGGCGGGTCAGCACCGGCACCAGCCAGGTGGTGATCAAGGTGCCAGCCACGGCGGCCAGGCCACCCAGGCCCGCCAGCGTGCCCACCGAGCGGCCGTCGAACAGGTCGCCCGGCAGGGTCTGGATGTTGCCGATGGCCACCTGGAAACCGAACAGCACCGCGGCGATGGCCAGCACGGCAAGCAATGGCTGGTTGGCGAGCACCGCGCCCAGCAGGGCAGGGGCCATGATCACGCAGCCCAGCGTGATGGCCAGCTTGCGGGCGCGGTCCACGCTGTGCCCGGCGCGGATCATCCGCCCGGACAGCCAGCCACCACTGAGGCTGCCCAGCATGGCACCGACAAACGGCACCCAGGCGAACAGGCCGATCTGCTTGATGTCGAAGCCGAAGGTTTCAGCGAGATAGATCGGCAGCCAGGACACGAACAGCCACCAGATCGGGTCCAGCAGGAAGCGGCAGGCGAGCATGCCCCAGCTTTGCCGGTGGGCCAGCAGTTCGCGAACGCTGGCCTTCGGCGCCGCCTCTGCCTGTTGCCCGGCCTGGTCTTCCTGGATGAGCCGCCGCTCGGCATCGCTCACCCACGGGTGCTTGTCCGGGCCGGCGCGGTAGACGAACAGCCACGGCAGCAGCCACAGGAAGCCGATGGCACCGACCAGCACGAAGGTGCCGCGCCAGCCCAGCCACAGGTACAGGCCGGCGATGGCCGGTGCGGACACGATCGCGCCGATCGACGCGCCGGCATTGAACACGCCCTGCGCCAGTGCGCGTTCGCGTGCCGGGAACCACTCGGCGTTGGCCTTCACCGCGCCCGGCCAGGCGCCGGCCTCGCTGATGCCGAGCATCGCCCGCACCAGGCTGAAGGACAGCATCGAATGGGTGATCGAGTGCAGGGCAATGGAGATCGACCACACGCTGATCGACAGGGCGAAACCCAGGCGCGTACCGATCATGTCGAACAGACGGCCGAACAGGAACTGGCCGGCCGCGTAGAACAGCATGAACACCGTCACCAGCAGCGCGTAGTCATCCTTTGTCGCGCCCACTTCCTTGGCGATTTCCGGCCACATCACCGCCAGTGCGTTGCGGTCAATGTAGTTGATCACCGTGGCCACAGCGATCAGGCCGACGATCAGCCAGCGTACGGCCGAACGTACCGGGACCTTGCGCAGCTGATCCACCACAGCAGGGCCGTTCATTTCGCGTCACCCTTGCTGCGGTCCATGCGCGCGTGGCTGCCGCTCCACCGGTAGGCGTGACCATCGACGGTCACGCTGTGCTCGCCCTTCGCGCTGCTGTCATCGGCCACGCCGAGGGCGATGCGTGCGCCGCTGGCCAGGCGCAGCTCGATCACCTCGGCATCGCTGCCGCGGGTACGCACAATCTCCTTGATGCGGCTGTCGGCGCCATGCACGTACTCGGCGGTGCCGTTGTACTCACCATGCGGCTCCAGCACGCTGAAGAAGGTCACCTCCTTCTGGCCTTCCACGCGCTGCAGCAGGGCTGGTTCGCGGCGCAGGTTGAATTCCGGATCGTTCGCACCGCTTTCCACCAGCAGCGCCTGTGCCGGCGCACTGCTGCCGAAGCGGTAAGTGTAGAAGCGCCCATCCAGCAGCCAGGCCAGCGAACGCGGCTCGCTGCCGGGTTTGCTGCGTGCATCCAGCCACAGGTGCTGGTAGCCGTTGTCCTTGCCCAGCACCGGGCGCTGGGCGGGGAAGTGTTCGGCCTCGAAGCCGGTGGTGACGATGTGGCCGTTGAAGTGCAGCGGCAGGTCGTAGCGCGCGGCCTTGTCACCGTGCACCTGCAGCAGGTCGAGCACCACCGGCAGGCCCAGGTCAGGGTGGCGCAGCAGCGCCTGGGTGCGGGTAAACACCACGCCGGGATAGGCATCGCGCATCGTTGCCGAGGCAATCTGGGTATCGGCATCGGCCTGGAAGAAGCGCACCTGCGGGGCATGCTCCTCACCCCGCTTCCAGTCGCCCTTGAAGTGGCTCTGTTCGTCCACCACCAGGGTGTTGTGGGCCACGGTCTGCTTGGCCCAACTGCGGTTCTCGGCCAGGTAGATGCCCCCACGCTTGGCTTCCACATTGAGGAAGCGGGCGGCACCGTAGTCGGTCACCACCGGATTGCCGTTGTCGTAGAACAGCCAGTTGAGCTTGTCGAAGTGGCCGTGTCCCATGCCCTGCATGGTGTCCTTCTGCACCAGCGCCTGGCCGCGTTCGCCGTTCATGCGCAGGATCGCCAGGCCGCCGCGGTCGCCGTCGGGGCCATCGCGCAGCAACATTGGGCGGTAATCGAAGGGCTTGGCCTTGTTGGCGGCCAGTGCCTGCGCCACCTGCAGGCCTTCGGGTGACAACAGCAGGCGTTTCTGCTGCCGGGCCACCGACAACAGACGGTCATCACCGGTGCGCGCATAGGCGATGCCGATGCCGGCCACCAGCTCTTCGGTGTCGATGCCCTTGTCCAGGATCGCATCGTTGATCGGGAAGAACAGGCCGTCGTAGCTGGTCTGCACGAGCACATCCACGGCCTTCAACAGCACGCCGTCACGGCGCGCGAAGATCTTCCGCTGCGGCTCGTTGCGCTCGATGGCGTTGGCGAACAGCAGGAACGGCGCCAACGCATAGCGCTGGTAGTAGGGGCCTTCCTCGTAGTAGCCATCGGGCGAGAACAGCAGGTCAATCTGCCGCAGGAAGCCGAACGTGTCGTCCTTCTGGCTGCCGCGCAGGGATTTCTCCACCAGTTCCGGGTCATGCAACACATAGCCGGTCATGCCGGTGGCGGCCACCGCCCAGGTAGCGTGGTTGTGGATCTGGTCGTAGTTCTTCGGTTCGCTCGCCAGGAACTCCGCCATTGGCCGGAACACTTTCGATTCGATGGTGTCGCGGTCCTCGGCGGACAGCGCATCACGGATCGCGTCATAGCCCTGGATGGCGTTGACCAGCCACACCGAATCGTTGAGCACCTGCCAGAACACGCGGCCGGGAATCTGGCCGCGACCCTCCGGGTGCGGGCCCAGCGTCGGGTAGAGCTTGGCGTACTGCAGCAGCATGTCGCGCGAGTACGCGACATAGGCCTTGTCGCCGGTCAGCCGGTACAGGGTGCCTGCCGCCAGCAGCGCCTGGTAATTGCGCTTGTGCTGTTCATGCGTGCGCCCGCCGCCTTTGTCCCTGGGCACCGGCACGTCGATACCGGCCTTCATCATCTTCTTCAGCGTTGCCTCGGTGCGCGCCTGCTCCTTGGCGAACCACGGGTAGCGGCTGCCTTCACTGGCCATCTGCTGCCACTGTGCGGCGGTGACCAGCACAGGTGCCGCATCGAACTGTCGCGCGACGGTGGCCGGGGCCGCCAGCAGCGGGGCGGCCGGCATCAAGGCAACGGGACAGGCCAAGGCCAGGGAGACGAACAGCGGCTGCAACCTCATCGATCAACTCCATTGCGGGTGCGTGACGGGGCAACTTCGCCCACCTTGGGATACCAGGCGACGCCAGTCGCCTCGCGCGCGGTCATCGCCAGGGCAGGATCGGCGCCCACGGCGGGCAGGGCAGGCGTGGGCACCCATAGTCCGCTGGCAGCCCGCTGCAGGATGACGCCACGGCCCTCTACGCCTCCCGGGAACACGGTGCTGGCTGTCGGCGACTGCACGTTGCCGCTGAAGGCGATGCCAGCCAGCGAACTGGCGGCATTGGGCGGGTTCCTGCTGCTGCGGTTGACGATCAGGTTGGCGCTGAAGCGACTGTCGCTGGCGGCGACCACGATGCCCTTGGCCTCATCGTGGCCCACGCCGAAACTGATCTTCGCCACGTCCACGAAGGTATTGCGGCTGATGGTGGCATTCACCACCGGCGCATAACCGGACAGCGGCGGACTGGCGTGCGCATCCATCACCGCCAGTGCCGAACGGTTGCTGGACCCGGCCAGCCGTTCGAAGTAGTTGTTGCTGACGATCTGGTCGGCGTTGATGATGCGCACGCCACCGGTGCCGGCCTTGTCGTCACCCAGGAAGACGTTGTCAATTACGCGGTTGCTGTTGCCATGGCGCAGGGTCAATGCGCCGGCCGAACGGTAGAACACGTTGCCGCGGTAGGTGTTGCCGCCGGACTTGTTGCTGATGATCTCGGTCTCGCCGTCGCAGCCTTCGAACCAGTTGTTCTCCACCGTGCTGTTGGA
The DNA here is from genome assembly GCF_032911525.1 of Stenotrophomonas veracruzanensis. NCBI lineage: Bacteria > Pseudomonadati > Pseudomonadota > Gammaproteobacteria > Lysobacterales > Lysobacteraceae > Stenotrophomonas > Stenotrophomonas veracruzanensis. The sequence goes on from NZ_JAWJTI010000003.1 coordinate 94,055, forward strand.
ATCGCTCAGTGAGCTATCGCTGGTGCCGACGCGGATCGTTTCGCCACCGTTGACGCCCAGTGCCGGGCGGGGCCCGAACCAGTTGTGGTCGATACGGTGCTGGTTATCCAGGCCCTGGGTGGCATCGCGCACCACCACCACGGTCGGCCCGGCGTTGGTCTTGCCGCGCAGCTGGCTGTGGTCGAGACGGTTGTGGCTGCCATAGAAGGAAACCCAGTAGTCCTGGTCACTGGCATCGGGGTTGGTGTAGTCGTCGATCACCAGGCCGGTGACGCGACTGTTGCTGGCGACGGCCTTGCTCGACTCGCGGAACGCCACCACCGCATCACCCGGCGTATAGCCGTTGCGGAACACCAGATTGGACACCTGCAGGTGGCTCCCCGCCAAGCGCAGGTCCGAGCGTCCGGTGAGGACGACCTTGCCGGCGGTCTGCGCGCGCAGCACGATCGGCGCGGCTGCCGTGCCCTGGCCCTTCAGCAGCAGCCGGGCATCGGTCCAGGTGCCGTCAGCCAGCACGACTTCATCGCCAGGCTGCAGCGCCGAAGCGGCGGTAGCGAACTCGGCGACATCATGGACGAGCCAGCTGGCTGCACTTGCGGCTGAAGTGGTCAGGCACATTGCCAGGCCACTGGCCAGGCAAAAAAGCCATGAATTATTGGATCGGTGACACGCCAGCGGGTGAGTGCGCATGAAATCCTTCCAGGGACGGCCGGACCGTCGTTTCAGGGTGGGCCTGCATACCACTTTCGGGACTGTTGTAAGCCAGCTTTCGCGCAAAGTCATGCTGCATGAGCACATTAAATTGCGGTCAACTGGTATGGATAAAAGGCATTTGAACAATCGCATACCAATTGGTTGACATTTTCATGTCGCCGTGTCGAAGCTGCGTCCCACGCCTGGCATGCAGGCGATCCTTTGGGAGGAGGAAACCATGCGGCGACCCGCCGGAGCAGTGCACAGCATCTCGTTGTCCCCCACACCCCTGATCGTGGCGTTGCTCGCCGTGCTGGCGGGCCTGCCCACGGCCCAGGCGCAATCCAGCAGGGACGCGGCAGGGCAGGATCCCACCACGCTGGACCAGGTGCAGGTCACGGGCATCCGCGAATCGATGCAGAGTTCCATCAACAAGAAGCGCGACGACACCGTCATCGCCGACGTGCTGTCGGCCGATGACATCGGCGACCTGCCCGCGCCCTCGCTGGCCGATGCGATCGAGACCCTGACCGGTGCCGCCTCGACACGGGACAAGACCGGTGCATCGGAGATCTCGATCCGTGGCCTCGGCGCTTTCCTCAGCAGTACCAACTTCAATGGCCGCGAAATCACCAACGGCAGCGGCGACCGCTCGGTGAACTTCAACATGTTCCCCGCCGAGCTGATCAACACGGTGGCCATCTACAAGACCCAGCGCGCCGACATCATCGAAGGCGGCGTGGCTGGCACCATCGGCCTGGAAACAGTGCGCCCACTGGAGTACGGCAAGCGCTCGGCGCAGATCGATCTGCGTGGCAGCTGGGCCGAGTATGACAGGAAGTACCGCGACGACGACGGCATCGGCTACCGTGGCACCGCCAGCTACATCGACCAGTTCGAGTTCGGTAATGGTCAGAAGCTGGGCATCTCGCTGGGCTTCCAGCGCCTGGACGGTACCGATCCGGAAGAGAGCATCACCAGCGGTTCCACCTGGTATGCCTGCGATGGCACGCAGAACGTGGGTAATGCCAACTGCAACGAAGTGTCCGCGCAGGCCATCGCCAACGGCGCGCCGTACTACCTGGTGCCAAGCAGCCGCATCTACCGCCTCAAGCAGGAGCGCAACGACCGGCAGAGCGAGTTCGCCGCACTGCAGTGGCGGCCCAATGACGTGGTCGAAGTGAACCTCGACTTCGAACACACCGAGCGCAACTGGTACGAGAACCGCAGCGATCTGAGCCTGTCCAACGCTCGCCGCGGCATCACCCGGCGCGACGTGGACGCAGAGGGCATCGTGCGCCACCTGCATGGCAGCACTTCGATCGACTCCACTTCCAACCGCTACTGGCGTGGCGAGGAATACACCGGGGGTGGCCTGAACCTGATCCTGCGACCGACCCCGGCCTGGGAACTGTCCACCGATCTTTCGTACTCGCACACCAATCGCCTCGACAGCGAGCGCATGACCCGCCTGCGCGCCAACCAGCGCGACGTCAACAATGCCATCGTGCCGGGCATCAGCAGCGGTGCCACCGGCTACGTGGACTATGACTGGGACTGGCACGGCGAAGTGCCCAGTGTTGCCCTGGCGCCGAACTTCGACCCCAACAACTGGGACGCCTACACCGGCGCGGCGCGCGTCACCTCGAGCGCAACGGAGAACGACCACAGGATCAAGGCCGGCCGCTTCGATGCCAGCTTCATGCCCGAGTCCGGTTTCTTCACCCGCATCAAGGGCGGCGTGCGCGCCAGCCAGGCTGACTATCGCCTGCGCGACAACACCCTGGTAACCGACTACGACCAGCGCGTGGCGGCCGACAAGGCGAAGATCATCGCCGCCAACCAGGCCTGCCGCGCGCCGTTCCCGCAGGATGACTTCATGGATGCCGCCAGCGGCAACACGATCTCCTCGTGGGCGTACTTCGATCCGAACTGCCTGTACCAGTCGTTCCGTGGCAGCCTCGACAGTGGGTTGGATGCGGGTTTTCAGGATCCGAACAATGTCGATATCACCGAGAAGACGCGCGCCCTCTATCTGATGGGGGAGTTCAGCAGCAGCCTGTTCGGCTTGCCGGTGACCGGCAACCTCGGCCTGCGCTGGGTCAAGACCGATGTGCGTTCTGAGGGCGTGCGTACCGGGCTGCGTATCCAGGACAACGGTGACGGCACGATCCGCCTGCAACCCACCGGCGAGTACACCACGCAGGTGTTCAAGGCGGGCAACGACAAGCTGCTGCCCAGCCTCAACGCGGCCTTCGAACTGCGCCCGGACGTGTTGCTGCGGGTCGGTGCATACCGCGCGATGTCACGGCCGGACATCGCTGCGCTGGGCGCCGGACGCACCATCAACGTGAGCAGCGATGCCACCTACGGCAATCTGGCCGACGCGCTGGATGACATCAGCGCCAGCGGCAACCCCGCCGCGCAGCCGCTGATGTCCTGGAACGGCGACCTTTCCCTGGAGTGGTACCCGAACCCGGACACGATGCTGGCCGGCGCGGTGTACTGGAAGCAGTTCAACGGCGGCACCGCCACGGCGCTGGTGCCGGAGACCTACACCATCGACGGCCGGAGCGTGACCGTGCCGGTGCGCCAGCAGGTAACCACCGACGAGGACAGCACGCTGACCGGCTTCGAGCTGACCGCCACCCATCGACTGTCGTACCTGCCCAAGCCGTTCGACGGGCTGGGCTTCAAGGTCAGTTACAACTACGCCGATGCCGACTACCGGACCCAGGACTCACGACTGGGCGAGCAGCTGGCCAGTGATGGCACGATCATTCCGGCGATCGTGCCGCCGGCGGGCCTCAGCGGCTTCTCGCGGCACGTCCTGTCCGGCTCGATCTACTGGGACGTCGGGCGCTTCAACATCCAGGCCATCGGCAAGTTCCGCTCGCACTACTACCAGGACTTCACCGGCAACACCGCGCAGCAGAACCGCTACTACGATGACAACACCAGCGTGGACCTGCGCCTGCGCTACCGGGTGAACAAGCAGTTGTCGCTGTCGCTGGAGATGATGAACCTGACCAACGAGCCCCGCGTGGCCTACCAGCCGCTTTATGGGAACTTCCGCGAAGTGGTGACCTACGGGCGGCGTGCGTATTTCGGTGTACGATACAAGTTCTGAACAGGGCGGCGTGGCCAGTGGTCGCGCCGTCGCTCCAACCGGACCCTTGCCGGCCGCGGTGGCAGGGCAGGGACCCGGAAGGAATCGCCAAGGGTCAGCCGCATGTCCGCCAACCGCCTTTACCAGACCATCGCTGCCAAGCTCCGCAAGCTGATCGAGGACGGCGAATTTCCGCCAGGCTCGCGGCTGCCGGGCGAGCGTGAACTGGCCGAACGGTTCGGTGTCAGCCGGGTCACCATCCGCGAAGCCGAGATTGCACTGGAAGCACAGGGCTGGATTGCGATCCGCATCGGATCGGGCGTGCATGTGAAGCCGCGCCCGACGCAGGCGTCCGGCGGGCTGCCGGATGTCAGCGCCTTCGACCTCACCGCTGCCCGCGCGGTATTCGAGGCCGAGGCCGCCGCTCTGGCGGCAAGCAATCTGGACGATGCCGGCATCGCCGAACTGCAGGTGCTGGCCGAAGCGCTGTGCCGTCGCGACCTGAGCGACGCGGAAGCAGGCGAGTACGATCGCCGTTTCCATCTGACCATTGCCCGCCTGTCAGGCAATCCGGTGGTGGAGTACTTCGTGCAGCAGATCTGGCGCATGCGCAGCGAACTGCCGCGGGTGACCGAGGTCTATTCGCGGGTCTGCCATGATGATGGCGCCAGCCGTGCCGACGAACACATGGCCATCTTCGAAGCACTGCGCGCACGCGATCCGTTGGCCGCGCGCAATGCCATGCGCCATCATTTCCAGCGCCTGTTCGAAGCCATGCTGCAGGCGACCGAAAGCCAGGCGCTGGAGGAGATCCGCCGCCGCACGCAGCAGGACCGCGAACGGTTCATGGCTACGACGCGGATCTGAGTGCCGCGTTCAACACAATCGGCGCTCCGGTGGTCGAGCGGGGCGTGGAAGCTGATCAAGTACAGCTTTGATGCATGCCAGGGCCCCGCCAGCATCGGCGCGAAGGGGGCCGATAAGGCGATCGCTGCAAAGGGACCCTGCATCGACTGAGGGTGACCTGTGCTGGCAGGACAGCACCGAGTCTGCTGCAGGACAGTGGTGCCCCGGGAGATCATGGTCCCGGGGCGCAACTTCATACCTTGCCGTGCGAACATTGACCTCGGCGATCAGGCGGAGATCACCCACGGCCCGAGTCAGTCGCTGGGTCATGCAACCCACGCAGCTTCTTCTTGTTGATCTTACCCACGCTGGTGCGCTCGATCGCATCCACGAAATTGACCCGCTCCGGAATCGCATAGCGTGAGATATCCCCGGCGCGGCTGCGTGCTGCGATCAGCTCGATGATCTCCGCTTCGGCCACATGGCTTCCCGGCTTCCTGACCACCAGCGGCAATGGCCGCTCACCCCATTTCGTATCGGCGATACCGATCACCGCGACCTCGCTGACCGCCGGGTGCAGCGCGATGATGTCTTCCAGCGCGAGCGAGGAGATCCATTCGCCACCGGTCTTGATCACGTCCTTGATGCGATCGGTGACACGCAGGTAGCCACCTTCGTCGATGTTGCCGATGTCTCCGGTGTGCAGGTAACCGCCCGCCCACAGCGTTGCCGAAGCCTCGGGATCGTGCATGTAGCCCTGGGTCAGCCAAGGTGCACGCGCCACCACTTCGCCGGTGGCGACGCCATCGTGGACGACATCACCCATGTCCGGGTCGACGATGCGCAGGTCCACCAGCGGCACCGGTATGCCGGCCTTGGTGCGCAGTGACAGCACCTCATCGGCATCGGTCACGCTGTCCACGTCGATCTGGGCGATGGTGAGCAGTGGACAGGTCTCGGACATGCCATAGCCGCCGAAGATGTCGATGCCCCGTGCCAGTGCACGCTGTGCCAGGGCACGGGGCAGGGCGGCACCGCCGATGATCACCTTCCAGCCCTCCAGGTCGGTCTGCGCCGCGTCCGGGTGCTCCAGCAGCATGTGCAGGATGGTTGGCACGCAGTGCGAGAAGGTCACCTTTTCGCGGGCGATCAACGCCAGCAGCTTCGCAGGCAGGTAGCGCCCCGGATAGACCTGCCTGATGCCCATCGCGGTAGCCACGTAGGGCAGGCCCCACGCGTGCACATGGAACATCGGAGTGATGGGCATGTAGACATCGTCACGATGCAGTCGACCCTGGCGGGGTGCGCCGCCGAGCGCGGCCATCGCCGCCAGCGAATGCAGCACCAGCTGCCGGTGGCTGAAATAGACCCCCTTGGGCAACCCGGTGGTTCCAGTGGTGTAGAACACCGTGGCACGGGCATTCTCGTCGAAGTCCGGGAAGCGGACGACCGGCGTGGCACCGCGCAACCCCGCTTCGTACTCGGTGGCGAAGCCTGGCGGCAGCGGGCCACTGGCATCGTCCAGCAGGATGCGCGTGCGCAGGTCCGGCAGCTGCTCGTCGATGGCGTCCAGCAGCGGCAGGAACTCGCGATTGGCCAGGATCACCCGCGCGCCGCTGTGGTTCAGCGTGTACGCGATCTGCTCGGGGGCCAGGCGCACGTTCACCATCATCAGCACCGCACCGATCATCGGCACCGCGAAGTAGGCCTCCAGATAGCGGTTGCTGTCCCAGTCCATCACCGCCACCGTGTCGCCGTGGCTGACGCCCATCGAGGTCAACAGGCCGGCCAGCTGGCCGATGCGTGCCTGCAGGGTGCGGTAATCGAATCGGACCTGGTCGCCGTAGACGATTTCCTGTCCAGGACTCACCGCCAGCGGCATCAGCAGCAGCTGCTTGATCAGCAGTGGATAGGCATGGACATCGGGAGCGGGGGCGGATGACATGGCATTTCCTCGTGGGCGGCGTTGCGGTCGCCGGCCTTCTCCGCACCACACTAGCAAGCCCTTCCTGCGGTACCAGCGTACCTAGGTACCTGTTCCCGCGCGCACCCGATTTGATAATCTCGCCGGGACATGCCAACCCTGCTCATCGCCGATGATCACCCCTTGTTCCGCGCGGCACTGCATCGCGCAGCGGAAGAGGCGGCTGCCGATCTGCAGATCAGCGAGGCGGATTCACTGGACAGCGTGCTGGAGGCGATCGAGAACAAGTCGATCGACCTGATGCTGCTGGACCTGCACATGCCGGGCAACCACGGGTTGGCCGGGCTGGCCACGATCCGAGCGCTGCAGCCGGGCCTGGCGATCATCATCGTCTCCGCCAACGAGGAGCCGCAGGTGATCCGGCGCGCTATCGACCTCGGCGCCGCGGGCTACCTGCCCAAGAGCTCGGGTTTGAACGAGCTGCAGTCCGCGCTGCAGTCCGTGCTGGAGGGCGAACGCTGGATCCCGGCGCTGCTGCGCGAACCGGTGGCCCGGGTAGCGCCGTTCAGCAGGGATGCCGACCTGGCCGCACGCCTGGCCAGCCTGTCCGCACATCAATACAAAGTGCTGGGGCTGGTGGCCGAAGGCCTGCTCAACAAGCAGATCGCCGACCGGCTGGGCGTGCAGCTGCGCACGGTCAAGGCGCACATGACACGCATCATGGAGCGCCTGGGCGTACGCAACCGCGCGCAGGCCATCCGCGTGCTGCACGAAATGGGATTGGCCGATCCATCCCGGCAGATCGAAGAGCTGCCCGAGCCCTGACCGGTCAGGGCGTGGTGGTGGCCCCCAGCAGGTGGTTGATCGCCCAGCGCAGCGCCAACGGCTTGAACGGCTTGTTGAGCAGGGACAGCCCAACGCCGCGCACCGCCTCGCGCGTATCGCTGCCGGTATCCGCACTGAGGATTACCGTCGGCCGCGGCCCATGCATGCCCACCAGCCGCTGCCAGAGCGCCACGCCGGTATCGCCATCATCCAGGTGGTAGTCGAACAGCCACAGCGCCGCGTCGTGCGCTGAGGGCCCGATGGCGTCGGCGTTGCCTGCCGCGATGACATCGCACCCCCAGGAAAGCAGCAGTTGCCGCATCGCGTCCAGTGCGTCCGGGTCATTGTCGACCACCAGTACGCAGATACCCTTGAGGGCACTGCTGCCGCCAGTCGGTGGTGAATTCCTCGGGGTCGCAGGTCGTGCTGCGCGTTGCACGCTGATCGAGAAAGTCGAGCCGTGATCGAGCACGCTGCGCAGGTGCAGCGGTGCATGCAGCAGGCCGGCGATGCGGTGTGCGATGGCCAGGCCCAGGCCGAGCCCCTGGCCGTTGCTGCGGTCGCCGCGGTGGAATTCTTCGAACACGATCGCCTGCTGCTCGCGCGCGATACCGGGCCCGGTGTCATGCACGCCAACAAACAGTGTCTGCCCTCGGCGACGCGCGCCCAGCAACACGCCCCCGCGTTCGGTGTAGCGAATGGCATTGGCCAGGAAGTTCTGCAGCACACGGCGCAGCAGCAGCGGGTCACTGTGCACCCATGCCTGGGTCCGCACGTAACGGAACTGCAGGCCGCGCGCCGCCGCCAGTACAGCAAACTCCTGCGCAAGCGGATCCAGCACGGTGGACAGCGCCAAGGGACGCGGGTCGGCCACCAGCCCACCGGCTTCCAGCCGCGAGATGTCCAGCAGGCCGGACAGCAGGTCATCGGTGGAATCCAGCGCACCCCGGATCTGGCGCAGGAAACTGTCGAGGAATTCTGATTCGATGTGCTGCGACATCGCCTCGGTCAGCAGCTGCGCCGCATGCAGTGGCTGGATCAGATCGTGGCCGACGGCGGTCAGGAAGCGGGTCTTGGCCACGTTCGCACGCTCGGCTTCGTGCACCGCCTGTTCCAGACGGGCGGTGCGGTCCTGCACTCGGCGTTCCAGGGTTTCATTGCTGCGCTTGAGCGCATCTTCCGTGCGGCGGAATGCAGTGACATCGGTGAAGGTGGCGACATAGCCACCGCCCGGCATCGGGTTGCCGCGGATCTCAACGATGGTGTCATCGGGGAAGATCCGTTCGGAAAGATGCGGCGTGCCACGGCGCATATGCGCGACGCGGCGCTGCAATGCCTTGGTGGGCGTGTCGCCGGGGGCGTCGCCGATCTTCAGTTCCCCCAGGGCCCAGGCGGTGAGATTGACCACCGGCTGCCCCACCTGCAGCAGCTCCGGCGGAAACTTGAACAGCGCGGCGTAGCGACTGTTCCAGGCCACCAGCTGCAGCTGCGCGTCGACCACGCTGATGCCCTGGCTCATGTTCTCCAGCGCCGCCTCCAGCAGGCGCTGATTGAAGCGCAGCACCTGGGTCGCTTCGCCGACCGCGCGGGTCACTGCATCCAATGGCGCGGTGCCGCCCTCACGGGCGGCCTCCACCAGCAGGCGTGCCATGCCTGCGCCCACCACGGCGGTCAGCTCGCGCTCAACGGCGGTGACCCGGTCGTCATCCAGCATCTGCCCGGCGTGGCCCTCCAGCAGCTGGCGCGCACGCTCCTGGCCAAGGAAGCGCCCGGCGGTCCTGCGCAGGGACACCGCAGCCACCGCATCCCGCCGCCGTGGCAATGACGGACGCACGGCCCGCGACACCAGGGCCACGGTCAGCAGGTTGACCGCCAGGCTGGCCCCCATGCTGATGGCGATATGGCCCGGCTGCACGCGCAGCGAGACCACCGACAACCAATGCAGCCCGTCGGCACCGACCGACGGCGTCGCGGCCGGGATCACCATCGGCAGCAGTACCAGCCACAGCCAGGCCAATGAGCCCAGCACGATGCCGGCCATGATGGCCGGGGAGGGCGTACGTGGGCGATACACCGCCAGCAGCACCGCCGGTGCCAGCTGCGAGAGGGCGGTGAAGGACATCAGGCCGAAATCGCTGAGTGCCTCGGTGCCGCTCATCGCGCGGCTGTACAGCCACGCCATCAGGAACACGGCGAGGATGCCGGCACGACGGAACGCCAGCACGCGCGGGCGCAGATCGGCGTTGGCCACGCTACCCTCGATGCCGCCGAGCAGGCGCGAACCGAAGCCATGGTTGCCCAGCATGATCGACAGGGTCAGCCCGGACAGGATCATCATGCCGGTGGCCGCACTCAGGCTGCCCAGATAGGCCAGCAGCGCCAGCAGATGATGGCCACCGGCCTGCGGCAGCGCCAGCACGTACAGGTCGGGCGATACCGAGGCCGGCAGGTGTGCGGTGCCGGCCAATGCCATCGGCACCGACGGCAGGCCGATCAGCAGCAGGTAGACCGGGAACATCCAGCGTGCCGTCTTCAGGTCCGAGGTCTGGCGAAGCTCGACCACGCCGACGTGGAACTGGTGCGGCAGGGTGAACGCGGAGATCGCCCCCAGCGCGACCATGGTGAGATAGTCTGGCACGATGGCCGGTGGCGGCAGCTGCGCCATCTTCTCCAGCATCGGCGTGCCGGCCTTGTGCACGGAAAGCGCCGCATACAGGCCAATGGCAAGCAGCGCCACCAGTTTCAACACCGACTCCAGGCCCAGTGCGACCACGATGCCGCGGTTGGGCTCGGTGGCCGAGGCCTTGCGTGCACCGAACAGCAGGGTGAACGCGGCCATCGTCAGCGCGAACCAGAACGACATGTCCAGCTGCGCACCGGCAGGCGCGAAGCGATCACCGAGCAGGGCGCCCAGTCCCTGGCTGACGGCTTTCAGCTGCAGTGCGATATAGGGAATGATGCCGAACAGCGCCACCAGGGTGATGGTGAAGCCGAGGCCACGATCGGCCCGTAGTCGCGCGACAACCAGATCGGCGATGGTGGCACTGTTGTGCTGTTTGGCCAGTCGCCCCAGTCGGAGCAGGAACGGCAGGCCAAAGGTAAAGATCAGCGCCATGCCAGCCAGGGTCGGTGGGATCGGGAAGCCCCATTGCAGACCTTGCGACGCGGCGCCGTAGTAGGTCCACGCGGTGCAGTGCACGGCCAGCGACAGCGCATAGATGAGCGGCCACACGTTCGAAAGCCGGTACCCCCGGCGCTCGCCCCAGAGCGCCACGCCAAACAGCAGTGCAGTCCATGCAATGCAGGCGAAGAGGACGATGGAGGGCGTCAACATCGCTCCAGTGTAGGGAGAGAACCGGGCGGGGTGGCGCTAGGAGGCGCTCACGATCAGTGACAGCTGCTCAGCGACCAGTGCCAGCTCGCCATCGGCAACCCGCTCGACGGTCTTGCGCTGGGTCAGCAGCCACTGGCCGGGCAGGCGCGCATCCAGTGACACCAGCTGCGAGCGTACCCGCACCTCGGACCCGCTCGGCACCGGCGCCAGGAAGCGGACCTTGTTCAACCCGTAGTTGAGCACGTGTGCGATGCCGGGGAAGCCGGCAAGGGCGGCCACATCGTCCTCCACCGTCAGCGAGAGCAACAGGAAGCCGTGTGCGATGGTATGCCCGCCCGGCATCTGTGCCTGCGCCCGCGTCGGATCGACATGGATCCAGTTGTGGTCGCCGGTAGCGCCGGCAAAGGCATCGATGCGTGACTGGTTCACGCGGGTCACGCCACTCAGCCGTTCACTGGCCGCCCACTGCTGCAACGCCTGCAGGGCAGGAGGCAGCCCGCTGTCCGTACTCACGCCACCCGCTCCAGCAAGGCCAGGATCGCGTTACGTGCCTCAGGCTCGGACAGCATCGGTGCGTGCCCCACATCGGGCACTTCCACCAGACGGGCGCTCTCCGAGGTGGCCGCCATCTGCCGGGCGACATCGGCCGGCAGAATGTCGGACAGCGCGCCACGCACCACCAGCACCGGCACCCGTGCGGTCAACCCGCGAACCGCACGCCACAGCACCGGCCGCAGCAACCACAGCAGCCAGGGACGGGTGGTACGGATCACAGCCGGGTCGTAGTCCAGTTCCAGCAGGCCATCGCTGCGTGGGCGGAAGGTGCGCACCGCCATCTGCCGCCAGTCGTCGATGCTGAAGCGCGGGAACGCGGCCTTGCCGATGGATTCCACGTAGGCCGTGGCCTGCTCCAGATCCATCGGCGGCACCGGCTTGCCGGCGTACTGGCCGATCCGTGCCAGCGCCTCACGCGGCACCTTGGGGCCAGCATCGTTGAGCACTGCCCCAGCAATCCGCTCAGGCGCGCGGGAGGCGAGGGTGATGGTCACCAGCACCCCCAGCGAGGTGCCGACGAACACTGCCTTGTCGATGTTCTGCGAGCGCAGCAGCGCGACCATGTCATCCGCGTAGGTGCGCGGGTTGTAGCTGGACGGATCATGCGCACGTTCTGAACCGGCGCGGCCACGCAGATCGACGGCGATCACGCGCCAGCCCTTGGCGGTGAGTGTTTCGGCCAGTGCATCGAAATCGGCACCATTGCGGGTCAGGCCGGGAATGCAGACCACGGTGCCGCGGGGCGCCTGCCGGGCGTCCGCTGCATGGTCGCGCGCGTGCAGGCGCAGGCCATCGTCGCTGTTCCAGTACAGGTCGTCGTAAGACTGCGTCATGCAGAAGCTTCCTGAAGATCGTAACGGATGCGCTAGAAATCGTAACGGACGCTGAGGCTATATTGGCGCGGCGGGCCATAGAAGCCAATCAGCGTGCCGACTGCAGGAATGTTGTAGCCAGTAGTGCGGTATTCCTTGTCGGCCAGGTTGGTGCCCTGCAACGAGAAGGTCCAGGCATCATCCAGGCGCCAGATGACGCCGGCATTGACCAGGCCGTAGCCATCCTGCTTGATCAACGGGCTCAGGTCGGTGGTTGGCCACACTTCGCTCTGGTAGCTGTAGCTCACCCGTGCTGACAGGTTGCTGCCGTTGGCCAGGTCGGTGCGGTATTCCACGTTGAACGCACCGGAGAACTCCGGAGCATTGGTGAATTTCATCTGTTTGGCAACATTGACGCCACGGTCCATGTACTCGTCGTACTGGGTGTCCAGCCACGCCAGGTTGCCGGAAATCAGCCAGTGCTGGCTGGGCAGGTACTGGTATTCGACCTCCAGGCCCTTGACGGTACCGGCGCCAGCATTGGTGAAATCACCAAAGAAGGAATCATCGATGCCATCGCCATTGGTATCCAGGCCGGTGAACACCGACAGCTGGATGTCCTTGTACTTGTTGTAGAAGGCCGACAGATTGAGGAACAGGCGCTGGTCGAGGAAGGCCATCTTGCTGCCGACTTCGTAGCTGTCCACGGTCTCGTCGTCGAACGGCTCGGCCGAGCGCGGCACCGCTACGGCGTTGGCGCGGATGTTGTAGCCTCCGGACTTGAAGCCACGCGTGGCCAGCCCGTAGACCATGATGTCCGGTGTGATCTGGTAGTCCAGCGAGACCTTGGGCGAGACGTTCTTGAAGTTGGTCTTCTTGTCGAAGTCGGCGGTCACCGCCACCGGCCGGCTGAAGCCCGGGTCGGCGTACAGGCGGTTGAGCACGATCGCGCGCTTGTCCTCGTCGGTGTAGCGGGCGCCGACATCGAGCTTCAGTCTGCTGGTCAGGTCGAAGGTCCAGTCCGCGTACAGCGCGATGCTGTCGGTCAGCACCTTGCCCTGGTTGTCGGCGAACTGCGCACTGAAGTAGTTGTTCTGGATCTGGCCGCCGGCCTCGCCACTGAACTGGTACAGGCCGACCACGCCGCGCACGCGGCCGCCGGCATCGTAATTCAACTGCACTTCGTTGCTGACCTGGTCGTCGTGGTAGGTGCCGCCCACGTCGGCCAGCTTGATCGGCGTGGTATCGAAGTCGATGTTGGCTTCGCTGTCCGATTCACGCTTGGCCACCACGTACTTCACCGCGATATCCTCGTTCGGCCGCCAGTTCACCGTGGCCGAAGCGCCCTTGGTTTCCACGTTGTTGAGGTTGCGCATGCCCGAGCGGATGTCGTAGCGGCTGTCCATCGGCGGGTAGGCGCGCAGGAATGGATTGGGCGCCAGCATCTTCGAGCCGCGCATGCCCGACTGGTCATCGATCCAGTCCAGCGCGAACTGCACGTCGAAGTCGTCGCCCGCGTATGCGCCCAGGTTCAGGCGTGCCGCGTTGATCTGCTTGTCGCTGACCGGCTGGCCGTTGAAGGTGTTCTCACCAAACCCGTCGTGGTTCATGCTGGCCACCGCCAGACGGGCGCGCAGGCCGCTGTCGGCGCCACCAATCGGGCCACCGATGGCCGCTTTCGCATCCAGCTGGCTGTAGTCGCCCACGGTGATCTGGGCGAAGCCCTCGGTCTGGGTGGGCAGGCCGCGCGAGATGTACTTGATCGCACCGCCAATGGTGTTCTTGCCATAGAGAGTGCCCTGCGGGCCGCGCAGCACCTCGATGCGCGAGACATCGAACACGTCCAGCAGTGCGCCCTGCGGGCGTGCGATGTAGACATCATCCAGGTAGATGCCCACGCCCGGGTCCGCCCCCCAGGTGGGGTCGGACTGGCCAATACCGCGGATGTAGGCGGTGACCGTGCTGCTGGCGCCGCGCGCCGCGTAGATCGTCAGGTTCGGCACCTGCGCGTCCAGGTCGCTGATGTCCTGGACATTCATCCTGTCCAGCGCCTCCGACGTGAAGGCGGTGACTGCCACCGGCACTTCCTGCAGGGTTTCCTCGCGCTTGCGCGCGGTGACCTTGATGCTGTCCAGGTTGGTCGGCGAAGCGGACCTGCCTGCCGTCCGTGCGTCCTGTGCCAGCACCGGCCCGGTGGCCAGCAGCGCGCCGATCATGAGACTCAAACAATTCCGTTTCATTCGGTCCTCCCCCAGGCATGAGCGTGCGGATGGCCCGTTGCCACCCCTGCAGCCAAGGCTAGCGGTGTCATCGGCCAGCAGCGAGTGGACCTAGGTCCAGTCGGCGGCGGCCGCTGGATGCGGATACTGGGCGCACCCCCAGCCGGGAGCGCATCCCGGCACCGTTTCATCCACGACTCACGCATGAGGATCTGGCCATGAAATCCGGAATCGATTCGATCAAGGTGGTACTGCTGGTGTTGTGTGCCTGGCTGGCGACGGTGGGCAGCGCGGTTGCCGCCGGCCCGGCCGGGCATTGGGATATCGGCCTATATGGCAATCTGTTCGGCGCCCGCGAGTACCAGGTGTGGGTGCCGGCCGGCTACGACGACAGCCGGCCGCTTCCGTTGCTGCTGGTGCTGCACGGCTGCGTCAACGGGCCCAACCTGATGGGCGAGGCGTCGGGCTTCAATGAAGTGGCCGATACCGAAGGGTTCATCGTGGTCTACCCCCGGCAGAACGTCAGCTCCAATCCAGCCCGCTGCTGGAACTGGCAACTGCCGATCAACCAGGCGCGCGGCAGCGGCGAGGCCTCGATCCTGGCCGGTATCGTGGACAAGGTGAAGGCGGGTTACAGCGTTGATCCGCGTCGTGTGTACGTCACCGGTATTTCGGCGGGCGGCGCGATGACGTCGATCATGCTGGCCTGCTATTCGGATGTGTTCGCCGCCGGCGCCATCCATTCCGGTGGCATGTTCAAGGGCGCGACCACGATTTCCGGCAGCGCCTATGCGTTGCTGGCCGGCAGCATCTATTCGCCTGACAGCAATGGCCGGCTGGCGTGGCAGTGTTCGGGTTCGCCGTCGCCGCGACCGCTGCCGGTGCTGGTGTTCCATGGCAGCGCCGACCTGACCGTCAATCCGGTGAACGGCCAGCAGGCCGTGCGCCAGTTCCTGCAGACCAATGACCTGGCCGACGACGGCCTGGACAACGACTCGGTGAGGTACATGCCGACCAGCACCTATCACGGCCAGGTGCCGGCCGGCCGCGCGTATACCGTCGACACCTACGCCTACGGTGGCAGGACGCTGGTCCAGCACTATGTGGTGCAGGGCATGGGGCATGCCTGGAGCGGCAGCCAGTCGGGCCTGCCGTTCACCGACCCGAAGGGGCCGGATGCCACGCTGATCACCTGGTTGTTCCTGAAGGACTACCAGCGCTGAGGGCGGGAGGTCGCTTCATGGCGGGACGCGGCTGGAGGTGCCGGATGGCACCCTCAGTCGCTCATGGCAATCGATTATCGTGATCGCTCGTTCCCACGACCTTCAAGCGCCGACGCATGGAATCCATGTCCACGACTCCCCGAAACCGGCAATGGCTCAATGCCGTCGTGCTATCCGCAGTGCTCCTGGCCGTCGGCTGCGGGGGCGGGAAGACACCGCCGAACGATGTGGGGGCGGCGGTCGACGAGGTGGCCCAGGCCCTGATCGAACAGCCTTTGCTGCACTCGGCCTCCATCGGTGTGGTGTACCGGGGCAAGGCCATCATCCGACATCGCGGCGAGATGATAGCCGGCAAGCCCGATGTGCCGACCGACGCAACGCTGTATGAGATCGGCTCGCTGAGCAAGACCCTGGCCGGCACGCTGATGGCCCGTGCAGTGCTTGAGGGCAGGGTGGGCCTGGAGGATGACGTTCGCAGCTTCCTGCAGGGCGACTATCCGAACCTGCAGTACCAGGGCCAACCCATACGGGTCCGTCACCTGCTGTCGCACACCAGTGGCCTGCCGAACATGCTGCCGGAGCGGGCGAACACCGTGTTGGAGGACTTCACCGATCACCGCGTGCCCGGTGAACTCAGTGCCCTCTATGCGCATTACGGCAAGCCGGATTTCCTGCGGGATCTGCACGCCGTGCGGATCCCACGGATGCCCGGGAAAGAGTACGCCTACTCCAGCGCCGGGACGGAGCTGACGGCCCACATCCTGGAAGGCGTCTACAAGACCGACTACGCGTCATTGCTGCGTGGCTTCTTCAGCGACGCCGCAGCAATGACCAGTATCAGGATCAGGCTGGGGAGTGCGGAAAAAGACCGTCTTGCCATCGGCTACCACAGCGACAATCCGGTGCCGACCTCGCTGATGCCACAGTTGCCGTGGGGCGCTTCCGGCAACGTCAAGGCGACGGTGCCCGACATGGTGAAATACCTTCAGTTCCAGCTGGCCAACGGCCCGGTGGTGCAGGAATCGCATCGCACTCTGGCCAGATTCGACGATGAGTTCAGCATCGGCTATTTCTGGAACATCGTCGCCGGCGATCGCCAGAAGGGTGTCTATTACGCCCACCACGGTGGCGTGCCACGCTCGCAGTGCTACGTCTACGTCATGCCGGAGCACGATCTGGGCATCTTCGTGATCACCAACCAGAGTGGTGACCAGACCGCGCGTGCCATGGAGGCGGCGATCGATACCCTGGTCGGGAGAATCGTTGCGCGTTGAACCTCCCGTTGGCGTCTTGGCCCGCGCGGCCCGTTCCGTGCACAAAGTGGCTTCGCAGGACGACTTGGCGGACAGGCCTGGAACCGATCCGGACAGGCTGCCCGGCCCCAGCGGCTGACGCCCGCAGGGCTTTGCGCTCGAACTATTGGCATTCGTCGCTGCATGCTGTCGTTGGTTGTATGGTCTCCACAATGCGATTACCGGCGCGTATCGCGCTACATGGAGTGGATCGAAAGCATCGGCCGTGACACGTCACATTAATTGCTTTTCGTGAAGGCGTAGCAGTGCAGGGGGGCGCTGCCCGGATCTCAGCCGGTGCGACGGGCGTTCGTATGCTTCCCATCATGGGCTCATCATTTCATCGTCCAGATTTCATGAATGTCACCCGGCCATCCGGCTGGGTGCAGAGTGGCGAGCGCTGGGATCTGTGGTGGAACGGCCGTTCGGTGGCCAGTATCGTGCCGCATGCCGTGCTCGGGTTCCGCCTGAAACTGGACGCCCGAAGGATGTCACAGACCAAAGTCGTGTCCGCCGCCAGCGCCCGTCAGGCGAAGCGTTACGCCGAACGCTGGTGCGCAGCGCGGCTTTGCCCACAACTACCACTGCGCGACGCTGTCGCCCGACTGGTGGAGAATGCGCCCGAACCGAGCGCCGTGCCTTCGCCTGCACTGACCCGGACGCAGCGGCAGCAGGCCAGGCGCCTGGCCGAGGCCGGCGCAAGCGAGATGGGGCGGATCAAGGAAGCGCTGGCGCCACGGCCGCGCGTGATGCCGGTCAGGCCCGAGGTGCAGGGGAGAGGTGGAACCTGGTCTGTAACTGGCCAGGTTCCGTCCTTCCCGCACCAAGAAGGGTACACATCCTCAGCCAGGGCTACGCCGAAAGCTCCTCACGCACGATTTTCGCCCCGGCGCTGAGCGCACGCAGCTTGCCGCGCGCCACCTCGCGCGGCAGTGGTGCCATGCCGCAGTTGGTGCTCGGGTAGAGCTTGTCGGCATCCACGAACTGCAGCGCCTTGCGCAGGGTGTTGGCCACATCCTCCGGCGTTTCCACCGTATTGGAGGCCACGTCGATGGCCCCCACCATCACCTTCTTGCCGCGCACCAGTTCGATCAGGTCGATCGGTACGTGCGAGTTCTGGCATTCCAGCGAGATGATGTCGAGGCTGGAGGTCTGCAGCTTGGGGAACGATTCTTCATACTGTCGCCATTCCGAGCCCAGTGTCTGCTTCCAGTCGGTGTTGGCCTTGATGCCATAGCCGTAGCAGATGTGCACCGCCGTTTGGCACTTCAGGCCCTCAACCGCACGCTCCAGCGCGGCCACGCCCCAGTCGTTCACTTCGTCGAAGAACACATTGAAGGCGGGCTCGTCGAACTGGATGATGTCGACACCGGCGGCCTCCAGCTCCTTTGCCTCTTCGTTGAGGATCTTCGCGAATTCCCACGCCAGCTTCTCACGGCTCTTGTAGTGGGCGTCATACAGCGTGTCGATCATGGTCATCGGGCCGGGCAGTGCCCACTTGATCGGCTGCGTGGTCTGCCGGCGCAGGAACTTCGCATCCTCGACGAACACCGGCTTCGGGCGGCTGACGGCGCCAACCACAGTCGGCACGCTTGCATCGTAGCGGTTGCGGATGCGGACCGTTTCGCGCTTCTCGAAATCGACACCGCTGAGGTGCTCGATGAAGGTGGTGACAAAATGCTGCCGGGTCTGCTCGCCGTCGCTGACGATATCGATGCCGGCGTGCTGCTGTTCCTGCAGGGACAGGCGCAGTGCATCCTGCTTGCCTTCAATCAGGCCGTCGTCCTGCAGCTTCCAGGGTGACCAGAGCTTCTCGGGCTCGGCCAGCCACGATGGCTTGGGCAGGCTGCCTGCGGTGGAGGTGGGAAGCAGTTTCTTCGTCGACATTGCGTCTTGTTTCCTGGGGGCGAATGGGAAATCGATGGCTCAGCGGGCAGCCCACTGCTCAAGCACGGCGCGGTACGGCTTGATGAAGTGCTCTTCGGTGAACTTGCCCTGCTTGACCGCCAGCTGGCTGCGCTCTTCGCGGTCGTAGACGATGCGGGTGGACGAATAGTCCTGGTGCTTCAGGCTCGGCTGGTAGACCTTGCCGGCCACGGAGTTGGCGTTGTAGATCTCCGGGCGATAGATCTTCTGGAAGGCTTCCATGGTGCTGATGGTGCCGATCAGCTCCAGGTTCGAGTAATCGCCCAGCAGATCGCCCTGGAAATAGAACGCCAGCGGCGCAACGCTGCCCGGCGGCATGAAGTAGCGCACCTGCAGGCCCATCTTGTCGAAGTACTGGTCAGTGGGTGAGAACTCGCCCTGGCGGTATTCCACGCCCAGGATCGGGTGATGGTTCTCGGTGCGGTGATAGGTCTTGCTGCTGGAAACGCTGATGCAGATCACCGGCCCCTTGCTGAAGTTGGCGCGGTAGGCGTCAGACTCCAGGAAATGCTTGAACAGCTTGCCGTGCAGGTCGCCAAATCCCTCCGGAATGCCGAAGGTGGTCTTGCCCTCGTTGCTGGCCGGCAGCACCACGCTGAAATCATAGTCGCGTACATAGGACGAGAAATTGTTGCCGACGATGCCTTCGGTGCGGGCACCGGTGCGGGTGTCGACGATGGTCGGTCGCAACACCTCGATCAGCGGGAACGGATCACTGCCATCGGCACCGTCGATGTGCATCTCCACCGAGATGATGTCCAGCTCGACCGCGTAACGATCCGCGCTGGGGTTGTCCCAGTGCGCCAGATCGTTGAAGCGATTGTTGATCATGCTGATCGTGTTGCGCAGGTTTTCCTGGCGCGCCGCGCCGCGGGCCAGGTTGGCGAAATTGGTGGTGATGCGCGTCCCATCGGCGGGCTGGTAATCCTCGTTGAAGGGGATGCGCGTGATGCTGAAGGTGAAGGTGTCGGTCGTCATGGGAGGCGTTCCGTAGTGCGGGGCGACATCCGGATGCGGGCGAAGGCATCCGGCATTCAAAGTGCTGCGGCGGTCTCAGGTGCGGCGGTGCGATGGCGGGGCAGGGCCAGCAGTGGCATGGCCCGCCGCACCGCCAGCCGTGCCCGCTCGATCAGGGCATCGTTGTGCACGCGGCCGTCGGCGAAATCGCGGTCGGTGGCGTAGATGCCCAGCGGCAGGGTGCGCGCCTGGAAGAAGCTGAAGAGCGGGCGCAGCTGATGGTCGATCACCAGCGAATGGCGCTCGCTGCCCCCGGTGGCGGCCAGCAGGATGGGGGTGTCGACCAGTGCGTCCTGGTGGATGAAGTCGAAGAAGTGCTTGAACAGCCCTGTGTACGAGCCGCGATAGACCGGCGTGCTCACCACCAGTACATCGGCCTGCTCGACGGCGGCCAACTGGCGTTCCACGATGTCGGGCAGCTGCGAACGCCAGAGCGCACCGGCCAGCTGCGGGGCCAGTTCGCCCAGTTCAACCAGGTGCTGCTCGCTATGGGTCTCCTCGCCGATCAGGCCCAGCAGATGCTCGGCCAGGGTGGCGGCCTTGGAGGGGCGCTGCAGTCCGCCGGAAACGGCGACGATTCGAAGGGGGCGGGTAGGTGAAAGCATGACCCGATGCTAGCCACGCCCTTCCATGACGTAAAATGGTATTACTTCACCAATCCATGAGCGGGATTCATCATCATGCTGGAGCGGATCCACCTCAGTATCGTGCAGCAGGTCGAGCAGCAGGGCTCGCTCACCGCCGCGGCCGGCGTGCTCAACCTGACCCAGTCGGCGCTCAGCCACAGCATGAAAAAGCTGGAGCAGCAGCTTGGTACCGATGTCTGGCTGCGCGAAGGCCGCAGCCTGCGGCTGACCCAGGCCGGGCAGTACCTGCTGGCGGTTGCCAACCGGGTGCTGCCACAGCTGGACCTGGCCGAGGAGCGGCTGGGCCAGTTCGCACAGGGCGAGCGTGGCGCCCTGCGCATCGGCATGGAGTGCCACCCCTGCCACCAGTGGCTGCTGAAGATCGTCTCGCCTTACCTGGCCGCGTGGCCGGACGTGGATGTGGACGTCAAACAGAAGTTCCAGTTCGGCGGCATCGGCGCGTTGTTCGGCTACGAAATCGACCTGCTGGTCACCCCCGATCCGTTGCTGAAGCCGGGCCTGAAGTTCATCCCGGTGTTCGACTACGAGCAGGTCCTGGTGGTGGCCAAGAGCCACGCCCTGGCCAAGGTGGATTACGTGAAGCCGCGCCAGCTCGGCCAGGAAGTGCTGATCAGCTACCCGGTGCCGTTCGAGCGCCTGGACATCTACAACCAGTTCCTGCTGCCGGCTGGCATCACGCCTCGCCGCCACAAGGCCATTGAAACCACCGACATCATGATGCAGATGGTGGCCAGCGGCCGCGGCGTGGCCGCCATGCCGCGCTGGCTGGTGGAGGAGTACGCCGCGCGCATGGACGTGGTGCCCGTGCGCCTGGGTGCCAAAGGCATCCCCAAGCAGATCTATCTGGGTGCACGCGAGGCGGATACCGGCATCGACTACCTGCAGTCCTTCATCGAACTGGCCCGTAACAGCTCGCCGCTTGCCGGCAATGCAGGCGGAGCCCGTTGATGCCTGCACCTGGATCACTGCGGACGGAAGCCTTCATCAACACCTTTTCACTGGAGGTCAGCGCGAAGGCCATGCCCGCGCTGCGCGCGGAGGCCGCCCGCATACCGCATGGCACGACGATCTCCATTCCCTACCTGGCCAGTGAGGATGACGACGCACGCCTGGCTGCCGCGCGCATGGTGCGCACGCTCGGCTTCGAACCGATGCCGCATCTGTCTGCGCGCCGTATCGGCTCGCGTGCGGTACTCGAGCGGTTCCTGGAGCGTGCTGCGAGCGAGGCCGGTGTCGAACAATGCCTGGTAATCGCCGGTGACCTCGCCACGCCTGCCGGGCCGTTTGCTGACAGTGCTTCGATCATCGAGACCGGACTTCTTGAGCGTTTCGGCATCAGAGTCGTGGGTATCGGCGGGCACTCGGAAGGCCATCCGGCAATGAGCAGTGACGATCGCTGGCAGGCGCTTGAACGCAAGTGCCGGGCCATCGAAGCGCGCGGCATGGCACCCTTGATCATTACCCAGTTTGCGTTCGATGCCGATATCGTGCTGGCGTGGTTGAATGTACTGCGCGCGCGTGGCATCAACGTTCCGGTGCTGGTCGGTGTGCCGGGGCCGGCCAGCATCACCAGGTTGCTGCGCTACGCCGCGATGTGCGGCGTGGGTGCCAGTGCATCGATGCTGGCCAGGTACGGCGTCTCGATCGGCCGGTTGCTTGGCACAGCGGGGCCGGAGGTGTTTGTCGACCGTCTCGTGCAGGGGCTGACCGACGCCCATGGCCTGGTCAGTCCGCACTTCTTCCCGTTCGGTGGCATTGCACCGTCACTGGATTGGATCGAGCGGCACCGGGTGCGTGCTTCCACTGCCGGCAGCGTAATCGGCGATGGCTGACAGCTGTCACTGGCTGCAACCGGGGTGAAAGCCAATAGTGAGCGCCAAGGCGGGGTTACCTCGCTGCCACTCAGCAAGGGGAACGCTCATGAACATGCTCCAGCAACTCGCCTCGCAGACGCCGGTCTGGGTCTGGCTGCTCCTGGCCTTTCTGATCACCCGTGGCATCGCCGCCATGAAGCCGGCCGAGACCTCGCTGCAGAAGCTGGCGATCGTGCCCGCCCTGTTTGCCGCATGGGGTGCGTGGTCGATCAGCCATCGCTTCGGCGCGTCGCCGACCGCCTGGAGCGAATGGCTGGCCGGCATTGCCACAGGTGCTGCGCTTGCCTGGCTGCTGCTGAATCGGTTGAAGCTGACCGTGGATCGCAGCTCCGGCAAGCTCTGGCGCAACGCGGACTTCAGCCTGCTGCCGCTGCTGCTGGTCACCTTCCTGGTGAAGTACGGCTTCGAAGTCGCATTCGCGGTGTCGCCTTCGCTGTCCGCCAGCGCCGGTTTCAGTGCCGCCTACCTGCTGCTGGCGGGTGGTTTCACCGGCATCTTCGTGGGCAAGTACTGCCGTTATCTGGCCTCGCTGCGGTTGGATGCGGCGAGCAAGGGGCTGAGAGCCGCACGCTGACTGCAGGGTAGTGCCGGCCGCGGGCCGGCTTCTCTGTGTAAGCGCGTCTGCCATGTCGAGGTGCATGGAGATCCCGGTACCGCCAGGTGCAACGCGCCTCAAGCCTCCCCGCGCCACTGGCTCATCAGCATCTGAAGGAACCGCTCGGCGGTGGGCGAGAGCAGGGCGCCCCGGCGGCGGACGATGCCGATCGTACGCGATACCACCGGGTTGCCGATGGCACGTGTCACCAGGGTGGGGTGATCCCCGTCCGGCGTGGCCATCTTCGGCAGCACCGACACGCCGATGCCTGCCTCGACCATGCCCAGCGACGTGGACAGGTGGGTCACTTCGTAGTGCCAGCTCAGCTTGAGGTTCTCGCGCGCCAACGCGCCGTCCAGCAGCGTGCGGTTGCCGCTGGTGCGATGCACGGTGATCAGCTGGTGCTCGGCTAGATCGGCCCATTCAACCTTGCGCTTGCGGGCCAGCGGATGATCGCGCCTGCACGCCAGCACAAACGGATCCTCGGCCAGCACGTCGAAGTCGAGATTCGGGTCGTTGGCGCCCATGAAGTTGATACCAAATTCGACCTCGCCGCGCTCTACCGCCTGCAGGCCTTCGGTGGCCGGGATATCGAGGATGCGGAACCGCACGTTCGGATGAGCTTCGTGGAAACGTGCCATCACGCTGGGCAGGAAGTAGAACGCCGCCGTAGGCAGGCACGCGATGGTGACGGTGGCGCCGCGGGTGTCCTCCCGGCCACGCAGTGAGAACAGCGAACCATCGAACTCTTCCAGCATGCGGCGCACCAGCGGCAGCAGGTTCTCGCCGACGGCGGTGGTGCTGACACTGCGCGTGGTGCGCTCCAGCAGCGGCGAACCCACGGCCTGCTCCAGCTTCTGGATCCGCCGGCTGAGTGCAGGCTGGGACACATGCAGGATTTCCGCGGCGCGGTGGAAGCTGCGGGTCTCCGACACCAGCAGGAACGCGCGCAGATCCAGGATTTCACAATTGATGCTCATCAGGTATCAATCATCCAAAAATCAGCAATTCACAGATCAATTGGGGTCATGCCAGTATCGAATCACAGAGGGGCTATTCATCCCCTATACGCATCAATCTAGCACACGTATGTCCAACGATCTGCTCAGCATTCCCTGCGTGCTCATGCGCGGCGGCACCTCCAAGGGCCCGTTCTTCCTGGCCAGCGATCTGCCGGCGGACACCGCCGAACGCGATCGCCTGCTGCTGGAAGTGATGGGCTCGGGCCATCCGTTGCAGATCGACGGCATCGGCGGTGGCAACGCGCTGACCAGCAAGGTGGCCATCATCGACCGCTCGAGCCGGGCGGACGCCGACGTGGACTATCTGTTCGCCCAGGTCCGGGTGGAGCAGCAGGTGGTGGATACGTCCCCCAACTGCGGCAACATGCTGGCAGCCGTGGGCCCGTATGCCATCGAGCGTGGGCTGGTGCAGGCGCAGGATCCGCGGACCGAGGTGCGCATCCACAACGTCAACACCGGCAAACTGATCATTGCCACAGTGGAAACCCCGGGCGGCAACGTGGTCTACCGCGGCGATACGCGGATTGCCGGCACGCCGGGATCGGCCGCGCCGGTCAGGCTCTCCTTCCTTGATGCCGCAGGCGCCCTCACCGGCAAGCTGCTGCCCAGCGGCCACGCGCAGGACATCATCGATGGCGTGCCGGTCAGCCTGGTGGACTGCGCCATGCCGATGATGCTGGTGCGTGCCGAAGACCTGGGCGTGAGCGGCGATGCGTCGCCCGCTGAGCTGAATGCGAACAGCGCCTTGCTGGCCCGGCTGGAAGCGCTGCGCATCGAGGCGGGCGCCCGCATGGGCATCGCCGATGCCGGCGACAAGGTCATTCCCAAGCCGGTGCTGCTGTCGGCGCCGCAACATGGGGGCGATCTGCAGGTGCGCTATTTCATGCCGCACCAATGCCACACTGCACTGGCCATTACCGGCGCGGTCGGCCTGGCCACCGCCGCCGTCACGCCGGGCACGCTGGCCCACACTTTGGTCGGATGCCTGTCCGTTCCCGGCAGCATTACCCTCGAACATCCGAGCGGGGCCCTGGAGGTGGGCCTCAGTCGCAGTTCGGGCGATTCGCCAGTGATTGCCAGCGTGGTTCGCACTGCACGCCGCCTGTTCGAGGGGCGCGTATACGCGACATCGCCCGCGCCCGCCGCGGCCAGTGCCACCCAAGCCCGCCAATGGACGTCAGCGGCATGATCTGAAACCGGTCGGGTCGGCACAGGCGTGCCTGCCCACCACCACAACGTAGATGCTTCACTCCTGGGAGGGATGATGTACAAGCAGTTCCTGATGGTCGCGCTGTGCGCGGCCGGGCTGGCCGCGGCCGGATGCAGCAATAGCGGCCGCGCGGAAGGCGCGTCCACGGGCAGCGCTGACAACGCACCGGTGCGCATCAGCGTCGGTTCCTACAACCTCAACAACCTTCCGTTCTTCATTGCCGACGCCAAGGGCTATTTCAAGGACGTCGGTCTCGAAGTAAAGACGGAGAACTTCGCGCAGGGCGGCTCCAAGGTGCTGCAGGCGCTGGTGGCCAACTCCACCGACGTGGCCGTCGGCTTCTACGACCACACCATCCAGATGCAGGCCAAGGGCAAGGATGTGGTCGCCTTCGTGCTGCTTTCGCGCAATTCGGGCCTGGTGATGGCCGGCCGCGAGGATGCCACCTTCGATCCGGCCCGCCCGGACACCATCAAGGGCCAGAAGGTCGGCATCACCGCACCGGGCTCATCGTCGGATTTCTTCGTCCGTCACTTCCTCGCCCAGCACGATATTCCGGCTGACAGCATCTCGCTGATCGGCGTCGGCTCGGGCGCCGCAGCGGTCGCGGCGCTGGAGCAGGGCAAGATCGACCTGCTGGTCAACTATGATCCTGCCGCCACCCTGATCACCGAACGCAAGGTCGGCAAGATCATCCTCGACGCGCGCAGCGACGACGGCGCCCGCCAGGTCTACGGCGGGCTGTACCCGACCTCGGTGATGTACGCCAACCAGAGTTTCCTGGACAAGCGCCCGGAGGCGGCCGAGAAAATCGCCCGTGCCGAGCAGATGGCATTGAAGTTCATCGCCGACAACAGTGCCGAAGAGATTGTTGCGGCGTTGCCGGACAGCTATGTCTCCGGCGACCGCACCACCTATGCCCGCGCGGTGGAGAACGCCCGCGCGATCTTCACCCGGGATGGCCGCTTCACGCCGGCCGACCTGGAGACGCCACTGAAGGTGCTGCGTGAATTCAATACGGATGTGGCCAAGGCCAACATCGACCTGTCCAGGACCTACACCAATGCCTTCGTCGAGCGTGCCAACGCTGCGGCGCCGGCCGCCCAACCGTAAGCGGAGGTAACCCCATGGCCCTCAATGCCACCGTGCGCCAGTTCAATGGCGCACCGCAGCTGGAGCCTGCACAGACCATGGTCGCCATCAACAAGGTGACCATGTCCTTCGGCGAGTTCACCGCCGTCCGTGATGTCGACATCCAGGTGGGTGACGGCGAGTTCCTTGCCATCGTCGGGCCCACCGGCTGCGGCAAGAGCACCATCCTCAATTCCGTGGCGGGCCTGCTGAAGCCGTCTTCCGGCCAGGTCAGCATCGACGGCCGCGCCGTCAGTGGTGTGCAGGAATCGGTCGGCTACCTGTTCCAGCAGGACGCGCTGCTGCCGTGGAAGACGGCTTACCAGAACGTTGAACTCGGCCTGCGCTTCCGCGGCGTACCCGAGGCCGAACGCAAGGCCAAAGCCAATGCGTGGCTGGCCAAGGTCGGCCTGACCGGCTTCGAGCATCGTTACCCCCATCAGCTGTCCGGTGGCCAGCGCAAGCGGGTGCAGATGGCGCAGGCGCTGATCGTCGAGCCGAAGGTGATCCTGATGGATGAGCCCTTCTCGGCGCTGGACATCCACACCCGCCACCTGATGCAGAACGAGCTGCTGCGGCTGTGGCAGGAAGACCGGCGCTCGGTGATCCTGATCACCCATGACCTGGAAGAAGCCATCGCTCTGGGAGACCGCGTGGTGGTGCTGTCCTCCGGCCCGGCCAGCCGTGTTGTACGCAGTTTCGATGTGGATCTGGAACGGCCGCGCAACGTGGCCGAAATCAAGCTGGATGACCGTTTTACCGACCTGTACCGCGATATCTGGGCCTGCCTGCGCGGCGAAGTGGAGAAGAGCTATGCACGCCAAGACTGACAAGTTCATCCAGCTGGCCCTGGTGATCGCCGTGTTCGGTGGCTGGGAAGGCGGCATCGCGCTGGGCGTGATCGATCCGTTCTTCTTCCCCTCGCCAACGGCGATCGTGCAGCAGGCCTGGACCTGGCTGTCGGATACCTCGTTCTACCAGCATGTCTACATCACGCTGACCGAAACCGCGCTGGGCTACATCATCGGTACCGGCCTTGGCGTGGCCGGCGGTGTCTGGCTCGGCCTGAGCCGGCGCTCTGCGCGCATCCTGGATCCCTTCATCAAGGGCTTCAACGCGATTCCGCGCGTGGTTCTGGCGCCGATCTTCGTGCTGTGGCTGGGCCTGGGCCTGTGGTCGAAGGTGGCGCTGGCGGTCACGCTGGTGTTCTTCACCACGTTCTTCAACGCCATGCAGGGCGTGCGTGAGGTGAACCCGGTAGTGCTGGCCAATGCCCGCATCCTCGGGGCGAGCCGCAGCGACCTGCTGCGCCATGTCTACTTCCCGGCAGCGGCAAGCTGGATCCTGTCCTCGCTGCGCACCTCGGTCGGCTTTGCGGTGGTCGGCGCGATCATCGGTGAGTACCTCGGCGCCTCGGCGGGCCTGGGTTACCTGATCGCGCAGGCCGAGGGCAACTTCAATGCGGTGGGTGTGTTTGCCGGCATCATCATCCTGGCCGCCTTCGTGCTGGTCATCGACGCCCTGCTGGACGTGGTCGAGAACAAGCTGATCACCTGGCGCCCCAACGCCCAGGCACAGGCCACCAGCTGACCAGGCCGGGCTGAGCCCGCCTGACGCGCCGCCGGGCCGATCCGGCGGCGCGCGTTTCCTCCCCCGAACTTCCCCCGCACCACCGAAACAGGCCAGCGCCAGGCCAGGGGGCCGGCTGGCCGGAGAGAGCCCATGAACCCTCCCACCGTGCTGCCGATGGCAGCGCTGTCGGTCGCGCTCGGCCTGCTGTTGGCCAGTGGCCATGCCGACGCACAGTCCACGTCTTCGCTTCCTGCGCCGCTGAGCCAGGCCGAGCTGTCACGCCTGGTGCAGCAGCAGGCGCTGCAGATCCAGCAACTGGAGGCCCGCCTCCGCGCCGTGGAGGGCGGGCAGGGCACTGCGGCCGCTCCGCCCGCGCACCCTGTACCTGCTCTGGAGACGCGGGTGGCCGCACTGGAATCCGGACAGTCCAAGTTGCCCAAGGTCTCCTGGGCCAAGGGCGCGCCGGAGTTCAGCAGCGCCGACGGCAATACCGTTTTCCGTCCCCGCGGCCGCCTGTTCGTCGACGCCTCCAGCACTGACGGTTCCGCAGTCAGCGACCGCAACGTTTCTGGTACCGAGATCCGTTCGGTGCGCCTGGGGGCCGAGGGACGCTACGGCACCCTGGGCTGGGTGGTGGAGGGCGACTTCGCCGACAACGCGGTGGCCTGGAAGTCGGTCTATGCCACCCTGGACCACACCCTGTTCGGCCTGCCGGCCGATCTCACGATGGGCAACCGCTTGAACGATCGCGGTATCGATGGCTCCAGCAGCACCTCCAACACGCCGTTCCAGGAGCGCAATGTGGTCGGCACGTTGATGCTGCCGCAGCGCGGCCTGTTTGGTGTCGGGCTGACCGAGCGCGTGTATGGAAAGGGGTGGCATGCCAGCCTGTCGGTGGCCGGCAACGACCTCAACAACGGCGGCACCGACAACGACAGCCAGACCTGGGCCACCCGCGTCCATTGGAATCCGCTGGATACCGCTGCTGCCACGTTGCATCTGGGCGCATGGGCCTTCCACGAGAAGATTCCCGCTGGGGCCAGCGGCGTGGTGCGCAGTTCGGCGATCGCCGGGCATTTCAACGATCTGGTCAAGATCACGCCGGGCACGCTGCTGGGCGCCCAGCGCAGCACCGCCTATGGTGCGGAACTGGCCAGCTTCTTCGGCCCGGCGTGGGCAACCGGCGAATGGGGTACGCGAAGCCTGCGCGGGGCCGATGCCAGCGGTCGCTACGATCGCGACCACCAGGCGTGGGCGATCTCGGCCGGCTGGTTCCTGGCGGGCGCGCTGCCGTCCTATTCGGGCAAGGCCGGCACCTGGGGCAAGGTGAAGGTCGCCGATCCGGTGACGCGCGGCGGCAGCGGCGCGTGGGAGCTGAAGGGCCGTTACGAGGACGTGGACTATGCCGAGCTGCCCAGTGGCGGTACCGGCCACGCGTGGACCCTGGGCGCGAACTGGTACCTCAACGATTTCAGTCGGGTGATGTTCGAAGCCGTGCGTTGGCAGACCCGCCACCGCAGCGGCAGTGCAGCGGGCAGGGATGAAGGCACCACCTTCAATACCCGCCTGCAGCTGGTCTTCTAGGGCCGTGGCGCCGCCTGCATTCTGGTCACAGCAGCAACAATGCAGCGATGAGTGCAGGCGGCATCACCAGCGCGCCCACGCGCAGGAAATCGAGCGCGCTGACATGCTCGCCTTCGCGACGCAACGCCATCAGCCACAGCATCGTGGCCAACGAGCCGGTCACTGACAGGTTCGGGCCCAGATCCACGCCGACCAGCAATGCGGCACGGGTCTGCGCCGGCAGGTCCGCCATCTGCCCCAACGAACCAGCCGCCAGGCCAACCGGCAGATTGTTGGCCACGTTGCTCAGCAGTGCCGCCCCACCACCGGCCAGCCAGCTGGCCTGGTGCGGTGACGTCTTCGCCAGCGCCTGCAGCGCGCTGGCCGCACTCTGGATGGCGCCGGTCTGGGCCACTGCTTCCACCAGTACGAACAGGCCGGCCACCAGCGGCAGTACGCCCCAGGACACGTGGCGCAGCAGCGGAAGCGGGCTGCGTCGCTGGCGGATCGCTACCGCCGCCACGCTCAACGTACCCGCACAGAAGGTGGTCAGGCCCAGCGGCCCGTTCAAGGCGGACGTGACCAGCAGCACCGTGCCGGTGAACAGCACACCCAGCGCACTCAGGCGCCCGCCCATGGTCAGCGGGCGATGCGCCGGCGCGGTCACCAGCGGCTGTGCGATCTCGCGCCGGTGCACCCAGCGCAGCACAAGATAGGTCGCACCGATCGCCGCCAGCGAGGGCAGTGCGAACTGCGCCAGCCACTGCAGCAGCGGCGGCATGTGCTGGCCGTACACCACCAGGTTGGCCGGGTTGGAAATGGGCAGCACGAAGCTGGCCGCATTGGCGATGAAGGCACAGACGAACAGGTAGGGCAGGGGATTGGCGCGGGCCGCCTTGCAGGCGGCGTAGACCGCCGGCGTCAGCACCACGGCCGTGGCATCGTTGGACAGGAACACCGTCACCAGCGTGCCGACCAGGAACACCAGGTCGAACAGGCGTCGCCCCGATCCGCCGGCGTGGCGGACCGCATACAGCGCCAGCCAGTCGAACAGCCCTTCGCGGCGGGCGAGCTCGGCCAGCACCATCATGCCGACCAGGAACAGGTAAACGTCACGCCCTTCGGCGACTGCGTGCCACGTAGTGCCGAACGACACGGTGCCGCTGAGCGGAAGCAACGCCGCCGCACCGAGCGCCCACACATACTCCGGGATGCGGAACGGACGGAACAGCAGGCCGACAGTGGCAACGGCCACCGCCATCCAGATGATGAGCGAAGAATGGGAAGCGAGCATGGAGTAGGGGCGTGCGCGGTGCCGTCCATCGACCCTGCCGCCGGTTCTCCGGTGCATTTGATCGGCGTGCAGGCGCCCGCTGCGATCAGTGCAAGTGCCGGGGTTGCGGCATCATACCGTGCCAGCCGTCCAGCGAATGCCCTGGCGCGGCGCGTTCCGTGACGGCCGCGCCAAGGCGTTCAACACCGCGCCTACTGCGTCGCACACTCCACCTTGCGATCAAACTCGGTGCCCAGTACGACCGAGGTGATCGCAAGCGTTGTGCCCTTTCCGGCTCGAAGCGCAAACGGCACGTTCAAGCGGCTCATGTCTGCCCCGGCCTTGGCCAGGCACTTGAGGGGAACGCCCAGCCTGATCCACTCATTGCGCGGCGCCGCCGACAGCGCAGGGCCCAGTGCAACCTCGGCAGCACACGCCGCCCCGCAGGTGGTACCGAGTGTCACTGCGGATTCCGCCGGGAGCTGTTCGACACGCACGGTCGCTACCACGGAGAGCTCGCCGTTGGTCTCGCGCGACCAGTCCAGCGGAGTATTGGCCTGCAACGCCACCGCGGCCGGCGCCCGGAAACTGAACTGGCGTGCGCCCTCCTGCACATCGGTATTGATCGCGACCATCGCCAGTGACTGGTCGGCAGTTGTCGCATTGGGATGCACGACATCGGTCGACTCGCCATTGGCGGCAGTCAGGCGAAGCATCAGGCCGGTGCCGGCCACACCACGATCGAACAGGATGCCACTGCCTGCGGCGTCCGGATCAATGCCCGGGTCCTCGGAAAGAGCAGGCAGGTTTCCCTTGTCGCCATAGGTCAGGCCGTATCCGAAGGCGAACTGCGGGTCGTAGTCCTTCTGCCCCACGTTGTTCTGGTACTGGTTGGCGCGGCGTGGCCACGAGAAGCTCAGCTTTCCGCGGAAATCGTGCTGCACCCGGCCATCGGCCCCGCGCAGAAGGACATCGGCCACGCCGGCACCTTCCGATCCGGGCAGCCAGGCGGCAACGAAGGCATCGGCTACATTGATTTCGCGGTTGAGCCACAGCGGGCGCCCACCCAGGAAGACCGCGACAACCGGAATGCCGTCGGCCTTCAAGCGCTGCATCAGTTCCAGGTCGCCGGACTTGCCGTTCTTGAACATCAGGTTCGGCAGGTCGCCCTGGAACTCGGCGTACGGCTCTTCGCCGAACACCACGATGGCCACATCGGGACGGCTGCGGTAACGCCCATCGGCCACCAACTCGGCCTGGCCGCCGCCCGATCTGATCTGTGCCTCCAACCCTTCCCAGATCGTTTCCGCATTCGGGAAGTCCTCGCGGCGCGTGCCATCGCCCTGCCAGCTCAACGTCCAGCCGCCGGCCTGCCGGCTCATGTCGTCGGCGCCATTGCCCGCCACCAGCACGCGTTGCTTCGGCGACAGTGGCAGCAACTGATTCTGGTTCTTCAGCAGCACCAGTGATTCGCGCACGGCCTGCCGCGCGATCTGGCGATGCGCCGGCGCTCCAAGCAGCTCGAACTTGCCACCCAGTGCCCGCTCCGAGGGCCTGGGCTTGTCGAACAGGCCCATGCGCATCTTTACCCGCAGGATGCGGCGCACCGCGTCGTCCAGCCGTGCCTCCGGCAGGCTGCCGTCCTTTACGTGGGCCAGCGTGCTTTCGTACATGCCTTTCCAGCTGTCCGGCGCCATCGCCATGTCCAGGCCGGCAACATAGGTCTTCGCGCAATCGGTGTTGGTGCAGCCCTTGATCTGGCCATGGCCGTTCCAGTCGCCGACGACAAAGCCGCCAAACGCCATCCGGCCCTTCAGCACATCGGTCAGCAATGGCTTGTGCCCGTGCATTTTCTCGCCATGGAAGCTGTTGAACGATGCCATCACCGATTGCGCACCGGCGTTGATCGCCGGCACATAGCCGGCCGCGTGGATGTCGCGCAATGCGGCCTCGCTGACGGTGGTGTTGCCCTGGTCCTTGCCGTTTTCGGTTCCGCCGTCACCGAGGAAATGCTTCACTGTTGTCATCACGTGGTGGTCATCAAGGAAGTCGGCCGCGCCGACCTTGCCCTGCAGGCCTTCGACGAATGGCCCCGCATAGCTCGCCACCAGTGCAGGGTCCTCGGAGTATCCTTCATAGGTACGACCCCAACGGTCATCCTGCGGAACCGCCACGGTCGGCGCGAACGTCCATTCCATGCCGGTCACGCGGGTTTCGGCTGCGGTGATCCTTGCGATCTCGCGCAGCAGTTCCGGGTTGCGCGCCGCGCCCAGGCCGATGTTGTGCGGAAACAGGGTGGCGCCAACCACATTGCTCTGGCCATGCATCGCGTCGATGCCCCATATGATCGGGATGGCCTTGCCACCATTGCGCGTGTCCATCGAGGCTTCCCAGAACGCGTCAGCCAGCGCCAGCCACTCGGCGGGCTTGGCGTTGTAGCGGCCGCCCGGGTCGGACGCGCCACCAGCAAGGATTGAGCCCAGTCGGTACTTGCGCACGTCATCAGGCGTGACGCTGGCGATATCGCCCTGCACGATCTGGCCGACCTTCTCCTCCAGCGTCATCGACGCGATCAGTGCGTCGATGCGTTTCTCCATTGCCGGATCATTGGCCAGCGGCCACTTCGCCTTCGGCCAGTTGGCGGCTGTGATCGTGCCTGCTTCGCGCGGCGGGGCAGGGGCCGCGCCGATAGCGGGTGCCAGCGCCAAGGCGAGCGCGGCGGTCAGCATCAGGTGGTGTAGACGGAAACCGGGGTTGCGCTTCGCACGATCGGAATGACGGAAGTTCATGGGAACGATCATCTCGGATGGATGGCTTGAAGAGGTGTGCAGACCAGAAAAGCAACCTGACAGCGTTGTCAGTCGAATCGGAGCATACCCAGCCCCCGGGACGATTGCTTGCTGCACAGCGGCATCGGATTTGAGGATAAAGTTGCATCTGTATCCACATCCCGTGGTGCAGGGGTCCGGTAAAGATGGTGAGGCTATGACGGTCAAAGGACGGGGGATGCCGGGACCTGAGCAGGTGCCGGCAGGCAGGCCGGGACGCGTGCGCATCGAGGATGTCGCGGCAACGGCCGGGGTCTCCATGAAGACCGTATCGCGCGTGCTCAACAACGAGCCGAACGTCTCCAAGAGCACCCGGGCCCGTGTTGATGCTGCGGTGGAAAAGCTGCGCTACCGCCCCTTGCCCTCGGCGCGTGTCCTCGCCGGCCGGCGTTCCTACCTGATCGCGATGCTGTTCGACAATCCGTCCTCGAACTATCTGATGGAGATCGAGATGGGGGTGCTCGATGCCTGCATGGAACAGCACTACAACCTGATGCTGGCGCCGCTGATCTACGACGCAGCCGATATCGTGGAGAAGGTCGAGTCGTTGATCATGCAGTCGCAGCTCGACGGCGTGGTGCTGACGCCACCACTGACCGACGACAGCGCCCTGCTGGACCGCCTGGTCGACCTGGGCATCCCGTATTCCAGCATTTCGGCAAAGGAACAGAACCGGAACGTGGGCGTGGTGGTGGACGAGATCGGCGCGGTGGTTGCGCTGATCGCACACCTGGCCTCGCTCGGCCATACCCGCATCGCCCATATCAAGGGGCACGCCGCGCACGGCGCAAGCATGTGGCGCCTGGCAGGCTACCGTGAAGGCCTGCGCAGGGCGGGGCTGCGCTACGACCCCAGCCTGGTGCTGGAGGGCGAGTTTTCATACGAATCAGGCTACAACGGTGCCAACGCGCTGCTTGATCGACCTGATCGGCCGACCGCCATCTTCGCCGCCAACGACGATATGGCGGCGGGGGTCATCTGCGCGGTGTTCGAGCACGGCCTTTCGGTGCCGGGCGACATCTCGGTCTGTGGTTTCGATGACACGCCGATTGCCCGCCAGATCTATCCGGCGTTGACCACCGTCTGCCAGCCCACCCGTGAGATGGGCCGGCGGGCGGCCATGGAGCTGATCAAGGAAGTGCGCGAGCTCGGCAGCGGTGGTGTGGTCGATATTGACTACGCCCTGCAGGTCCGGCGATCCACGGGACCGGTCCGTCACGATTGAATGCGGTCCAACGGCCGGCCGGCGCGATCGGCAGGCCGCGCTGGCAGGGCAGGGGCGCGGCTCAGTGGCCCGCTTCGGTCGCCAATCGCTCCAGATCAACACCCTGGCGACGAAGTGTACGGCCGGCCGCCCAGGCGTAGAACGCCAGATAACAGAAGCACAGCACGCCAATGATGAAGCTGTAATGTACACCGACCTTGTCGGCGAGTGCGCCCTGCGCCCAACTGACGATGCCGCCGCCCATGATCATCATGATCAGAAGGCTGCTTGCCTGATTGGTGTGGCGGCCCAGGCCGGAGATGGCCAGGGTAAAGATGCAGGGCCACATCGTGCTGCAGAACAGCCCGACACTGATGAAGGCGATGACACTGGTCATGCCGGTGGTGAACATGCCGACCAACTGCGCCGCAATGCCACACACGGCGAAGTACAGCAGCATGCGCGATGGACTGCCCTTGCTGGCCAGGGTGGCGATGATCATCAGGACGATCACCGGCGCGTAGTGGAGGAACTGCGCGGAGTCGTGGCCTGATACCGCGTTCACGGCGAGGTAGATGGCGAACGCGACGAACGGAAGCACCAGCATCAACAGCTTCTGGGTGCCTGCGCGCACATCGAACGCACCTGCGGCACCACCCCAGCGGCCGATCATCAGGCTGGCCCAGTACAGCGACACGAACGGGGCGATCACCGAGGTTTCCAGGCCCAGTCCTCCCTTGCTCAAGGGCTGTTCAAGATAGGCCGGAAGATTGTCGATGGTCGACACCTCCACGCCGACGTAGAGGAAGATCGCGATCATGCCCATGACCAGCTGCGGGTAAGCAAGCGCAGATCTGCGGTCTGTCTGGTGATCTGCCCCGGTTACGCCTGCGGGGACCGTCGCGGACAGCTCGACATGATTGGGCACGCTCGAGAACCGCAGCAGCACGGCCACCAGTACGAAGGCGGCGCCCAGTACCAGGTACGGTATCTTTACGCTCTCGATGCTGGCCTCTGTATTGCCCGCTGACACACTGCCGAAGATGGCAATGCTCACCAGCAGTGGGCCCACTGTTGCCCCCAGGTTGTTGACGCCGCCGGCCATGGTCAGGCGCTGCGATCCGGTGGCCGGGTCACCCATGATCACCGCCAGCGTATTGGCCGCGATCTGCTGGAGCGAGAAGCCGAGGCCCACGATGAACAGGCCGGACAGCATCAGTGCAAACGAGCCGGTGTTGGCTGCTGGATAGAAGAGCAGGGCGCCCAGTGCCGAGACCAGCAGGCCGATGCAGATGCCGTTGCGATAGCCCACCCGATGCAGCAGGTCGGTGCCGATGGCACGTGAAACAGCGATGTAGATCAGTGAACCAGCGGTGTAGGCAACGTAGAAGGCCATCGCCACGTACATGCTCTGCGCCTGGCTGAGATGGAACGCCTTCTTGAACACCGGGATGAGGATGCCGTTGCTTGCGGCAACGAAGCCCCAGAAGAAGAAGACGGTGATGAGTACGCCGAACTGCGACCAGCGGGTTGTGTGTTTCATGATTCTCATGTCATGTCGTACAGGACGACGCCCTGCGCGTTGACGCACAGGGCGGGAACAGGTGGTTGCGTGGGGAGGGCCGGCGAACCCGGCCCTCCTTCATGGCGGTGCTGCTCAGAACTGGTAGCGCAGACGCAGGCCGTAGCTGCGCGGATCGTTCAGGAAGCGAACGTTGATGCCCGATCCGACCAGCGCCTTCTGCGAGACGTCGTTGCCGAGCAGGTTGTTGCCCCATGCTTCGACCCGCCAATTGCCGCTCAGTGACGTAAACCCGATGCCGGCGTTCAAGGTGGTCTCGCCGCGCTGACGGTCCGGGAAGCCTGCGGCAGCAGCGC
Organism: Stenotrophomonas veracruzanensis; assembly: GCF_032911525.1. Taxonomy (NCBI): domain Bacteria; kingdom Pseudomonadati; phylum Pseudomonadota; class Gammaproteobacteria; order Lysobacterales; family Lysobacteraceae; genus Stenotrophomonas; species Stenotrophomonas veracruzanensis. Next base: position 130,627 of record NZ_JAWJTI010000003.1, read on the forward strand.
TCTGCGTGCGGTCACGAACCAGTTCGCCAGTGACCGGATCCTTGCGGATGAACTCCACGTCCCGGTTGTTGTACTGGGTCAGGAAGAAGGCCGAGCGGTACGAGGCCAGCAACTGCCAGTCGAAGGTACCGAAGCGCAGCTCGGTCGTATGCTGCAGGCGCACGTTGAAGGTGAGCTTCGAGGCCAGCGGCAGTTCATTGCCGGACAGGTCGATCAACGAAGTGGCACCACCGGCGTCGTAGTTCTGGCTGCGGACATCGGCGACGGTGCCGCGCTTGATCTCGCTGTCCATCCAGAGTGCATTGATGTTGACCATGAAGTTGTGCGGGAAGCGCAGGCTGCTTTCCGCCTCCAGGCCATACACCGCCGACTTGCCGACATTGCGGTTGACCAGCGCATAGCCAGTGGCTTCACCAGTGGTCGGGTTGGTGGCGATCACCGCCAGGTCCTGGAACACCTGGTCGCTGTAGTCGTAATAGAAGCCGCTGACATTGAAGGTCGAGGTTCGGCCCAGCATCTGGAACGAGTTCTTGCTGCCGATTTCGTAGGCAATGATCGATTCTGGCTTGAACGTCTCCGGAATCTCCTTCGGATCGAACGTGTCGTTGAAACCGCCCGCCTTGTGGCCGGTCGACACCAGGCCGTACAGCAGGCTGTCGTCGCTCACGTCGTACTCGAAACCCGCGCGCCAGTCGGTAAAGCTGAACTTGCTCCTGCCGAACTGCTGGGCGGGAATCGCGCTGACCTGGGCCCAGCTCTGGTATGGGCAGTCGACGGTGTCGCCGCCGATGTCGGGACGATCCACGCAACCGAAGGGGCCGCCGTCGGGCACCGCGCCGATCTGCTGCAGCAAGGTGTCGTTGCGACCATGGCGCAGCACGCCCTGAAGCAGGAAGCGGGCCATCTCGGCTTGCGAGGTGATGTTGCTGACATCAAAATTCGGGCGGCTCATGAAGGCCGGCTCGAAGCCCGGAGTTCCCAACCGCGTGGCGAAGTCGCCGCCCTGGCCGGGCAGGCCCAGCGACCAGTTGCCGCCGATGCCGTAACGCGACTTCTTCTCCTCGGAGTAGCGCAGGCCACCCTTCAGGCGCAGGCGTTCGGTGACATCAAACGTGCCGTCGGCAAAGATCGCTGAGGACTTGCCGTTGACCTTGGGCATGGTGAACTCGGTGCCCGAGTACCAGCGCCCCTTGTCCACCAGCGAAAGGTAGCCCACCCGCTGGTCCTCGTTGAAATGGAACAGGCCGGTGGTCCAGCGCAGCCGTTCGTCCTGGTCCGACGTGAACCGCAACTCATGCACCTGCGACTCCGACTCGGTCAGCCAGTACTGCGTGGAGTAGTTGTCGTAGTCGATGCCACCCGGGTTGCTGGGCGATACCGGATCGATGTTGCGGCCCGGCCAGAGGATGCCTTCACTCTGCGCATTGGTCTGGCGGTAGTCCACGTTGCGGTAGCTGCCGTTGTACTCCACCGCCACCTTGCCGAAGTCGTAGGAGATGCTGGTCTGCGCCCCCCAGTTGGTGCTGTCGAGCTTGCCCTGCGCGCCACGGTAGATGATCTTGCGCAGGTCGACATCGTCCGGCAGATAACCGGCCTTGGCGGCGGTGTAGACGTTGGCACCGGGATAGCCCGTGCCGCCTTCCTTGCCGATGTCGGCCATGGCGAAGATCGAGAGCTTCTCATCCGGCTGGTAGAGGAACGACAGGCGTGCACCGCGATCATCCTGCACGCCTGCCGGTTCCAGGTCCTGCGCGCGCCCCGCATTCTTGAACGGTGAGTCCTTCTCCACCTTGTAGCCGGCCACGCGGAAGGCCGCGCCACCGCCGATCGGCAGGTTCAGTGCGAACTCGCCACCCCGGTGGTCACGATTACCGACTTCGGCCTGTACATATCCGCCGAAGGCTTCCAGATCGGGGCGCTTGGTGATGATGTTGAGCGTGCCGGCCAGCGCGTTGCGGCCGCGCAGCGTGCCCTGCGGGCCCTTGTTGATCTCCACGCGCTCGACGTCGTAGAACATGCCGCCCAGGCCGCGGGGACGGGCGATATAGGCGCCATTGATGTGCGGTGCAGCGCCCGGATCACCCAGCTCGGTATTGTTCGAAGAGCCCACGCCGCGGATGAAGATCTCCAGGTTGCCTTCCTGGTTGGCCATGCTCATGCCCGGCACCAGGGCCTGGATGTTGCGCAGCTCATTGTTGATGCCCAGCGCACGCGTATCGTCCGCGGAAATTGCCTGGGCGGTACCTGCATATTTCTGCAGGTCCTGTTCCCGACGTTCGACAGTGACGATGACGGCGTCCAGCGTTGAGGCCTCCCGTGCCTCGCTGGTGGTGGTGGAGCTGCTTTCCTTGGCTGTTTGCGCTGCGACCGGCAGCGCTGCAGTGGCGGTGACGATGGTGGCAAGTACTGCCTGTGCGAGTGTGCTCTTCCTGAAATGGCCGGTCATAGGGTCCCTCTCTCCCCATAAGTGATGTCTGGACGTTCCCGCGCCACGCGCCGGACGTGGGCTCTTGTAAGCGCCGCCTGACAACGCTGTCAATCAGAATGAACGATGGATGACCAGATGCTCGGGAAATCAGGTAGTTGAGCGATCAGCAGGGCTGCCTGGCACGCCGCATTTGCTGCAATGCGAAACGAAATCGAGCGGCGTTGCGCCCTGCATGCGACTGCAACGGCCGGATCGGAACCATCAGAAAGCGGGCCGGCAGCAAGGGCCATCGGCTTCGCGTATCCGCTGGCGGGCTACTGGGCCCTGCGGGTCGCGTGGTGCTGATGCTGCCATGTGGCCGGGCATGACTTCAGGCACTCGGCTTTGACTACAGTTGTAGTCAATGTGAGAAGGCATTCACCGGAAGAGCTGCCCATGAAAACTGCCCGATGGTTGTCCGGCTTCGCGGCCTTGATGCTGGCCCTCCCTGCTCTGGCCAGCACGACCACCACGGCCGACGCCGTCGCGATGATCGAACGCAACGCCCGTGCCGCGCATTCCGACGCGGTGCTTGTCTGGAAGGATGGAAAAACACTGCTGGAGCTACAGCCAGAGACAGGCGAGGAGCCGGTTCACCTCATGTCGGCCACCAAGTCGGTGGTGGCGCTGGCCATCATGCTCCTGCTGGACGACGGAAAACTGGCCTCGGTCGACGAGCCGGTAAGCAACATCTTCGCGGAGTGGAAACAGGGGCGGAAAAGGGACATCACGGTACGTATGCTGCTGGACCATACCTCTGGCCTGCAGAACGTGGCCAACGCGGGGGAAGAGCTGGAAGCTGCGCCGGACCTGGTCAAGCTCGCGCTGGCTGCAGAGCTGAGCAGCGATCCAGGCGCCACGTTCTCCTACAACAACAAGGCTACCAATCTGCTGCCCGGCATTGTCGAGCGTCTGGCAGGAGAACCGATGGATGCCTACCTTGAGAAGCGCCTGTTCAAACCGCTGGGCATTGCCCGATATACCTGGTTGAAGGACGGTGCGGGCACGCCATTGGGCATGGCCGGATTGTCGCTGAGTGCCCGCGATCTGGCGAAGATCGGGCAGCTGCTGCTTGATGGCGGCGTGACTCCGGCGGGTACGCGCGTGCTGAGCGAGCGGTCGGTGGCGCTGCTGACTGGAGCAAGTGCCCGCTCCCCGGATGTTGGTTTTCTGTGGTGGCGCATTCCGGCATGGGAGCGCTATGAGTTGAAAGGCCAGATGGCCGGCTTCCTGGCGCAGCATGAGGTCAGCGCTCCGGTCCAGCAGGCATTGCTGGCCACCGGGGGCAGGGTATTCGACAGCAAGAGTGCATTGATTGCGGACGTCGCCGAACGACTTGGGGCGGACTGGCCGCAGCACTATGGCAGCGAGATCACCCGTCGTGGACTCAAGCTGTCCGACATGTTCGACATCCAACGCGGCCCAACCGTTGCCTACGCCGCCAACGGCTACCTGGGCCAGCACCTGGTCATCGTTCCGCAACAGCGAGTGGTTGCCGTGCGCCTCATCCACCGACGCGACAGCCATCGCGCTCCACTGGATGACTACGCGACATTCCCGGCGGATGTACTCAAGCTGGCCCAGGCGCTTCAGTGAACGGAGGAGCCGGGCCTGCGCCCGGATCCTCGTCCACTACTTCGTGCTGCTGGCCGGAGTGTCAGGTCTGGCAGGGGGCACCACTACTTCGGCATCAGCACGGTATCGACAACGTGGATGACGCCGTTGGATTGGTTGACGTCGGCGATGCTGATGCCCGCTTTGCCACCCTTGGCGTCGATCACCCACAACGTGCCGTCGTGAAGCGCCACGGTAAGCGGCTCGCCTTGCACTGTCTTCAGCGTGGCTTTTCCACCGTGCTTCCTGGCATCGGCCAGGAGCTGGGCGGAACTGAAGCGTCCTGGGACCACGTGGTAGGTGAGGATCCGGGTGAGCTGCGCCTTGTTTTCAGGCTTCACCAGTGTATCGACCGTGCCTGCTGGAAGCTTGTTGAAGGCCGCATTGGTGGGCGCAAAGACGGTGAAGGGACCGGCGCCATTGAGGGTCTCGACCAGGCCTGCGGCCTTGACCGCTGCCACCAGAGTGGTGTGATCCCTGGAGTTCACGGCGTTTTCAACGATGGTCCTGGTCGGGTACATCTCGGCCCCGCCAACCATTACGGGATCTGCGGCGAAGCTGGCGGAAGCGGCTGAGACGAGTACGGCGAAGCTGACTGCGGCGGCGATGCGCTGGAGAGCGTTCACGGTGCGTTCCTCGGTAGGATGCCCGCACAGCGCGGGCATCCTACATACGGCTGGCGGGAACACCTGGATGCACCAGCGTGATGCTGAGGCCGGCGTCGATCGAATCCACGCTACCGGACAGACGTGCGGTCATTGACCAGAGCCGCTCGCTGCCGCCCGCAGGGCAATATGGACTGCGTGGGCATCATGAGCCTTTGATCGGCAATCGCGCGGACGAAAACGGACTCTCCTACAGACTCCAATCGACCCGCAGGCCGGCAATCAGCGCATTCGGCAGATCATGCTGGCGTGCGGGTTCGTTGAACTGATCCGGATGCACGATGTAGTGCAGGTTCGGCGCGACCCGAAGCTGCGAGGTGACCTGGACGCCATAGCTGAGCTCCATCATCACCTGGCTCCCGTGCGGGGTACCGCTGCCACCCGCTGCGGCACGGGCAAGGCGCAGGTTTTCCAGCGCGATGCCGCTGTACTTCTGCTGGGTCACCACGAAAGCGATGCTGTCCTGCGGTCGGCTTGCGAACGTGCCTTTCTGCACCAGGCCGGCCTGCAGGAAGTGATCCTCGATCAACTGCCCGGAGGTACCCTTGAGCGCGGCGCCGAAAAGGGTCAGGCCGCGGCCACTGCCATCGCCGGTAAGCTGCTGTTCGAAGCGGGCGAACGCACCGGAACGACCGTGGCGTGTCGCGTACTCCTGGCCACTGAGCAGCACCGGCATGCCATAGGCATCGCGCAGCGGGTCGCGATAGGTCGAGTTGTCCTGCCAGCCACCGAGCTCGTACTTGGCTTTCAGGCGCGCCGACGCAGGGCTGCGCCAGCCGATCGTGTACGGCACGATCCACCCGGTGGCCTGGTTCGTACTCCATTTCAGGCCGTGCTGGCCGTCCTCGGCTTGGCTCGGGTCGACCTGATAGGCGCCGACGCGCACGTAGACATCCGGCGTCACCCAGACCGTGGCATCGGCCATCCAGCTCGATACCGGCCACCAGGTGAAACTGCTGGTGCGGAACACGTAGGTCGGGTTGCCGCAGGCCGAGTTGCCTTGGAAGTACTGGCACAGCTCCGAACCGAGATGATGGATGTTGGCGACGCTGCGCCCGACTTCCAGCACCAGTCGGTCGTTCAGCAGTTTCTGCTCGAGCGTCAGATTGGCCAGGCGCGTGCCCTGGCCGCCGTAGATTTCCTGCACCGAGGTGCTGTTGCCCGTGCTGCTGTTGGCAAGATTGGTGCCATGCCGGTTGATGCCGTAGGCCTTGACCGTTGCACCTCGCCAGCCAAACGCAGCGTCCAGGTTCATGTCGGCGCCGAACATCAACTGGCCGGCATAGGCCGTGCCGCTGCGCTTGCCGCCATCGAGCGTGGCAGCCGCTTCGCCGGTGTACGCCAGCTTGGGCATGAAGACCTCGCTCGCGTCGGTGGCTGCGGCCACGGACGGCAGGGCCAGCAGGATGGTCACCGGCAACAGGCGGCGGGAAGGAGAGGTCATGGGCGAGGTTCCTTTTACAGGGTGGGAGCCGTGACCGGCTTCTTGAGGACGCGCAGCGCGACCGCGGTGACAGCCACGCCGGCCACCAGCGCCAGCAGGTAGATGCCAAGATGGGTGACCGCGTTCGGGATCGGCAGCACGAACACACCGCCGTGCGGAACCTTCAGCTCAACACCAGCTGCCATCGAAATCGCACCGGCCACCGCAGAACCAAGGATCAGCGCCGGAATGGTGCGCAGCGGATCGCGTGCGGCGTAAGGGATCGCACCTTCGGTGACAAAACTGAGGCCAAGCACGCCTGCGGCACCGGCGGTGCCGCGCTCCTCGGCGGTGAAGCGGTTGCTGAACAGCCACGTCGCCAGCGCGATACCCAGTGGCGGCGTCATGCCGCCGATCATCGTCGCCGCCATCGGCGTATAGACCTGGCTGGAGATCAATGCGGTGGAGAAGGCATAGGAAGCCTTGTTGACTGGCCCACCCATGTCCACTGCCATCATTCCACCCAACAACAGGCCGAGCAGGATCGCGCTGCTGCCCTGCATGCCGCGCAGCCAGTCGGTCAGCCACGCCAGCAGCCCGGCGACCGGCGTACCGATCACGTACATCATCAACAGGCCGACCAGCAGTGTGCCCAGCACTGGCAGGATCAGCACCGGCTTGAGGCCTTCCAGGCTGCGCGGCAGCCGCAGCGCACGGTTGATCCAATGCACGCCGTAGCCGGCGATGAAGCCGGCGAGGATGCCGCCGATGAAGCCTGCATCCATGTTGACCGCAACCAGTCCACCGATCATGCCGGGCGCGATGCCGGGCCGGTCGGCGATGGAGTAGGCGATGTAACCGGCCAGCGCCGGCACCATCAACATGAAGCCGGACTTGGCACCGATCTGGAACAGCGACCACGCCAGCGTGCCCTTGTGCGCGTCATCGAAGGCATAGATGCCGCCAATTGCGAACGCCAGTGCGATCAGCAGGCCACCGGCAGTGACGAACGGCAGCATGAACGACACGCCGGTCATCAGGTGCTTGTAGGGGCCGGTTGCCCTGGTTTTCTCGGCCGTGCCGCCCGGAGTCGCGATGCCTGCCTGCACGCCGGCCTCGGCCAGTGCCTTGCGGATCAGGTTCTGGCCGTCGTTGATCGCCGGCTTGGTGCCACTCTTGAACAGGCGCTTGCCAGCGAAGCGCGACAGATCGACTTCGCGGTCGGCGGCAATCAGCACCAGATCGGCGGCCGCGATTTCCTCGTCGCTCAGCGCGTCCTGCGCGCCCACCGAGCCCTGGGTTTCCACCCGGATCGCGTATCCCAACGCCTTGGCCGCCTGCTGCAGGCCTTCGGCCGCCATGAACGTGTGGGCGATGCCGGTCGGGCAGGAGGTGACGGCGACGATGTGCTTGCCGGTGCCTGCCGTGGTTGCGGCCGACAACGGTGCCAGCGCTGCAAGCGGATCGTCCAGTACTTCGCCGAGGCTCGCGCGCACGATCTGGGCGTTGCCGAAGCGGGAGCTATCCGCCTCGCCGTCACCCACAAGCAGCAGCTGTGTCGCGGCGGAAGCATCTGCGGCTGGCAGCGCGCCGGTCACGCCCTGATCGCTGCGGATTTCGATCATCAGCTCGAGCCCGCGCTGGCGGGCGGCGCGGCGTAGCGCTTCGGCGGCGAGAACCGCTTCGATGCTGCGATCGCCTGCGGCGATGACTACGGTGGAAACTTGCATGGGAACTCCTGGAATGCTTCGGGTTCGTCCTTGCAGGAGGCACTGTGCGCTGCTCGAAGCCAGCAACAGCGCCTCCTGCAGTCGTCTCAATCCAACCGCTCGATCAATACGTCGCCGGTCCACTGGCGCACCTGCGCCGGATCCAGCCGTCGCGCGTCACCGCTTTCCAGGCGGCTCATCGAGAACGCCGTGGCCAATCGTGCACAGCCGGCCAGATCGAAGGAGGGCTCCAGCAGTGCGGCGGCGATGCCGGCCACCATGGCGTCGCCCGCACCGACCGTACTGCCCTGCGCCAAATGCGCTGGTCGCGCGACCAGCGCGCCGCCGCGATCAATGAACAGCGCGCCGTCGATGCCCATCGAGATCGCTACGAGCGCGACCCCGCGTTCGACCAGGGCCACGCCCGCCGCCTGCAGGGCGTTTCGATCCGGCAACGGCGTGCCGGTCCAGGCCTCCAGTTCGTGGCGATTGGGCTTGGCCGCGTAGGGAAGTGCGCCTTGTGCGCCGCTCAATGCAGCCCCAAGTGCGTCGCCGCTGGTGTCCAGCAGCACGCGCGCACCGGCGGCGCCGGCCTGTGCCTGCAAGCGCGCCCATGCGTCGGCCGGTAGCCCGGACGGCAGGCTGCCGGACAGCACCACCGGCAGGTTCGGCTGCAGCAGGGCGGCGAGCCGGCGCGACACCGCGTCCAGGTCGGCGTTGCCGAGTGCCAGCCCGGGCAGGTTGATGTCGGTGGTCTCGCCGCCATCCTCTTCGACCAGCTTGATGTTGGTGCGGGTGCGGCCCGGAACACGCAGGCAACCGTCGGCGATGCCACGCGCCGAGAACAGCGCACGGAACACGCCGTCGTTGCCGTCGCCGAGCACGCCCAGAGCCGTTGTCGGCACCCCCCAGTCGGACAGGCAGGCGGCAACGTTGATGCCCTTGCCACCCGCATCGTCGTGGCTGCTGCGGGCGCGGTGTACCTGGCCCGGGTGCAGGCGCGCCAGGCGCACGGTCTGGTCGATCGCCGGGTTGAGGGTGATGGTGACGGCGCCGGCGTTCATGCGCGGGCTCCGTCGAGGGCGCGCACCTGCTCGGCGGTTTCGCAGTCCAGCGCCGTCGCAGCCAGCGCTTGCAGATCGGCCAGCGCGCTGCCACGCAGCCGCGCCTTCACGGCTGGGATGTCGTTCGGGGTCATCGACAGCTCGTCCACGCCCAGGCCGGCCAGCAACAGTGCGCCGAACGGATCGCCGGCCAGTCCGCCACAGACACCCACCCAGCGCCCATGCAGGCGCGCGCCATCGACCGTGGCGCGGATCGCGCGCAGCACCGCCGGGTGCAGGCTGTCGGCCTCCGCCGCTAGTTCCGGGTTCTGGCGGTCGATCGCCAGCACGTACTGGGTCAGGTCATTGGTACCAATCGAGAAGAAGTCAGCGTGGCGGGCCAGTACATCGCTCTGCGCGGCAGCGGCCGGCACTTCGATCATGATGCCGATCGGAACATCGGGTGCCTCGAGTTCGGCGCGCAGGCGCTCGCAGATGGCGCGCAGAGCGACCAGCTCGCTCACCGAGGTGATCATCGGGAACATGATGGACAGGCGTTCGCCGCCTTTCGCCGCGCGGTACAGCGCACGCAGCTGCGGTTCCAGCAGGTCCGGCCGGCGCAGCAGCAGGCGCGCGCCGCGCACCCCCAGGAACGGGTTTTCCTCATGCGGCAGCTCAAGGTGGGCGACCTGCTTGTCGCCACCGATATCGAGCGCGCGGACGATCAACGGACGGCCGTCGAGCGCCTTGGCCATGGCCAGATAGGTGGCGTACTGCTCATCTTCGCTGGGCGTGCTGCCACGCTCGAGGAACAGGAACTCGGTGCGCATCAGGCCAACACCTTCCGCACCCTGCTCAAGCGCCAGCGGCACCTGGTCGGGCAGGTTCACGTTGGCGCCTATGTCGATGCGATGGCCATCGGTGGTCTGCGCCGGCTGCGCGCGTTGAGCCGCTTCGCGTGCGCGGGTCTTCTGCTGCTCGGCGATCCAGGCGCGTGCCGAAGCAAGATCGGCCTCGGAAGGGGACAGATAGAGCCGCCCGCTGCTGCCGTCGATGATCGCCTCGCGGCCGGCCTGGATCGCCAGCAGTTCGGCGCCACCGGCAACCAGCGCCGGCAGGCCGAGCGTGCGCGAAAGGATGGCGGTGTGCGAGGTCGGCCCGCCCTGCGCGGTGGCCAGGCCAATCACGCGGTTGGTGTCCAGGTGGGCCGTATCTGATGGCGACAGGTCGGCCGCGAGCAGGATGCACGGGTGCCCGGGCAGGTCGGACAGGCCACAACCGGCGGCAGAAGGATCCAGCAGCGACAGTACGCGGCGGCCAACGTCACGCAGGTCGGCAGCGCGGCCGGCCAGCACCGGGTTGCCCAGCGCCGCCAGGCCCGAGGCGATCTGTTCGATGGCCTGGTGCCAGGACCACGCGACGCCATGGCCTTCGACCATCAGCTGGCAGGTGCGGGTGATCAGGTCGGTGTCGTCCAGCAGGGCCGCGTGGGCCTTGAAGATCGCTGCATCCGAGGCGCCGAGCCGGCGCTGGGTGTCGTCCTGCAGGGCCGCCAGCTGCTGCCGGGTGCGGCTGAGTGCATCCTGCAGGCGTGCACCGCCCTCGCCGAGCGGGGCGGGGCGATCGGCAACGTCGGCCTGCGCGCTGGCCAGTACATGCACCGGACCGATGGCCAGCCCGGGGCTGGCGCCGATACCGACGATGGCAGCCTGTGCTTCGGGCGGATTCCAGCCCGCGACCGGCGCCGCCTTTCGCTGTGCTGCACGCTCCGCATCGGCCTTTTCCTGCGCCACCAGCCCATCCATGGTCTTGCGTAGTGCAGCCAGCAGTGCGGGGGCATCGGCGCCTTCGGCCGAAACACGCACGGCATCGCCCTCGCGAAGCCCGAGCTGCAGCAGCGCCACCAGACTCTTGGCATCGGCCGCCTGATCGCCCGCGCGCACCTGGGCCCGGGCCGTGAAACCCCGCGCCGTCTCAGCCCAGCGAGTGGCCGGGCGCGCGTGCAGTCCGCTGGGGTAAGCGATGGACCAGTCGAAGTGCTCGGCCAGGTCCGCCACCGCCACGTGAGCGACAGAGGCTGCGACATCACTGGCGAGCGCATTGACGATGTCGCTCGCATCGGGGGTGGTGAACAACCGCTGCAGCGCGGCCTCGTCCTGGATCAGACGGGTCAGCCTGCGCAGCAGGGTGATGTGGGTATCGGACTGGGCGGCAATGCCAACCACCAGGCGGGTGACCTGGCCCGGGTTCCATTCCACGCCTTCCGGCAACTGCAGCACCGCAATGCCGTCGCCGCGCACCAGGTGGCGGTCCTCGCCGAGCCCATGCGGGATCGCCACGCCATGGCCGAGGAAGGTGTTCGCCAGCGCTTCGCGGCGTCCCATGCTGGCCTCGTAGCCCGGCGCCACGCAGCCGGCAGCGACCAGCATCTGGGCCACCTGGGCGATGGCATCGGTCTTGTCCTGTGCCCGCGCGTCCAGGCGGATCAGTTCCCGGCTGACGGGGGAAGGGGAGGTCAGGGGCGACAAAGCGGGCTCCGGGAGAGATGGCTAGGGCATATTGGGAACGTTCCCACTGCACATTTCAATGTGCACTGCACAAAAAGCCAATAGCGCTTTGGCGTTAGCATTGTCCTGTACAGCCATCCGGCCATGAACAGCGTACGTTTTCGGGAACGTTTCCAATGAGTATCAGCATCAATGACGTCGCGCGTGTGGCGGGGGTATCCAAGTCCACGGTGTCGCGGGTGCTCGGGGGCGGCCCGGTCAGCGAAGAGGTTCGCGGCCGGGTCGAGGTGGCGATCCGCCAGACCGGCTATCGGCCGAACCTGCAGGCAAGACGGCTGCGCTCCCGCCACACCGGCATCATCGGGTTGATCGTGGCGGACATCCGCAACCCGTTCTTCACTGCGCTGATCCGTGCGGTGGAGGAGGTCGCCTATCGCGAAGGCCTGCGCGTCACGCTCTGCAACACCGATGAAGACCCTGAGCGCGAGGCGCTGTATCTGCAGTTGATGCACGAGGAGCGCATCAGTGGACTGATCTTTGCACCCACCCGGACCACGGTGGGGCGGCTGGAACGGCTCGCGCTGGATTTTCCGACGGTACTGGTGGACCGCGCCGCGCCCAGCGGGTCGATCGACAGCGTGGTGCTCGACAATCCCGCAGCGATGGGCGCCCTGGTCGAGCATCTGGTCGAGCGTGGTTATCGCCGCATCAGCGGCTTGTTCGGCAGCACCAGTACCACCGCGGCCGAGCGTCGTGACGGTTATCTCGCTGCGATGCGCACGCATGGGTTGGAGCCGGACTACCGTGAGGTTGAACCCACGGCCGAAGCCGCCATCGCGACGGTCGAGCAGTGGCTCGCTACGCCTTCACGTCCCGAAGCACTGGTCACCAGCAACAGCCTGCTGTTGATGGGAGCATTGAAAGCCGCCCGCGGTGCAGGGCTGGCGATTCCAGACGCATTGGCACTGGCCGGCTTTGACAACGAACGGTGGACCGAGCTGGTCGTGCCGGGCATCACCGTGGTCGAGCAGCCGGTTGAGGAGATGGGGCGGGCCGCGATGTCGCTGCTGCTTGAGCGCCTGCGCACGCCGGAGCTGCCGGTACGCCGACTTGTGATGACGGGCCGGTGCGTGGTCAGAGGGTCGACGGCTGCGAGATAGCTCGACGCCCGATCGCGGTGAGAACGCTGTTCGGGTGTTGGCGGGCCAACCGCTGTCTGTTACAAGCGGGCTGTACACGCAGAAACAATGGATGATCGCCTTGTCAGAGCCTTATTCAGCACTGCTTCGCCTGCAGTTGTGCCCCGAAGATCTCTCCAGATGGCTGGCCGCGCCCGTGCCCGCAGCATCCCGATGGTCCGACTGGCGACGCCTCGCCGGGCAGTGGTGCCTGGGTAACGGTCAATATCTGGCCTCATCAAGCGACGAGGCGCTGGATCAGCTGCTTGCGGACTGCCAGGCACTGCTGGCCCGCTACCCCGACAATCGCGCCGCATTGAAGGCCTTCCTTTCCTCCGCACAGGCGGAGAACATCCGGGTTGCCGCCTATGACCGCAGCGGCAGGCACTTTGTTGCAGGATCGCTGACATATTCGGAAAGCCTCTACGATCTCATCGCGTTTCTTGCTGTGGCACGGAGCGCCGCCGACTTCCTGAAAGCAGGCGACCCGGGTGTGGCGCTCATCCACGACTATCTCTGGGCCGAGGACGGTGAGCAGGAGACCGTCGCCGCGATTGCGCTGGTCGGCCAAGGGGAATCCAGCTTCCTGCCTGCCACGGACCTGGATACTGCCACCGCGCCCTTCGATACATTGGTGGAGGCCATGCTGGAAGCCCATGACGACCCGGAGTTTCATCCGCGCAACCAGCTTGATCGACTTTGACCGACCCCAGGACCCCGACATGAACGGACATCACGCCCGCCACGCGCGCCGCCGCATGCGTCGGCTCCTCGCATTGGGCCTCTGCGCCCTGGCTGGATCCGCCCTCGCCGGAACAACGCAACCGGCACGCACCTGGCTTGTCAGCGGAGCCGAACTCATCACTCTGCTGCAGGGCAAAGGCGCTGATGGGTTCTGCGAAGGCGAGCAGTGCCGGAGCCTGTCCAGCGCTCGCGCCAGCGCCTATATCCAGGGCGTTGCCGATGCCAGCCACGGCCAGTGGTGTGGCCAAGGCAGGATTCTTCCGCATGAGCTGGTCGACCGTGTGTCCTCCCATCTCCGGCAGTTGCCCCGCGAGCGATTGCAGCGGGATGCGTCTTCACTGGTTGCCGAAGGACTGCGGTCGGCATTTCCCTGTGGCGGCGGCGCATCACGTGGTAGCAGTGCCGAGCCCGGCAAAGACGAATGAAGCAGGCCGCGCCTACTTGGCCACGGTGCGAACGTCCTACACCCTCGCGACACGGTGCATTCACAGCCGCCGACATCCGCGCTTGCCACACTGCATGTTCCTTCCACAGCATGAGGTGCCCCATGGCTACCTGTGATGTCTGCGGCAACAACTACGACAAGAGCTTTACCCTGCAGCAGGGCGGGCGCAGCGGCACGTTCGATTCGTTCGAGTGTGCGATCCACGCATTCGCACCGCACTGCGCACACTGCGATTGCGCGGTTATCGGGCACGGCGTTGAAGGAAATGGCCAGATCTTCTGCTGTGCACATTGCGCCGGTCATGCGGGTGTACAGGGCATAGCCGACCGGGCCTGAGCCGACTTCAGCTCCCGCCTGCTTCCTTCCCAGAGACCAGCGAAGGAAGCCGAGCGATCCGGGCTGCGCCCGAACCGGCGAGCAGCGCCAGTGCGCGCCGCTTCTGGGAAGGCAGCCCCGCCACGACCTCCGGTGCCACCACGATGTCGAATTCCCTGGCGTTGGCGTCCAACGCGGTAGCCAGGACGCACGAATCGGCGGTCATGCCAGACAGGCAAAGGCGGCGCACTCCCAGTTTGGCCAGCAGAATCGGCAAAGGGCTGGCCAGGAAAGCAGAGTGCTTGGGCTTGAGCACGAAGTAGTGATCGGGCAAGGGCGAGAGGACTGTGGCAATACGCCCCGCCGGACCTCCGTCGCGCTGGCACTGCTCCACCTGCTGGCGGAAATCCCGTTTCCAATCCGAGAAATTGTCATTGGCGTAGATGACTGGCCACCCGCGTTCGTCAAAGTGATCCCTCAGGCGTCGGATCTGCCGGGCCGCGCGCTCTGCCGCAGGCGCCAGTTGCTGCGCGCCCGGAAAGTCAAAACGACTGAACATGTCGATGATCAGCAGGGCCGTCGATGGATCGTCTGCCATGGCTCAATCTCCTGTCTGGGCGTGTGGGGCCTCGACCGGTTTGGATTGCGGTGAATCCTTCTGGCGCAGGAAGATCGTCAGCACTACCAGGGAAAGCACGGCCAGGAATTCGCTCTGCCAGTTCTGCATCGATTCGAACCAGAATGTGCTGCTGCCCAGGTGCTCCAGGAAGCCGGGCGCCGGTAGGCCCTGCAACTGCTGCTCTGCCTGCTCGGCGCGCCAGCTTCCCAATGCGTGCAGCGCAAAGCTGAGCAGGAACAGCAGCCCGAAGGCAATCGCCAGCGAATGACCGTAAAGCGTCTTCCACAGGCCACCGCGCCTGACCGGCCAGGGCGTGGGACCCGGCTCGATGCGATTCTGCTCCTGCGCAGGGTTCAGGGGGCGAGATTCGGCCGAACCACGCTGGCGCAGGCTGACCGTCAGCAGAACATACATCCCCATCTGCAGGAATTCGCTCTCCCAGTTCTCGAACGTGGCGCTGACGAAGTGCCCGGTTGCAAGGTAGTGCCAGAGATCGATCGGCGCGCGCCCGTGCTGCATCAACTCCTCGTTGTGCACGTGATGCCCCGCAACTGCCTGCCCGACAATGAACACTAACGTGAGCGCAACCAGTACCAGGGAGAGACCGTTGCGTTTCCACATGCAACACCTCATTCAGCCTGTTCCAAAGACCGCGCATGCAGCTTGCGCGGGCGGAGGACCATGACTCGTGATTGCTGCGCATCCAGAATGTGAGGCGGACTCAACGCTTCCCTGTGGGATCGGGATCTGGGCGCTCGTAGTCCTCCGGTACGGCCTTGGGGCCGTCGCCGTCGTCGGGCATGTCGTGCTCCTTCCACTTGGCTGCATCGTTGCGCCGTTTGTCCGGCGTGTGCGCCTTCGACTGATCATCCACGTCCGTGGTGGGATTGAAGGGAAGTTTGTCATTCATGGGCAGCTCCTGCGGCGGGAGATTGAAGCCTGCACCGGGCCGGGTTAACGCCACGACGCTGCACAATGAACGCCGCGCACACCGGGATGTCACTGAAGCGGGATGGCGGCCTTGCGATGCTGGCGTCCCGATCTCCTGGAGAAGCACGATGCAGGCGTTGACCTATCACGGCCGCAAGGATGTGCGTGTCGAGACCGTGCCGGACCCGGTGTTGGCGGCGGAGGATGATCTGATCCTTCGGGTGACCGCCACCGCCATCTGTGGGTCGGACCTGCACCTGTATCGCGGCAAGATTCCTGATCTGCACGATGGCGATGTGCTCGGTCACGAATTCATGGGCGTGGTGGAAGAGGTCGGTAGCGGCGTGACCCAGGTGAAGCCGGGCGATCGTGTAGTGATTCCCTTCGTGATCGCCTGTGGTGAGTGCTTCCATTGCCGGCTGGCCGAGTACGCCGCCTGCGAAACCACCAATCCCGGCAAGGGCGCCGCACTGAACCAGAAGGGCATACTGCCTCCGGCCGCGTTGTTCGGTTACAGCCATCTGTATGGCGGCGTGGCCGGTGGCCAGGCCGAATTCGTGCGCGTGCCAAAGGCCAACGTGGGTCCATTGCGCATCCCGGAGGGTGTGGCCGATGAGCAGGTCCTGTTCCTTTCCGACATCCTGCCCACGGGCTACCAGGCCGCACTGAACGCAGGGGTGAAGGCAGGCTCGACAGTTGCGATCTTCGGCGCGGGCCCGGTAGGGCTGATGAGCGCCGCCTGCTGCCGGTTGCTCGGGGCCGAGACCATATTCATGGTTGACCACCTGCGCTACCGCCTGGATTATGCGCGCCGTGCCTATGCTGTAACCCCGATCGACTTCAGCGAGATCGAGGACCCTGCCGATTACATCCTTGCCCAGACCAGTGGCCGGGGCGTGGATGCGTGCATCGAGGCCGTGGGCTTCGAGGCCGAGGGCAGTGCGCTGGAGTCAGCGTTGACCGCCGTGAAGCTGGAGGGAAGCAGCGGCGTTGCGATCCGGCAATGCATCGCGGCAGCACGCCGCGGCGGCGTGGTCAGCATCCCGGGGGTCTACGCCGGCTTCATCCATGGGTTTCTTCTGGGTGATGCGTTCGACAAGGGGCTCACGTTCAAGATGGGGCAGACCCACGTGCAGGGACTGATGCCGGAGCTTCTCGACGCAACCATGGAAGGAAAGCTGGACCCGGGTGACATCATCTCGCACCGGATGCGCCTGGCTGATGCAGCGCAGGGGTATGCGATGTTTGACGCCAAGAATGACGATTGCCGCAAGATCGTGTTGACACCGTGAGCACGCTGCCATGAGCGCGATTGTCATGTCCGGGGTGTACGCACTGTGGTTGGTGGCCGGTTCGCTGGACTTCCATTTTCACCGACGGACCAACCTGCCGCACACCTCGGGGATGGATGAAAGCGCATTGCACGGGATCCAGCTTGTCCTGATCGGTAGCGGCGTACTGGCCTGGCTCCTGCTGGAAAACACGTGGTCGCTCGCCACGTTGCTGGCCGCGCTGGTCATCGCGCACGCAATCGCCGGCTACTTCGATACCGTCAGCGCGGATGGGCGACGCCGGATCAGCCCGGCAGAGCAGCACGTGCACAGCGTGCTCGACGCTGCCCCGTGGGTTCTGCTGGCTTGGGTCGCCTGGCACGCCCAGCCGCGTTGGTCGCTCACCGTAGCGCCGGCAGTGCCGGAGGTCTGGTGGCTCATCCTGCTGCCGGCGCTGGGCGCGGTCGTACTGCCATGGTCGTGGGAGCTGCTGCAGTGCCTCCGCGCAGGACGGCAGCGCCGGCAGGCGAGCGCGTGAGGATCATCGCGCAGAGAATTCATGCGCCGGCTACGCCTCCGAGACAGCGATGTGACCGCTTGCCGCCTACGTTCGTCATGTCTCTCCATTGCAGGCCCCTTCATGCAGCATGTGACGTCGCCCTCCCCGCTGGAAAACCGCGCTCGCCAGGTGGTGGTCCAGCTTCCCGACCTGCCATTGCCGGGAAGTGGCCGCACGCTGCAGCGCTGGCAGGCGCTGGCCGCCTGGGGGGCGGACGATCTCTGCCTGGCCAAGGTGCTTGAAGCGCACTACGACGCCCAAGCGATCATTGCCGAACTGAACGCGCCCGTCGTTGCTGAAGGCCAGCTGCTGGCGGTGTGGGCCGCGGAAGGTCCAGCCAACACACTCCGCTTCGATGCCCACGGTCAGCTCCATGGCGACAAACCCTGGTGCTCCGGCAGCGCATGGGTAAATGCAGCACTGGTAACGGTCCGCAACGCGCAGGGCGTGTGGCTGTGCCAGGTTGGGGCAGAGCATTGGCGCACGCTTGCAGATGAGCCCTGGCCCGCCGTCGGCATGGCCGGCGTTCCGTCCACCACGGTGCGATTCGACGGTGCACCGATGACGCTTCTGGGAACGCGCGATGAGTACCTGCAGCGCCCCGGTTTCTGGCACGGCGGGGCAGGCATCGCGGCAGTCTGGTTTGGCGCGGCGGCCGCCCTGGCCGAGCGCATGCGGCCAACCTGCACCGAGGGAAATCGCGCGCGACTGTTGGGTGAAGTGGACCTCGCCTTGGGCCCGGCGGCGGCGCTGCTTCGCGAATTGGCAACGCGCATCGATGCCGAGCCCGAATCAGCGCATCGCGAAGACGTAGTGCGCGTGCGCTGTGTGGTCGAGCGCGCGGCGACGCGTGTCCTGGATCTGGCGGGAAGGGCGCTGGGCCCGGCACCCATGTGCCTGGAAGATGCCCATGCCCGCCGCTGTGCGGACCTGACCGTGTTCCTTCGCCAGAACCACGCTGATCGCGATTGGGAATGGCTGGGTGGGCAGCGTGCAGCCCAGGAGTCGACATGGGCGCTGTAGCCAGGACACCCCTGCAGGGGGAAGGAACGCAGGAGCAGGCATGGCTGCGCTGCCATTGGCTCTGGCAGCAACCGGCCACATCGGCCACCGCCCTGTGCGCCGGCCATGACCGCATCGTGGTGGTCGCACCCCATCCGGACGATGAGATCCTCGGCTGTGGTGGACTGCTCCGTCACGCAGCGGGGCAGGGCATGGAGGTACGGGTCGTCGCAGTGACCGATGGCGAAGCGTGCTATCCGGACGAGCACTGGTGGACGCCGGAGCGCCTGCGATCGGCACGGCGCGCCGAGCTTGCCGCAGCACTGGGCGAACTCGGTATCCGGGCGGGATCAATTTTCCATCTCGGCATCGCCGACGGCGCGGTCAGCGCGCACGAACAGGGCCTGGAAGATTGGCTGCAGCAGCACCTGCAACCGCGCGATCTGGTGTTGGCACCCTGGCGCTTTGATGGGCATCCCGATCATGAGGCCGCAGGCCGTGCTGCCTGCCGTGCCTCTCGGGCAGTGGGCTGCCGACGTCTGGAGTACCCGGTGTGGGGCTGGCACTGGCTTGACCCTGCCTGCGCTCATATGGCGTGGGAGGTTCCCAGGCTGGTCGACATTTCCGCAGTGGCGGCCGCAAAACGAAGTGCCATCGCGCACTTCCGGACCCAGACCGGCGAGGTGCCCGAATTGAACAGCCCGCCGGTGCTGCCCGCGCACGTACTGACCCGATTCTTCCGGAACTACGAGGTATTCCTGGCATGAGCGCGCAACCGTACTTCGATGAATTGCATGAGCAGGAGGATCCCTTCGGTTATCGCAGCCGATGGTATGAAGAACGCAAGCGTGCGCTGCTGCTGGCCAGCCTGAGCCAGCGCCAGTTCAATCGTGGATGGGAGCTGGGATGCTCCAACGGCGTGCTGACCGAAGCCTTGGCCGCCCGCTGCGAGCGCCTGCTGGCCACCGACATCAGCCCGCGCGCAGCGTTCCGGGCCCGCCGCAACCTCGCCCATCTGCCGCATGTGCAGGTCCACTGCGCCAGCCATCCCGAGCAATGGCCGCCGGGTCGCTTCGACCTGATCGTCTGCGGGGAGATGGGCTACTACCTGGGGGTAAGCGCACTGCATGAACTGCGCGCCGGTATCGATGAGGCCCTCCGCGATGACGGACTGCTGGTTGCCTGCCATTGGCTGCCTTCTTTCCAGGGGCGCGCAAGTCGCACCGAAGTCGTGCATCGATGCCTTGGACACGGCCTGCAGGAAGCCTTCCACTATCGTGACGCGGACTTCGTGCTGCAAGGCTGGACACGCCGCGCACTGTCGCTGGCCCGCGATGAGGGCCTGCGGTGATCGGCATCCTGGTGCCGGCCCACAACGAGGCAGCGAGCATCGAGCGCTGCCTCCAGTCGATCCGAAGGGCAGCCCTGCATCCCGCTCTACACAGCGAAGCGGTGCAGGTGGTGGTTGCGCTGGACAGCTGCTCTGATGCAACCGAGTCGATCTGCCGCCAGCAACGGGTTGATACCGTGCGCCTGGAGGTACGCTGCGTCGGCGTTGCCAGGGCAGCGGCCGCTGCTGAGCTGATCGGACGCGGTGCGAGATGGCTGGCGAGCACCGATGCCGACAGTGAGGTACCTCCCGAGTGGTTGGTTGCCCAGCTTGAGGGCCGGTGCGACGCCTTCTGCGGACTGGTGGACATAGCGACCACCTCCAGGACGGAAAGGCGCCTGCGACGCGCGTTCCAGCAACGGCAGCAGTGGGGCGACGATCATGGACGCATCCACGGTGCCAATCTCGGCGTCTCCGCCCAGGCCTATCTGGCAGCCGGGGGATTTGCTCCCCTGCGCTGTGGAGAGGATGTTGCGCTGGTGCGGAGGCTGCAACGGCTCGGCGCAGACGTAAGGTGGGCGGGCGCTCCCGTCGTCATGACCAGTGCCCGCCTGGTAGGACGGGCCACCGGAGGATTCTCGGCCTACCTGGCCGGAGTGGGTAGGGCGCCGTCCGCCGGCGAAGCAGATCGGCGGGCGGACGAAAGTGGAAGCGCCGTGAAAACTGCGGTGAATTGGGCATAGTGTGACGTCTACCCGGTTGATGTTTACAGTTCGGCCACGACGCCCGTCCTAGAGTGAAGGGATGGGAGAGCAGGAGTGGCACCATGCCGAACAGAGCGATCGTCTACGTCAGCGAAGCCGTCAGTGGATTCTCGCTGGAGCGCCTGAAAGCGCTGATGGAGGATGCCGCCCGCTTCAATCGGGGCGCAGGAGTGACCGGGGTCCTGCTGTTCGACGGGGAACGCTTCCTGCAGTACATGGAAGGCCCCGCCGATGGACTGGATGTGGCCTTCTCCCGCGTGACCGGTGCCAGCAGTCACACCCACCTGATCGAGCTGGCGCGGGGCCGTGTCGGCCAGCGGCGGCTGCCGTTCTGGCCCATGCGTTGCCTGTCCGTCAGCACCGATGAGCTGCGCATGATCGCCTGTGCCGACTGGACCAGTTTCATCCAGCGGGCAGCAACCGAACAGGCCGATGCCACGGCGATGGACAAGCTGCTGCTGATCGTCGAGCCCTACGCGAAGGTTGCCTGAGCCCCGATGCCTGTTACCGCAGTGTGTTACCGGGCAGAGGATGGGGCGAGGCGGATCGTGAATCGCCTCATTCGTCCCTACAGCAAGGGCGGGATCATCGAAGGGCAGGAGACTTCCTGCGTCAGAAGGATTCAACGTGCCCCTCCGCGCAATCGCCTACGCAAGTGAGGCGATACCGGGGCTTTCCGTGGACCATGTGGACGACCTCGCCAGGGCCGCCGCCCGCTTCAACATCGAAGCAGGCGTGACGGGACCGAGCCTGCCGACATCCGCAACGTGGCCCGTGGCAACTGGAGTGGGCTCTCCCGCGGTGGCGCCCTGCGCCAGCTGCGCCGGGTGGTGGCCCCGCACCTGGGGTGACACGGCGGTGGGTCTCAATGCGCGGTCGGCGGTGCGCAGACGTCTCCCACCACCTGCTGGACCGCTTCCTGCAACCGGTCGATGTGGAACGGCTTGGCCACGAACGTCGCGCGGCGGTGGCGCAGCGGCACCAGCTGGTCGTAGACCGCAGAGACGAACAGGTAGGGAATGCCGAGTTCGGCCAGCCGGTCGGCGACGGGAAAGACCACGCCGTCGCGAAGCTCCACATCCAGCACGGCACCATCGAACCGTTGCGTATCCAGCAGTCCCAGCGCATCGAACACGCTGTAGGCGTGGGTCACCTGGCCGCCGCCGTCTTCAAGCGCCTGCTCCATCAGTGCAGCCAGGTCGAGCTGGTCTTCAACCAGCAGCAGATTGCACCTGCGCTGGCCCATTTCCGTCTGCATGCGCGCATGCCTGTGTTGCCTTGGGAACTGCAGTGTGTGCTGTGCCGCATCAACGGCGTGCGTGTGGCATGTCAGCCCGGCGCGAAGCGGCCTGCCCTCGACCGCCAACGCCGTCGACGCAGCGTGGAAAGCGTTGCGGCGTTTGTTGACGGCGCCTTGGCGGCCGCTATGGATACTGCCGCCGTCCCCCGTACTGGAGCCACTGCCATGCCTCGATCCACAACCGATCCCGCCTCACCCAGCGCACTGCGCGTGGAGTGCATGTCCCTGGACTGCGGCGGCGCTGCAATCGTGGTGGAGCTGGACAGCACGCCCGAACGGGCATGGATGAAGTCGCTCAAGCGCGCCCTGCAGGACGATGACGTGCTGCAGGGCGCGCAGGCCAAGTTCGATGGCCGTTTCGTCTACGTCGTAGGCGTGGAAGGCGGCGCACACCGCGCGCAGCATCGGGTGATCCAGGCGCTGAAGGCTTCCGCAGACACGCGTACGCGCGCGCCTGCGGCAAGCCCCCGGCGCGACGCCGGCACCGCAGTCGTGTCCGGCGCGATGCCTGCCTGAGTGCGCAGCAGGCGTTGCCACGCAACAGCGGATGTTATGACGGCATCAGCAACAGGTGCAGCGCGCACGCCCAGCGGCTCACGCCCGCCGACGAGGCAGTGATCGCTGCGTCGCCACCATGGTCTCCGGAGGCATGTTGCCCCACTACCGGAGACCGTGATGGCAGACCCGAACACCGTCCGAAGCGAGCGCCTGCTGAAGTGGCTGCAGGACGCCTACGCCATGGAGCAGGAAGCGGAGACCATGATGAAGGCCATGGCTTCGCGCATCCAGAACTATCCTCATCTTGCCGCACGTATCGGCCAACACGTGCAGGCGACGCAGCAGCAGGCCGCCTCCCTGCGCGAGTGCATTGAAGCACTTGGCGGAAGTGTGCCCACCGCCAAGGGGCTGTT
Source organism: Stenotrophomonas veracruzanensis (assembly GCF_032911525.1). Lineage (NCBI taxonomy): Bacteria > Pseudomonadati > Pseudomonadota > Gammaproteobacteria > Lysobacterales > Lysobacteraceae > Stenotrophomonas > Stenotrophomonas veracruzanensis. Next base: position 153,423 of record NZ_JAWJTI010000003.1, read on the forward strand.
CGCGAGCATGACCGCAGCCATCCACGCTGCCGGCAACGCCATGATGGAAGACGAGGTGGTCAAGAGCATCGGCATTTCCTTTGGCTTCGAAAACACCGAGATCGCCACCTACCGGGCGCTGGTGATCGCGGCCGAGCGTGCCGCCGCGCCGGATATCGCGGCCGTGTGCGGCCAGATCCTGCAGGAAGAGATCGCCATGGCGCGTTGGCTGGAAGAGCACCAGGACAGCCTGGTCGGCGCGTTCCTCAACCGTGACGAAACGCCCGGTGCCCAAGCCAAGCGTTGATACCGATCCCGCCTGCCAGACACAGGAGACAGCCCCATGTTCTTCCACCACAAGAAGCTGATGTACACCGTGCGCGTGCGCGAATCCAACCCGCAGCTCGCCAGCCTCATGCTTGAACAATTCGGCGGCCCGCAGGGCGAGCTTGCCGCCGCCATGCGCTACTTCACCCAGGGACTCGGCGAATGCGATCCCGGCCGCAAGGACCTGCTGATGGATATCGCCACCGAAGAGATCAGCCACCTGGAGATCATCGGCACCATCATCGCCATGCTCAACCGCGGGCCGAAGGCCATTCAGTCTGAAGGGCTTGCCGAGGCCGAGGATATGCGACTGCTGGGGCAGAACAGCACCAGCCATACCGAGCAGATCCTGTACGGTGGCGGCCCGGCACTGGTCAATTCCAGCGGGGTGCCGTGGACAGCGGCCTACATCGATTCGATCGGGGAGCCTACCGCCGATCTGCGCTCCAACATCGCGGCCGAAGCGCGCGCCAAGCTGGTGTATGAGCGCCTGATCAACGTCACCGACGACCCCGGCATCAAGGATGCGCTGCGCTTCCTGATGACGCGCGAGATCGCCCACATGAAGTCATTCGAGAAGGCGCTGCACAGCATCCAGCCCAACTTCCCGCCGGGCAAGCTGCCGGGGGACCCTGCGTTCACCGATCTGTACATGGACATGTCGCAGGGCGACGGCGCGGACGATCTGCAGGGCAGCTGGAACAGCGGCGAGCTGTGGGAGCGGGTCAGCGACCGCCAGGCACAGACCGCTGTGGATGGTGGCGACGGCGGCGGCACGGTGGACCTGGACCCGCGCGAACAAGCGGCGGTGCAGGCCATGACCCTGCGTACACTCTCCGACCCGGAAGCGCGGCCGGCCACCGGGGCCGAGCTGGGGGCCGGCCCGGGCGCGGGAGCACTGGACCTGCCACCACGCGAGCCTTGAAAGGGCTGGGGCGCCCATCTGCGGCGCCCCAGCAGCGAAGCCCTTGATCAGCATCAAGGCGTACGAAAGTGGGGGGACATCACGTCCCCCCACGAAGAGGTGCATCTGGCTTCAGGCGCGATCAGCGCTGCTGGCCACCGCGCTTGTTGCCACCGCCGCGTTCCTGCTGTTGCTGCCCGCCGCCCTGGTTTCCACCCCCGCGGCTGTTCTGGCCGCCTTCGCGGCCGATGTCCGCCATATGCTGGCGATCCTGGCTCACCGCTTCGCCGCCCTTGCGGCCGGCTTCGCGTGCTTCTTCCGAGCTGAATTCATGGGCGTTGCCTGATTCGTGCGCGGCACGTCCACCCTTGGCGGCGATCTCGCGCTGCTTGTCCTCGTCCATCGAAGCGAAACCGCGGTTGCTGTTGCCCTGGTTCTGGTTGGCCATGGAAGGTCTCCTTGGTGTGAGCCGCCCGATTGACGGCAGCGACCATCTTCCAGATCCACCGCTAGACGGCGGTGGCACCCCCGCCAACGTGGTGTCATGCGCAGGCACGTGCTTCCTCATGCGTTCTCCACGAAAGCAAATCCACCAGCGAGCGACGCGGCATACCGACCCTGGTGCTGGAGCCGGGTGTCAACGCAGCGCGGCGGGGGCACGTCCAGGTTCAACGCCGCCTCCACGCCGGTGTCACCGCGCGTTTGATCCGCATCGCTAAGGTAGAGCCATCTGCAACAACCCGGTGCTGTCATGCCTCTTCGTGCCATTGCATATGTAAGTGAAGCCACCCGGAACCTGCCTGCGGAGCGGCTGCAGCAGCTTGTTGCGGACGCGATGCTGTTCAACGGGTCCGTTGATGTGACCGGCGTACTCCTGTTCGACGGCACTCGCTTCCTGCAATACATCGAAGGTCCGGAGACCGGCGTCAGCGCGGCGTACACCCGCATCCTGGCGGCGGGCAGCCACAGCGGCCTGGTCGAACTCAACCGGGGCAGGGTGGGGCGGCGGCAGTTCCCGCGCTGGCGCATGCACAGCGTGCGGGTGGATGAGCTCGCGCTGGGAAAGATCGCGATCTCCGACTGGACGGGCTTCGTGCGCAGCGCCTCCGCACTTGCCTCTGGCACCAGCGCGCTTGATCGACTGCAATCGGCGGCGCAGTCGCCTCCAGGCCCCGGCGAGGGCCGGTTGCTGGAACAGGACGGACCGGTGGCACGGTGAACGCAGCCGACTCCCAGGGCACGCCGGGCCAGGTGCGCGTCGGCTGCGCAGGCTGGTCGCTGTCACGGGCAGCGCAGGCGACATTCGGCGCAGGTGACAGCGTGCTGCAACGCTATGCCACTCGGCTGCACATGGTTGAGATCAATTCCTCGTTCTACCGCCCCCATCAGGCGGGTACCTACGCCCGGTGGGCGGCCAGCGTGCCTGAGGACTTCCGCTTCGCAGTGAAACTCCCGCGTGCGATCAGCCATGACCGCCGGCTGCGCGATGCGATGCAACCGCTGGATCAGTTCCTCGGTGGCGTGATGGCCCTGGGTGACAGGGTGGGCCCACTACTGCTTCAGCTGCCGCCGAGTCTTGCGTACGATCCGGCGACCGTGGCGGAATTCCTGCACGGCCTGCGCGCGCGCACCTCGCTTGATGTCGCCTGCGAACCGCGCCACCCCTCGTGGTTCACTGCGGACGTGGATGCCCTGCTGAGCGACCACGGTATCGCACGGGTCGCCGCTGACCCGGCCCGGGTACCCGCCGCCGCGCTTCCGGGCGGTGACCGCACGTGGAGCTACTGGCGCTGGCACGGGCAGCCGCAGATCTATCGCAGCGCCTACAGCGAGCAGGCGCTGGCGGGGCTGGCCCAGCACCTGCAGCATGAAGCCGCCGCGCAACGCCGTGCCTGGTGCGTACTGGACAACACCGCGCTGGGCCACGCGACCGGCAACGCGCTGCATCTGCAGGCACTGCTGCAGGAGAACGCGCATGCCTGAGGGCCCGTCCATTGTCCTGCTGCGCGAAGCCGCGAGCCACTTCAAGGGTCACGTCGTACGCGGCGTCTCCGGCAACAGCCGCATGGACCTGTCGCCACTGCAGGGTCGCAGGGTCAAGGCGGTCCGCAGCTGGGGCAAGCACTTTCTGCTGGAGTTCAGTCACCACACGCTGCGCATCCATCTGATGATGTTCGGCAGCTGGCGCATCGACGAACGGAAGCCGGCCCCTGCCCGGGTCTCGCTGGCATTCGACAACGGAGAGTTGAACTTCTATGCGTGTTCGGTGCGGTTGATCGACGAGCCGTTGGACGACGTCTACGACTGGCGGGTGGACGTGATGAACGATGCCTGGGATGCGAAGCTGGCCCGCCGCAAGCTTAAGGCGCTGCCGGACACCCTGGTCTGTGACGCGCTTCTGGACCAGACCCTCTTCGCCGGCGTCGGCAATATCATCAAGAATGAGGTGCTGTTCCGGATCGGCGTGCATCCGGCCACGCAACTGGGCGACCTTCCGCCGCGCAAGCTCACCGCCCTGATCACCCAGGCCCGTGCCTACAGCTTCGACTTCCTGGAGTGGAAACGACGCTTCGAGTTGAAGAAGCACTGGCAGGTGCACACGCGCAAAGTGTGCCCGCTGTGTGGCGGGCCGATCAGCAAGCTGTACATGGGTACGACCCGGCGGCGCACGTTCTTCTGCCCGAACGACCAGGTGCTGTACCAACCCTGACACCGCCTTCCGTGGCGGCCGGGTTGCATGCGATGCGGCTCAGGCGGCCTGCGCGGCCTTCGCATTGCCGCCGCCCTTGGCCAACAGGGTCAGTTTCTCGTCGGTCGCCTTTTCTTCCTCCAGCGTCTCCAGCAGCAACGGCAAGGCATCCTTGTAGCCCAGCTGCTTGGCCAGCGCGGCGATGGTTCCATAGGAGGCAATTTCATAATGCTCGACCTTCTGCGCGCCACCGATCAAGGCAGCATCACGCACCGGCCCCTTGTCGATGCTGTCGATCACCTCCTTGCCTTCCTCGACCAGACCTTCCATCGCGGCGCACTTGATGCGCTTCAGCCGGATGCCAAGAACCTCCACCACCTGGTCGATGCGCTCGATCTGGCCCTGGGTTTCTTCCAGGTGCGTTTCAAACGCGGTGGCAAGGTCAGGGTTCTCGGCCGCACGGGCCAGGCGCGGGAGGGCCTTGGTCAGCTGCTTTTCGGCGCTGTAGATATCCGAGAGTTCATGGATGAACAGGTCTTCCGCTGTTTTGATAGCCATGCTGGGCTCCGCTGTGAGTGGAGTCGCCAGAGTAGGTCTCGTCCGGTTGCAATCAGGCAGGGGCGAGGTGAAGGACGCATGTGAACGTCAACCCGAACCCTGCGCGCCGCCTTCACGAGGCGGTGTCTGTCGCCGTGTAGCCGCTTCCCGATGTTGCCAGGCCTTCGCCATGGCTTCACAGCGGCATCGCTTGGCGCCCATGGACCGGCCGGTACGGTCACCTCACGCCCGATCACACATGGAGACTCCCATGAGCGACGACAAGAAGAACACCGGCAGGCCGGACCGGGATCGCATCAACGTCAACGAAGAGTACGAGCTGCGGTACTGGACCACGACGCTGGGCGTGTCCGCCGAAGAACTTCGCGCGGCCGTCGCGGCGGTCGGGCCCACGGCCGTTGCTGTCCGCAAGCATCTGGGCAAATAGCGCGGAGCTGGCCATGTCCCTGGTCGAGTATCGCCGCAAGCGTCGTTTTGACCAGACGAAGGAACCCGAGCCGGGCAGGGCGCTGCCTGAAGGTCAGCGCGCCATTTTCGTGGTGCAGCTGCATCATGCCAGCCGCAGGCACTATGACTTCCGACTGCAGGTCGGCGATGCGCTGAAGAGCTGGGCCGTGCCCAAGGGTCCCAGTTACGACCCGAAGGTCAAACGCATGGCGGTGGAGGTGGAGGACCATCCTGTCGACTACGCGACCTTCGAAGGCGAAATCCCGAAAGGCCAGTATGGCGGCGGGCATGTTGCCCAGTTCGACCGCGGTGTGTGGGCCACGCAGGGCGACCCGGAAGCCCAGCTCGCCAAGGGTCATCTGCGCTTCGAGCTTTTCGGCACCAAGCTCAAGGGTGGATGGCATCTGGTTCGATCCGGCAAGCCAGCGCGCCAGCCACAGTGGCTGCTGTTCAAGGACGACGATGAATTTGCCAGCGACATCGAGGCAGACGACCTGCTGGCAGATGTCGCCGTAGCACCTCCGGAGGACCTGAAGCGTGCCGGGGCCGGAAAGACCGCGAAGAAGAAACTCACGGCGGTACCTACCAGGCGCACCCGACGAAAGAACTGGGCGAAGAGGGCACTGGCGCTCAGCAAGGCGAGAGAGGCCGCAGCGCCTTCCGGGCCGTTCGAGCCGCAGTTGGCCAAGCTGGGCGAAGCGCCGCCCCAGGGTGGGCAGTGGGTGCATGAGATCAAATGGGATGGGTACCGCATCCTTGCCACGGTGGCTGAGGGCAACGTGCAGCTATGGTCGCGGAATGCACTCGAATGGACTGACAAGCTCCCTGAAATACGTGACGCGATCGCGGCACTGGGTCTGACCTCGGCAGCACTGGACGGCGAACTGATCGCCGGCGCCGGCACCAAGGAGGACTTCAATCTCCTGCAGGCCACGCTCTCCGGCGAGAGGCAAGGCGTGCTGACGTACGCACTGTTCGATCTGCTGCATCTTGATGGCGTGGACGTCGCCGGTGCGCCGTTGCTGGAACGCAAGGCCTTGCTGCAGTCCCTGCTTGAAGGGCAGGGCAGCCCACTGGCGTTCAGTTCGCATGTAGAGGGGGATGGCAACGAAGCCTATCGTCTGGCCGGTGAGCAACACTTCGAGGGCATCATTTCCAAGCGCGCCGATCGCAGCTACCACAGCGGCCGCAGCGAGGACTGGCGCAAGACGAAGCAGCTGGCCAGCGACGAGTTCGCGGTGGTCGGATACACCACGCCGAAAGGCAGCCGCACCGGGTTCGGCTCGCTGCTGCTGGCGCGGCCAGACCCGGAACACGGCTGGCTCTACGCTGGTCGCGTCGGGTCTGGGTTCTCGGATGAACTGATTGGCGACATCAGCAAGCGCATCAAGGGCGGCGGCCGCAAGCCGACCGCGTACGTGCCCACACAGGACACCGATCTGCGCGCCGCGATCTGGTTCGAACCGCGTTTCGTGGTGGAGGTCTTCTACCGCGGAATCGGTGGGCAGCAACTGTTGCGCCAGGCGTCGCTGAAGGCGGTGCGGGCGGACAAGGACATCGCCGATCTCGCAGATTCCGATCGCGCTGGAAGCACCCCGGCTGCGGGTGGCACGCATGCACCCTCGCGACCCGGGCGCAGGGCGAGAAAGACGCCGGCGGCGGACCGCGCGCCACCCGTGCTGTCCGCTCCGGGCAAGGTTCTGTTTCCCGGCGATGGGTTCACCAAGCAGGACGTGTGGGATTACTACACGGCAGTGATGGAGCACCTGCTGCCCGAGGTAATTGATCGCCCGCTATCGGTCATCCGATGCCCCGGGGGCACCGCAAAACCGTGCTTCTTCCAGAAGCATCATACCGCCGGGCTGGAGCTGGTCGATTCGGTAAAGCTGAAGGAGGAAAGCGGCATCAACGCCCATTATCTGGTGGTGCGGGACGCAGCCAGTCTGCTTGAACTGGTGCAGTTCAACGCGTTGGAATTCCATCCCTGGGGCAGCCACGCCGAAGCGCCCGACCAGGCCGACCGGGTGGTGTTCGATCTGGATCCAGGACCAGACATACCCTTTGCCGAGGTCAAGAAAGCGGCAACCGACATCCGTAAACTGCTGGCGCAGCTGGAGCTGGAATCGTTCCTGCGTGTGTCCGGCGGTAAGGGCCTGCACGTGGTCGTGCCGCTCAACCCGGGGTGCGATTGGGACCTGACCAAGCGCTTTGCAAAGGGTTTCGCCGATGCGTTGGCACAGTCCGAACCGCAGCGGTTCCTGACAACCGCCACCAAGAGCCTCCGCAACAGGCGGATCTTCGTAGACTATCTGCGCAACGGGCGCGGTGCGACGGCTGTGGCGTCCTACTCGCTGCGGGCGAGGCCGGGGGCACCGGCCGCGCTGCCGATCGCCTGGGACGATCTGGCGAAACTCAAGCGCGCAGACGCGTTCACGATCAAGGACGTACCCGCAAAGCTCAAACGGCGCCGCAACGACCCTTGGGCTGGCATCGCGAAAGTGAAGCAGAATCTCGCCCGATGGGCGCAGGCGGACCGGTAGTCCCCGCCCGCGCTACCTACCGTCTGTCAGACAGAACCCAACTGATTCACAAAATGCACGGGGCTGGAACGCTTCCTCGGTGTGGTTGGTCTATGCTTGCGCTACGGAATCTGGGGGGATTCGCTACAGGAGCAGCCAATGCCGATCAGGGCAGTCGCATACGTCAGCGAAGCGGGCCCAGCCGTTGCGGGTGACCCGTTGGGCCTGCGCAGCGGGAAGCTGGACGATCTGGTCGATGATGCCGCCCGCTTCAACCGAAACGCCGGCGTTACCGGAGTTCTGCTGTTCGATGGCGCCCGGTTCCTGCAGTACATGGAGGGGCCCGAGGACGGTTTGAGCGTGGCGTACTCACGAGTGGTAGGTGCTTCCAGCCACGCAGGGCTCATCGAGTTGCAGCGGGGCAGGGTGGGCAACCGGCGACTCCCGTTCTGGCCGATGCGTTGGCTGCCGACGCAACCCGAGCAGTTGAAAATTCTTGCCCGCGCGGACTGGTCTGGGTTCGCCCAGCACAGCGGTGACGGTGCGCCAACCGAGACGGCGATGGATGTCCTGGCCAGATTGGTGGAACCCTATGCCGTCGCGGCGTGATCCACCGGCCTAGCCTGCCCCATAGCGCGCCGCCCACGGGATCTCTCCGCTGCACACGTCGAGGTGCCCAGTGCGCATCACGCAGTACAGCCGGGCATCCGGGTCCGCGCTGGCGGCGATGTAGTCCAGTGCCTCAGCGAGCATGCGGATGAACTGCGGCTCGGGATAGAACGCTGCCCAGGTCGGCAGCAGCTCTTCAAGCTGCGCGATCATAAGATCGATTTCAAGATGCGTGCTCACAGCCTGATCCTCCGTGCAGACACGATAGCGACCATGCTGCAAGCAGGGAGTTGCGGTACGCAGAGGCGACGCAGTCGCGTTGCCCGCGCAACGCTCACCCGGTCTTGACCCTGGTCATGTCCCTGCCAAGCGCGTGAGCGCTATCTGCACGGCTACGCCACCGCCATTTCACCCGCGAGGGCGTATCAGAGAGGTCTCCCAGCTGAAGCTGCAAGGATCTCTTTCATGTCCGATCCGTTCCCGCGCGCCAGCTTATGGTCAGCTGACACCGAATCGCACAGCTTCCGTCCCCTTGCCGGCACGACGCGCGCGGACGTGCTGGTGGTGGGCGCAGGCATGACCGGGCTGCTGACAGCGGCCCGCTTGGCAGATAGCGGCCTGGATGTGCTGGTGGTCGATGCGGGGCCCATCGGCGGGCGTAATACGATGATGTCCACGGGCAACCTTTACGCGCCCGTTTCCCGGCTGGCAGATCTGATCTCGCGCTGGGGCGGTGGTACGGCCGGCCGTATCGTGCAGTGGCGGCAGCAGGCACTACGATCCATCGAAACACTGGTTCATCGCTACGATCTTCGCTGCGGCTTCCAACGCGTGGCCATGCAGTACGGAATGCAGGAGCGCACGCGCGAGGTCACAGCGCGATTCGAGCGTGAGCTTCAAGCCTGTCAGCGCGTCGGCCTGCAGTGCGAACATCAGCAATCCGGGCTACCGTTCGCATTGGCCCACGCCTTCCGTGTTCCCGATCAGGCGCAGTTGGATCCTGCGGCCTTCTGCCGGGAGCTGGCGCGACATCTGGTGGGCCGGGTGCGCATCCACGACTGGACCCAGATCAACAGCATCGAGGCATCAGCGGGGATTGCGACAGCCCTTGGCGGCCGCATCCATGCCAGGCACTTCGTGCTGGCCACCCACTCGCCAGCAGGTTTCAATCTGGTGCAGGCCGAGATGGAGGTGTACCGCGAGTACGGCGTGGCGGTACCGGTTGCCAATCCACCAGCGGCAGGTATTCATTGGATCGCCGATCGGCACCGCTCGTTGCGCGGGGTGCACGGCACTGATGGCCACGACTGGCTGGTGCTGGTCGGTGAGACGCATCGCACAGGCGAAACGCCGGCGATGGATCCAGCCCAGCATCTGGTCGCCGACGCACATCGCAACTTCACCGTGCAGGGCGAGCCGCTGTGCTGGTCGGCGCAGCAGTTCCGTGCAGCCGACCAGTTGCCCTACATCGGCAGCAGCGCGCACGACAATGTGTGGGTCGCCACCGGCTACGGTCCCGATGGCTTGACCTGGGCAGGCGTGGCCGCTCGTGCGATCACCGACGGAATCATGGACACGACCAGCGAGATCGAGCAGTTGCTCAGCCCCATGCGCTTCACCCCGGTGCGCTCGGCGGCCGGCTGGGCCCGTACCAATGCCACCGTTGCGCGGCATATGGTGGGAGATCGCCTTGGTGCTGCGCCATCGCACTCACCCGGCAAGCTGGCCCGTGGCTGCGGCGCACTGCTGCACGTGGATGGAAAGCGAACCGCAGTCTACCGCGACGAGCACGGCCAGCTGCACGCGATGTCCGCGCTTTGTCCGCACCTCAAGTGCGTTGTCCAATGGAATGGCCATGAGCGCACCTGGGACTGCCCATGCCACGGCAGCCGCTTCTCCGCCACCGGGGCGCTGCTGGAAGGCCCCGCCAAGCAGGGCCTCGCACCAGAACCGATGCAGGCGGAGCAGCCGTTGGAGCAGTGAACCTCATGCTTCGGCGGCCGCGTTTGCATCGCAGGGCATGCAGCGCTCCTTTTTCGACTTGATGTCTGCAGCGGTCTTCGCCAGTGCCTCGTAGCGCTGGCGTATCTCTTCAAGATGGGTAGGCTCCATCGCCTCCAGGTTCAACAGCTCCTGGTTGGCATCCTTGCTGACCCGGATCAGTTCGTCCAGTTTGATGTGCAGCGCGGCCGTATCGGCGTTCTGCGTATGCTGGATCAGGAACACCATCAGGAACGTCACGATGGTCGTTCCCGTGTTCACCACCAGCTGCCAGGTGTCATTGAAGTGGAAGGCCGGCCCGCTGGCGGCCCAGGTGATGATCACACCGAGCGCCGCAACGAATGCGCCCAGGCTGCCGGACAGTCGCGCCGTTGCGGCCGCGACGCGGGCAAAGCCGCGCCGGATCATTGCTCACCTCCTGCGGCCTCCTCATCCGTTCGGCGGTCTGGCAGTTTGACCCGCTCCCCAATGCGCTTGGCCTGCTCTTCCGGCGTTGGCGCAGCGACGAAGGGCGAGATCGGGTCACTGGCAGGGAAGGTTTCCTGCAGCGCTTCGTCATGATTGCGATGGTTATGCAGCTTAGCCTGCAGAGGAGTGACAGGATCGGTGTGCTGCGCTTCCGCATCCGGGTGGGGGAGGTCTTTCTGATCGCGTTGCATGGTGAATCTCCAGGTTGATCACCACCCCTCAGGTGGCGGACCCAGCATAGGTGTGCCTTGCGAGCGGGCCCATCAAGGGCAGGGCAACGTGGCGTCAAACCTTCAGGCAACACCCGTTAACAATCAACAGGGCGGGGGAGCTTGGCGACGACCGTGACGTCGCCAGGCCATCAACTGGCCCACCACGGCCGTCAACAGCAGCATCGCATTGGTCACCACGAAGACGGTGCTGCCCAGCATTGCGCTGTACACCGTAAACAGCGCGGACGCGGTCATCTGACCCACGAACAGCCACTTCGATACCGCTTCCGGGTTCGGCGCCTGCCATTGCTTCACCATCTGCCGGATCAAGGTGGCCATCAGTACCGCCGTGGCGGCCCAGCCAAGTACATCAGGGTGCATGACGGCCTCCGGTTGTGTAGACGCCTCACGCTAGCCCGTGGTCGCGAAACGGCGTACGAAGGAAAAGTGAAGGCAGCATTCCACCTAAGGTGCCCGCACACCATTCACTCCGCAGCAGCGAGAATGGGCTACCGGTCGTGCCACGCGCGACCCGCCCACCGAATCCAGGAATGCCGAGATGTCCAACACCCCCTTTGGTGAGTCGTCATGCGCAGCCGCAGCCGGCGGCTGCATCGAGGTCCGCGGCGCACGCGAGCACAACCTGAAGAATGTCGACGTCGCCATTCCACGCGATGCGCTGGTGGTGTTCTCCGGCGTATCGGGTTCGGGAAAGTCCTCGCTGGCCTTCGGCACGGTCTTTGCCGAGGCACAGCGGCGCTACTTCGAATCCGTCGCCCCCTATGCGCGCCGCCTGATCGACCAGGCCGGCGTGCCCGACGTGGATGCCATCGACGGGCTGCCGCCGGCAGTGGCCCTGCAGCAGCAGCGCGGTGCCAGCAACGCGCGCTCATCGGTAGGTAGCGTGACCACGCTGTCCAGCCTGGTGCGCATGATGTACTCCCGCGCAGGCGCCTATCCGGCCAACCAGCCCATGCTGTATGCCGAGGATTTTTCGCCCAACACACCGCAGGGCGCCTGCAGCACCTGCCACGGCCTGGGCCACGTCTACGAGGTGACCGAGGCGCTGATGGTGCCCGACCCGTCGCTGAGTCCGCGAGCGCGCCATCGCCTCCTGGCCACCGGCCTGGCATGGCCAGAACCTGCGTGACATCCTGGTCACGCTGGGCTACGACATCGATGTGCCGTGGAAGAAGCTGCCGAAGAAGGATCGGGATTGGATCCTGTTCACCGAGGAAGCGCCCAGCGTGCCGGTCTATGCCGGTTTTACCCCCGCCGAAACCCGTGCCGCGCTCAAGCGAAAGCAGGAGCCCAGTTACATGGGCACGTACACCGGCGCGCGCCGCTACGTGCTGCACACCTTTGCCAACACCCAGAGCGCATTGATGCGCAAGCGCGTTTCGCGATACATGGAGGGGCGGTTGTGCCCGGCGTGCCACGGAAAGCGCCTGAAGCCGGAGGCACTCTCGGTCACCTTTGCCGGCGTGGATATCGGCGAGTTCATGCGGCTGCCGCTGGATCAACTGGCGGACCTGCTGGAGCCCATCTCCCAAGGCGATTTCAGTGCACACAGCCAAGGTGCGCGTCCCCGCAGGCGTGCAACGCCCCGCGATCGCGCCAAGCGTGCAGCAAGTGGCCGTGCGACCCACGAAGGCGCCCCCGACGTTCGGCTGACCTCGGCCCTGTCAGAAGAAAAGCGCCTCGCAGCGCAGCGACTGGCGGGTGGGGTCATGGCGCGGGTACGGCAGCTGCGCGAACTGGGCCTGGGGTATCTCTCGCTGGATCGCGCCACGCCCACGCTGTCGGCCGGCGAACTGCAGCGCCTGCGGCTGGCCACCCAGCTCAGCTCGTTGCTGTTTGGCGTGCTGTATGTGCTCGACGAGCCCTCGGCCGGCCTGCACCCGGCTGACAGCCAGGCGCTGTACGACGCCCTGGAACGACTGCGCGACGGTGGCAACTCGGTGTTCGTTGTTGAGCATGACCTGGAGCTGATGCGGCGCGCGCAGTGGCTGGTGGATGTGGGACCGCAGGCGGGCGAGCACGGCGGGCAGATTCTCTATAGTGGCGAGCCCGACGGGCTGCGCCAGATCCAGGATTCACGCACGGCCCGGTACCTGTTCGACCAGGTGCCTGCGCCTGCCAGCCGGCAGCGCAGTGCCAGCAGCTGGCTGGAACTGAAGGGCATCCATCGCCACAACCTGCAGGGCGTGGACGCGCAGGTGCCGCTTGGGTTGCTGACGGCCGTGACCGGCATTTCGGGGTCGGGCAAGTCCAGCCTGATGGCGCAGGCACTGCCCGAGCTGATGCTGCTGCACCTCGGGCACGAGACGGTAGACGACAGCACCGACAGCGCGCCCACCGACGGACCCACCGTGATCGAAGCCACGCGCGGCCAACTGGCCGGCGATGTGGACGCCATTCAACGCGTGGTGCAGGTGGACCAGAAACCCATCGGCCGCACGCCACGCTCCAACCTGGCGACCTATACCGGCTTGTTCGATCACGTGCGCAAGCTGTTCGCCGCAACGCCCGATGCACGCCGCCGCCGCTTCGATGCGGGCCGCTTTTCGTTCAACGTGGCCAAGGGTCGGTGCGAGACCTGCGAAGGCGAGGGTTTCGTCAGCGTCGAACTGCTGTTCATGCCCAGCGTCTATGCGCCATGCCCTACGTGCCACGGCGCCCGCTACAACGAGTCCACGCTGAAGGTGCTGTGGAACGGCCGCAACATCGCCGAAGTCCTGCAGATGACGGTCGACCAGGCGCAGGCGTTCTTCGCCGAAGAAGAGGCCATCGCCCGCCCGCTGCAGGTGTTGCAGGAGATCGGCCTGGGCTACCTGCGGTTGGGCCAGCCGGCCACGGAACTATCAGGCGGTGAGGCGCAACGCATCAAGCTGGCGACCGAGCTGCAGCGCAGCCAGCGCGGGCGCACGCTGTATGTGCTGGATGAGCCCACCACCGGCCTTCATGCATCGGACGCGGACAGGCTGCTGGTGCAGTTGCAGCGGCTGGTGGACGCGGGAAACACCGTGGTGATGATCGAGCACGATATGCGTTCTGTCGCACAGGCGGACTGGGTGATTGATGTCGGGCCCGGCGCGGGCGGGGCAGGTGGCACCATCGTGGCGAAGGGAACACCGCAGCAGGTAGCCCGCGCCAAGGGCAGCAGGACGGCGCCGTTCCTTGCGAAGGAGCTTGGGCAGGGCCGGTAAAGCCATTACGAGTCTATGGGCAATCAGGACATCAAATAATTCTCTGTGCGATCTGCGATGCCGGTAATTTTGAAGGCCTCCGTCAATACGGAAACGCCAAGCACTGAAACCCGCTCGATGGGCATGTAGAACAGGTCATTCTCAAATCCCGTGTCTTCACCACCCCGGCCGTGAATGACGCCGACGGCCGCATTGTGCGAAAAGACCGGCCCGCCGCTGTCACCTTCGACGCTGAGAGGGCCTGGGGACAGGTTGCGCGCACGAATGTACCTGCCTATGGCTCCATTATGATTGGACCTTGAGTTCATATCCTCAATGGTCCCGCATGCGTAGTGACCGTGAATGCCACTCTTGCAGATCACATCCCCCACATGCATCGAACTGGACGGGAGTGTGCTGGTTATTTCGAGCGTCTGCGACGGACCATTGATCAGGGTGATTTCATTCTTCTGCGCCTGGCGTGGGCCTCTGGACGGCTCCTTATGCCACTGGACATCGTAGTCGCCCTCGTTCTGCTCGCTCTGGAAAACGAGAGGCGCGGCAATGCCCTGATAGGTCAGCGCATTGTCACAGCGACCGGCCGTGAGGACACCAAGCTAGCGATCTGCGTCGAAGACGTTGAAGCCAGTGGTGCAGTTGAAGGCAGTGCCGGTCAGCTTATGGCCGCCGGAGATCGCGGTAGTGACCGTGAAGCCTTTCACCTGCTTGATCGCCACGAAATCAACAGCGCCCAGCAGTGGCCTGAGTGCGCGCCTGGCGGCCGCCTCATCCTTCACGTAGAAGGTCACAATGGACTGCTTGATATCGACACCGGACTCGAACCCAACATTCTTTACCAGAAGCTGGGCCTCCGCCTCCGCCTGGGTCGCCAAGAGCATTTCGAGCGATTGAGCGGAAGTGCGACCGGTAAAAACAGGATCCTGCGTGTACTTTGCCAAGGTCTCTCTCGGCTTCTTCGTGAACAGCACTACGATCTTGAATTCTGGCCTATGCTCGACGTACAAGCCGCCAAACGTGTCCGGCTCAGAGGTCTGAATCCTGGCTTCCAGCGCTGCCGCAGAGATCGACTTCATCGACCTGTATTTTGCTTCGGCCTCAGATACATTGAAGGTTCGCGAATAGGTGTATGCCGTGGGGTTGCCAGTTATCGGCTGGCCGTGCAGGGAGAATGCGAACGCACCGAGGGCGGACAATGCCAGGGCGCGCACGGATTTCGTGCGCAGATGGATCATGGCTGCTCCTTTGCCTGACGCATCAAGTGAATCGTCATGAGTGGGCCCGTGCAGCCCGCCGGGATGCTCGCAGCCAGACTCGAACGGAGCAGTTCGCCGCCATGCCCCCCTCCGAATGATGCAGCAATCCCGAACTCCACCATTCCGCCAGATCGTACGTCCTGCCCCCCTATGGGAGCGCCTCCTTTCATGGCCAGCGTGTAGCCATGTGGCCATGCTGCAAGATATGCCGTGCCACCTGGGTCCACGAAGTAGACACAACCGTTGATTGGTTTCAGCACCCCCTTGAGCAGTCCAGTTGCAAGGACCCCACTTTGGGCAGGCGAGAGCGTGACAAGTACCAGTGATCGGGCATCCTTGGCGCTTGCCGACGGGGTCGCGGATGCGCCGCAGGTGATTATCAGAAAGAGCAGAGTCGCAAGCTTTGCTGAAGAGCTGCCAGAGACCATGCACATCCCCCACCTCCATGTCACAACCGATTGTTGGCCCGTCTGGAATTCAATCGCATTATCAGCAATTAGGTTGCAGTGGGCTTGAAGGTATTGACTTTCCCCGCCATTAACCGTGACCACTTTCACGAACGCGCACTTTCAGATTGCCCCTCAATCCCTGTAACGCATGTTTATCATGCGACGCAGGGGGCGGGGGATTGCCAGCAGCAGCCGAGGTTCTGCTATCGCCATTTCAAGTCCTTGCAGCCGGATCTTGATGAAATCCCGCACCCGCTGAATCCGCGCAAGGCCGAGTCTGGCCGGGAAGGGGCACGCACAAGGTAGAGACACTCTGGTGTGGGACTGGCTCCGGCGCGATGCCGGAGCCAGTGTTGCTCACTTTTCCTGCAGGAACGTCAGCAGGTCCTGGTTGACCCTGTCCTTGTGGGTATCGGTCAGGCCGTGCGGCGCACCCGGGTAGACAATCAGCCTGGCGCCCTTGATGAGCTTTGCCGATTGGCGGCCGGAGATATCGATCGGCACGATCTGATCGTCGTCACCGTGGATGACCAGGGTAGGTACATCGAACTTCTTCAGGTCGGCGCGGAAGTCGGTGGCCGAGAACGCGGCGATCGAGTCGTACGTGTTCTTGTGGCCGCCCTGCATGCCCTGCGCCCACCACGCATCGATCAGCGCCTGCGACACCTTCGCGCCCGGGCGGTTGAAGCCATAGAACGGGCCGGACGGGATGTCCTTGTACAGCTGGGCGCGGTTGTCCATCTGTGCCTTGCGGATGCCATCGAACACTTCGATCGGCAGCCCGGTCGGGTTGTCGGCGGTCTTCAGCATGAACGGCGGCACCGAGCTGATCAGCACGGCCTTCTTCACTCGCCCGGTGCCATGCCGGCCGATGTAGCGCGCCACCTCGCCGCCGCCGGTGGAGAAGCCCACCAGGGTGACATCGTGCAGATCCAGCGTATTGATCACCGTGGCCAGGTCATCGGCGTAGTGATCCATATCGTTGCCCTCCCACGGCTGGCTGGAACGGCCGTGGCCGCGGCGGTCATGCGCGATCACGCGGTAGCCATGATTGGCCAGGAAGAGCATCTGCGATTCCCAGCTGTCCGAGTTCAACGGCCAGCCGTGGCTGAAGGTCACGACCGGGCCGTCCTTCGGGCCCCAGTCCTTGTAGTACAGCTGCACGCCATCGGCGGTGGTGATGTAGCTGGCGGTGCGCGCGATGACGGTGACTGCAGCCGGCTTGGCCGGTTCGGCGGCCTGCGCGGACAGGCCGGCCTGGACCGAGAGGGCGAGGGCGGCAATGGCCAGGGTACGGGCGAAGGTGTTCATACGGGAACTCTCATGGGTGGATGGTGAGACGTACTTTGCGCCTGGAGTCAGGCGTTCGGGTGATGAACTGTCCGGATTTCTTGATAGATCGTCTTGCACGGATGTGCGCGCACGAATCGCCCGCCACCGCCTGTTGACGGGGGAGAATGATCGTTCTACCTTGTGGCCATGAACAAGGCCACTACCGATACCCAGCAGAAGATCCTGGCCACGGCCGAGGCGCTGATCTACCAGAACGGGATCCACGCCACCGGCATGGACCTGTTGGTGAAGACCTCCGGCGTGGCGCGGAAGAGCATCTACCGCCATTTCGAGAACAAGGACGACGTGGCCGCTGCTGCGCTGAGGGCCCGCGATGTGCGTTGGCTGGCCTGGTTCCGGCAGGAGTGCGAGAAGGCGGACACTCCGGAAGCGCGCGTCCTCGGCATGTTCACCGTGCTCAAGAAATGGTTCCAGTCCGAGGGTTATCGCGGTTGCGCGTTCATCAACACCGCAGGCGAGGTCGGCGACCCTGCCGATCCAATCCGGGAAATCGCGCGGAACCACAAGCAAAAGCTGCTCGATTACACGCTGGAACTTGCCGGACAACTGGATGTGGAGCAGCCGGCGGACCTGGCACGTCAGTTGCTTCTCCTGATGGAAGGCGCCATCACCCTGTCGCGCGTGATGGGGGATTACGGCGCCGCAGACACTGCGAAGGATGTCGCGAAGCTGTTGTTGGAACAGGCCAAGCGTTAGCGCCTGGGTACGCCAGATCGTTTGAAGCACTTCATGTATCCATCTCGATTGGAGGTCTCCCCGTGTCCGCTGAACAACCCCGTCCGCCGCTTCCTCCGTTCACCCTCGAATCGGCCACGCAGAAGGTGCGCCTTGCCGAAGATGGATGGAATTCCCGCGATGCCGACAAGGTGTCGCTTGCCTATTCGCTCGATACCCAGTGGCGCAACCGTGCCGAATTCACCAGCGGTCGGGAAGAAGCCCGCCAGTTCCTGGAACGCAAATGGAACAAGGAGCTTGAGTACCGCCTGATCAAGGAGCTCTGGGCCTTTACCGAGAACCGCATTGCTGTCCGCTACGCATACGAATGGCACGACGACTCCGGCAACTGGTTCCGTTCCTATGGCAACGAAAACTGGGAATTCGGAGAGGATGGCCTGATGCAGCGCCGCTTCTCGTGCATCAACGACCTGCCGATCAAGGAAAGCGACCGCAAGTTCCATTGGCCGCTGGGGCGTCGCCCGGATGACCACCCGGGGTTGTCCGACTTGGGGATGTGAGTTGCGGGGTAACACCAGGGAAGCGGGGTAGCGGTGCCCGCGCAGGCGGGTCCGCATTGCTTCCCGGAACGCAACATGGCGTACCCCTCCACGGGCCTACCGCATCTGTGGCGCGCTGCCTAGGCTGATCCCGCACGGCACCTGCCGTGTTCCGGGCCCATTGCCCGCGCAGTGGCCAGTCTTCCCGTGAACCGCGCAGCGCTGGCCTGCCAGGCAACCGTGCCCTGGCAATGTCACTGCCTGCGCCATGGGAAAGCACCCGGATTCGTTCGCGCCAGCCTTGCACTGCTGCCCGCCAAATGGCTCTTCGTGGAGATCCCTCATGTTCAGTATGGAAAACACCGCCGCGCCCATTGCCCCCGCCCTTGATGAACTGGTGCCTTCGCGCTACGCCCTGAAAGTGGGCGATGTCGAAGTGCTGGTGATCAGCGATGGCGTCCTGCCATTGCCCACCCAGATGCTCGGCCACAACGTACCGGCCGCCGATCGTGCCGAATGGTTCGAAGAGATGTACCTGCCGCAGGATGCCTTCGACTGGGCATTGAACGTGATGGTGGTGCACAGCGGTGATCGCACCATCCTCATCGATGCCGGCCTGGGCATGGACCCGGACCTGCAGCTGCCGCGCGCCGGCCAGCTGATCCGCCGCCTCGGTGCTGCCGGTATCAACCTGGGCGAAATCACCGATGTGGTCATCACCCACATGCATATGGACCACGTCGGCGGCCTGCTGGTTGAAGGCGTAAAGGAACAGCTGCGCCCGGACCTGAAGATCCACGTCGCAGCCGCGGAAGTGGAGTTCTGGAAGTCGCCGGACTTCAGCCGCACCAACATGCCGCAGGGCTTTCCCGATGCGTTGCGCACCACGGCCACGCACTTCTGGGCCGAGTACAGCAGCTATGTGCACACTTTCCAGGACGAACAGCAGATCGCACCGGGCGTGACGGCCCGCCGCACCGGTGGGCATACGCCGGGCCACTGCGTGGTGCGCGTGGCGTCTGCGGGGCAGGCCCTGACCTTTGCCGGTGACGCGGTGTTCGCGGTCGGCTTCGACCAACCGAACTGGCACAACGGCTTCGAGCACGACCCGGAGGAATCCGCACGCGTACGCATCGCTCTGCTGAAGGAACTGGCCGGCACCGGCGAAATGCTGGTGGCCACGCATCTTCCGTTCCCGTCAGTGGGCCGGGTGTCGCTGGAAGGCGAGACGTTCCGCTGGGTGCCGGTGTTCTGGGACTTCTGATCGGATCCTGCGGATACAGCGCAAGCAGGAGTTTTCGACGGGGTGCACCGGCACCCCGCTCGAATCCCCCCCCAAGGGCGAGGCCGATAACGGACGCCCTCCCTACCTGGCGGGGAACTACTGGATGGCGGTAGGGTGAGCCAAACGCTGCAGCTTGTGCGGGTTGCGCTGCACCAAGACCTGCGTGATCCGTTCGCCATCGGTCTCGAAGGCCATCGCCGCTTCCAGCTCGCCATCGAAATAGCGCAGCAGTCCCAGCCGTCCGTTGAGCATGGCCGGTACCATCCGCAACTGCGCACTGCGCCGCAGGTGCGGGGCATACAGCAGCTGGGCGATGCGTGCGCCGCCGACCATCGGCCCGGGGAAGCTGGTGACGATACCGCCGCCGTCACCCACCAACTCGGCCGATTCGGCCATCAATGCTTTCATTGTGCGGAAATCTCCGCTGGACGCGGCCTCGGCGAAGCGACGCAGGAGTTTCTGGTGCACGTCCTGCGGGACGTTGTAGCGCGGGCGTTCCTGCCGGAGCTGCTGACGCGCACGATGCACGATCTGCCGGCAGGCGGCTTCCGTTTTGTCCAGGGTGCGCGCAACCACGGCGTAGTCCTGATCGAACACATCGTGCAGCAGGAAGGCCGCACGCGCATCCGGGGCCAACCGTTCCAGCACACTGAGGAATGCGACCGACAGATCGCTGGCGGTTTCCAGCACGTACTCGGGCGTGGCGGTGTCATCGGTCAGCAGCGGTTCGGGCAACCACATGCCCACATAGTGTTCGCGCGTATGACGGGCCAGGCGCAGGCCATCAATGGCGCGACGGGTGGTGGTCGCCACTAGCCAGGCTTCCGGATTCTCGATCTGTGACTGGTCGGCGCCATGCCAGCGCAGCCAGACATCCTGCACCACGTCTTCGGCTTCGTGCGAAGACCCAAGCATGCGGTAGGCCACGCCGAACAGGCGTGGGCGGAGGCGTGAGAACAGCGCAGTGGAATCGTCCATGCCAGCGTAGACGGGACAGGTCCCCGGATTGTGACACCCGGGAACCTGTCGCTGGTGCCAGCGCCGGACGTGCGATCAGTGTGGCGGCAGAACTGCCGGCTTGCCGATGTCCTTGATCAGGAACACCACGAACTTCGCCGGCTCGGTTGCGCTGGCGTTGCGACCTACAGTGTGCAGATCGGCCGGGCCTTCATGGAAGGCCTCGCCCGGGCCAAGGGTGACTTCCTTGCCGCCGGCCACACCCATCACGATCCGTCCTTCCAGGACATAGACAAAGCCATGGGCATCGTGGCGGTGGACAGGATCGGCGCCACCCGGCGGGTACTCCACGGTAAGGATCAGCGCTTCCTTGCCGGGCTGCTCCGGAAGGGCGCGGGTCATCACCTCGCGCACCAGGGGTTCGGGCGCAGCAGGGGGCGGGGTGGCGGCAGCGCTGCACAGTGGCAGCAGCGCAAGCAGGGCCAGAACAGAACGACGCATGGCAGGTCTCCAGTGCGGTAGGGGAGGGCCGCTGCATGGGGCAGCGGCGGGACGATCAGGCCAGGCCGGCCTTGTCCAGGCCAAAGGCTGTATCCAGGGTGCCGGGCGTGGTACGGAAGGCGACATTGGCGCGGTTCCAGGCGTTGATCGCCATCACCGCGTGGGTCAGGTCGACGATCTCCTGCTCGGACAGCTGGCCGCACACGCGCGCATACAGCTCGTCGGGCACACCCTGCGCCGGCAGCTGGGTCAGCACTTCGGTCCAGGCCAGGCAGGCACGCTCGCGCGGGCTGAACAGCGTCGATTCACGCCATGCCGCCAGGTGATGCAGGCGCAGTGGGCGCTCGCCGCGCAGGGTGGCCTCCTTCACGTGCATGTCCAGGCAGAAGCCGCAGCCATTGAGCTGCGATGCACGGATGTTGACCAGATCGATGATGGCCGCTTCGATCGAGGCGGTGTGGGCGGCATGCGAGTACAGGCCGAGCTTCTTGAACAGTTCGGGAGATTGCGCGGCGTAATCCAGGCGTGCGGTCATGGCGTGTTCCTGTAGCGAGTGAAGGACACAGCGAGGCTAGGCCTGCGCCCGCACTGCCGGTAGGCCGGGGCCGGGCCGCATGCTGTTGCATGAAAAACACCAATGGCCTGTCACAGCGGCCGATGCTCGGCCGTCTGCCGGGCATGGACACCTCATCGCACCTGCGCACCGCATTCCGCCCTGCCAGCGAACAGGTCTGGCAGACCTTCCTGGCCGCACTGCGTGAATTGCCGCCCGATGCACGTGCGGTGCTGTTGCTGCACGACGTGCTGGGCGCCGGGTTCGAGGACATCGTGCCCCTGCTGGGGCTCGACCTTTCCGCGTGCAGGCAGCGCCTGGCGCTGGCGCGGAACCACCTGCATGCACAACGTGCCCGCCTGGAGCCAGGCCGCCCATGAACGCCCCACAGCCCAGCCCGGCCAGCGACGGCCACGATGCGCTCAATGCATCCTTCTCCACCAGCTACGCCGGCGTGCTGGCCTTCATTGCAGTGGCGGCCGAGGGCAGCTTCGCGCGCGCGGCCGATCGCCTCGGCATCGGCCGTTCGGCCGTCAGCCGCAGCGTGCAGAAGCTGGAAAACCAGCTGGGCGTGCGGTTGTTCCTGCGCACCACGCGCTCGACCACGCTGACCCGCGAAGGCGAGCTGTTCCTGGAAGGCTGCAACCCGGGCGTGAACTGCATCCTGCAGGCGCTGGAGGAAATGCGCGACCTGCGCGAGGGCCCGCCGCGCGGGCACCTGCGCATCAGTGCCAGCCACGGCTTCGGCCGACGGGTAATCGCCCCCTTGCTGGCCGCCTTCCGCGCCGAGTACCCGCAGGTCTCGGTAGAACTGCTGCTGGACGAGCAGGCCCCCGACCTGGCCGGTGACCGCATCGACGTAGCGTTTCGCGATGGCCTGCTGGAAGACAGCCAGGTAATCGCCAAGCAGCTGGTGCCGATGCAGCTGGTGGTGTGCGCGTCACCGGCGTACACACAGGTGCATGGTCTACCGGCGTCGGTGGATGCGCTGTCCACGCATGCCTGCATCGGGCGGCGCCTGCCGGGTGGACGCATGCAGCCCTGGGAATTCCGGGTCGACGGCACCGATGTGCACCTGCAGCCGCCGGCCGCACTTGTGTTCAACGATGCCGACCTGGCCCTGCAGGCCGTCATCGACGGGTTGGGCATCGCCCAGCTGCCCAGCTATCAGGTGCGTGAAGCGCTGTGGGCGGGCAGGGTGGTGACCTGCTTGGACCGGCATGCGCCGCTCGATCGCGGCCACTACCTGTGCTACCTCAGCCGCCGCCAGCTCCCCAAGCGCGTGCGTGCCTTCATCGACTTCAGCACGCAGCGGGTGCGCGCGCTCGAACTGGATGTGATCTCGCACTGGGAAGCACGCCAGCGGGCCACCCCCATGAAGCCAGGCGCACAGCCCGCCTGGGCCTGAACGCATTGGTGCGTGCCGGGCAACAGTGCGCGCCCCAGCGCGGACCTACTGCCCCGCGCCCGCGCTACCTACGATTCCTGCGCCGGACCACATCCGGTAGCCCCTCTACATTCCAGGAGACACGCAATGAAGTTCCTCGTCATCGGTGGTACCGGCCGCATCGGCAGCAAGGTGGTGGAGCGCCTGCGCGTAGCCGGGCATGAGATCGTGGTGGCAGCGCCCTCCACCGGGGTGGATGTGCTGACCGGTGAAGGTCTGGACGCCGCCATGGACGGCGTCGACGTGGTGGTGGACCTGGCCAACTCGCCCTCGTTCGAAGATGCGGCAGTGCTTTCGTTCTTCGTGACCGCCGGCCACAACATACTTTCGGCCGCCACCCGTGCCGGCGTGCGCCACCATGTCGCGCTTTCTGTTGTGGGTACCGACAAGCTTGCCGCCAGTGGCTATTTCCGCGGCAAGATCGCCCAGGAGCGGCTCATTCGCGATTCCGGCCTGCCGTACACCATCATCCATTCCACGCAGTTCTTCGAGTTCCTGCCGGGCATCATCCAGTCCGCCGGCGACGGGAAGACCCTGCGGCTGCCGGCCGCCGACGTGCAGCCGATTGCCGCCGAGGATGTTGCCGAAGCGGTGGCACGCATCGCGCAGCAGGCGCCAGCCAATGGCGTGCTGGAGATCGCCGGACCGCAGCGCAGCGCGATGGCGGATCTGGCCAGGCGCTATCTGCAACTGACAGGTGATTCCCGGCAGGTGGTGGCAGACGCCGATGCACTGTACTTCGGCGCGCCGCTGCAGATCGACACGCTGGTACCGGCCGGCCACGCGTGGCTGGGACAGGTCGGCTTCGAAGCCTGGCTGCAGCAGTCCGGCCTGTTGCAGCGGCAGCCTGCCTGAGCGGCGAATCGATCGCCTGCCGCAGCTGCGCTTGATGGAGCCGCGCAATGACCGAGCTGAAGCCACCTTCGCCCGCCATGCTGGACCGCTACCAGGGCGACGACGTGCAGCCGCTGTACACCGGCCGCGTGAGGGTGAGCGGTGGCCAGGCACAGCACGGGCGCGCGTCTGGCGTGGTGCGATCGGACGACGGTGCACTGGCGGTGGACCTGCGCCTGCCGCCGGAACTCGGTGGGCGTGGCGGCGGCTCGAATCCCGAGCAGCTATTGGCCGCAAGCTACGCCGGTTGCTTCCACGGCGCCATGGTACTGGTGGCCGCGCGTGCCGGCCTGTTGCTGCACAACCCCAGCGTCGAAGTGGCGGTCACCTTCGCCCGTGATCCGGAGGATGGGCAGTACCTGCTGTCGGCCGAAATCGTGGTCCATCTTCCCGGCATGGATGCGAACCTGGCCTGCGAACTGGTGCGCAACACCGAACGCGTCTGCCCGTACGCCAAGATGTTTCATCGTGGCATCAGCCATGCGGTGCGAGTTCGGGTCGGTGCATAACGTGGCGCAGCTCAGGTATGCACCGAAAGGAGTGGGGCATGTCCCAGCACCTGATCACATTCGTCCAGGCGCGCGTTGCTGACAGCTTGCCGCTCACTGCAGCCCGCGCAAACAAGAAGCGTCCCGCCGGGCATGCTTTCCAGCTGAGGCTCTTTCAAATGTGTGATGTGCCGGCACCGGTTGCAGCGAATGCTGATCGCGTCCACGTGTTCTAGATGGTTCTGCTCGTCGCGGGCAGCGTCGAGGTCGAGGACGTAGAAGAAGCCTGTATCTGGCATTGCGGCATACCTGGAAATTTTGCGAATGGTGCACCGCGCACCGCCTCCATCTTGTGACGACGGTCCATGTTCAGAATCACGCGAAACTGAACTGTTGTGTATTTCTTCGAAACCTCACATTGACACACGCCCATTGCTGCTAGGGTCGTGTCTCATCAAGGAGGTGCGCAATGCCCATCAGGGCAGTTGTATATGTGAGCAGTGCCGGCGAGGAAATTGCGGGCGATAGGCTGGGCTTGTCCAGCGGCAAGCTGGACTGGATCGTGGACGACGCAACCCGTTTCAATCGCAATGCCGGGGTTACCGGCGTGCTCCTGTTCGATGGCGAGCGCTTCCTGCAGTATCTGGAGGGGCCGGAGGACGGACTGTCGGTAGCGTACTCACGCGTGCTGGGCGCCAGCAGCCACAATGGCATCGTTGAACTGCAACGGGGCAGGGTGGGACAACGCCGCTTGCCTTTCTGGCCGATGAGGTGGCTACCTGTTGAGCCGCAGGAACTGCGGCGGTTGGCACACGCCGACTGGACCCGCTTCAATCAGCGAGGCGACGCCGGCGATGCCAACTCAACCGCCATGGATCGCCTGGCGGGGCTTGTAGAGCCCTACGCCATCGCTGCTTGAGTCGCCCTTTCTCTGCTCCCACCTGTACAAGCGGGACCCGCAGTTCAGAACTGGCTCTTGATCGCAGCAATCAGCTGCGTGAAGCGATAGGGCTTGGAAAGGAACTGGACGTTGTCCGGCAACACAGGCAGCTGCGAGCGGCTATAGCCCGATGCCAGCAAGATACGGGCGTCGGGTTGGACGGCGGCGGCTTCCGAGGCCACATCCAGGCCAGACACGCCTTCTGGCATGCTGTAATCGGTCACCACAATAGAGAACTGAGCGCTACCGCGCAGGCATTGGATCGCTTCAACGCCATTGCGGGCGGTGGTCACCACGAAGCCCTGCGCGGCAAGTGCATCCACAACGATCTCGCGAAGATCATCCTCGTCATCGACAAATAGTACTGAAAGAGGCATTGGCTACTCGGCGACAGGGTAGTAAAGGGCGATAGATGTTCCTGAGCCAGGCGTGCTGTCTACACGGATGAAACCGCCCGATTGGCTGGTGAAGCCGAAGACCTGGCTGAGGCCCAGCCCGCTGCCGCGTCCGACGGTTTTCGTGGTGAAGAAGGGCTCGAATATTCGTGCCTGATCGTCCGGCGCAATCCCTTGGCCGTTGTCCTCAACGGTTATGCAGAGGAACCTGCCAGGTTCCTGGTGTGGGCCATCAGGATGACGTTCTGTCTGTAAACGCACTGTAATCTTGATGTATCCGCCGCGCGGCATTGCGTCACGGCTATTGCACACCAGGTTGAGAATGGCGGAGTCCAACTGACCACGGTCGAGGTTGACGGACGGAAGATCGCCCGCAACGTCGAGCTCGACTGCAACCGCATCGCCGGCGGAACGTTGCAGCATGTCGTGCATGTCACGTATCGCCTTGCCGACATCGAACCGTTCTGGCGCCAGTTCATGGCCACGCCCAAACGTCAGCAACTGCCGAGTCAGCAGGGCGCCTCGCTCTACCGATCTCAGGGCCGTGCGGATGTACTTGTCAGACACCTCGCCATGAGGCTGCGCGGAGATCAGATCCAGGCAGTTGCTGACGACGCTGAGCAGGTTGTTGAAGTCATGGGCAAGGCCCAGTGTCAGCTTGCCGATGGCCTCCATCTTCTGCGCCTGCAACAGCTCATGTTGTGCACTTCTCAGCTGCTCCTGGGCAAGGTAGTGCTCGGTTACATCCCGCGTGATCTTCGCGAAGCCGACGAGTACGCCATCCACCCTTACCGGGTCGATGACTACGCTGGCATGAAAGCGTGAGCCGTCCTTTCGAAGCCGCCAGCCTTCGCCCGCGTAGCGGCCTTCATTCGCGGCGATGGCCAGGTTGCGTGCGGGAACGTCGGTCGCAATATCTTCGGGCGTATAGAACCTGGCGTAGTTGGTGCCGACCACCTCATCCTTTCGATAGCCCTTGATGCGCTCTCCGCCGGGGTTCCAGGTGCGGATGACCCCGCGAGGGTCGAGCATGTAGATCGCGTAATCAGTGACGGAATTGACCAGAAGTCCAAATTGCTGCGACTCGTCGCCCAGATCGCCCGTGGGATGCGGAGTCATGGAGCGCCCTCCTTCGGGCCGATCAAGCTATGCTTCTGTTTGTTAGCTGTTTGTGAAAGTGAAGGTGGGCCTCCCATGTCGACGGATGGTCATTCAAGCCGCCTGCCACGCACCAGGGCGGCAGCGGCGGTCAGCCCCGCAGCGTCGACATGCCGTCGCACCGCATTGAAGACATTCACGGCATGGCGGACTTCATCAGCCGGTTCCCGTGGGTGGACACTACGCGCCTGGCCGGCTGGGCATCTGTGGCGGTGGCGGCTATTCGCCGGCGACCGCGCAGACAGGCTTCAAGGCCGCCACGATCAGCATCATTCAGCTCCGGTCGCGTGCGCCGCAATGGCTATGCCGACTCGCAGCTGGATACTCTCCAGCAGCGGCTGCAGCAGGCTTCACAGGCCCGTGCGCAGGAATCCGCCGGCGGCGAAGTGTTGTACTCCGGCGGTGCCAATCTCAGCGACGAGCAGATCGCCAAGCTTCCCTTCGACCTGTATCGGCAGGGCTATGAGTACTGGATGAGAATCTGGGCGCGGTGGATTTGGTGTTGGATGGAGCCGAATTGGCACGCATCAGTGAGCGGGTGGCGAAGATCAGTTTCAGTGGCACACGTTTGCCAGAGGCGGCGTTGAAGATGACCGGCCAGCAGGCTCGGCCGACGATGCAGGCACACCCTGGACAGGCTTCACAGATCTGTACTACCCAGCCGGCCATAGTGCCCCTTGGGTAGTCTGAGCGCGTCCATCCAGCCACGGGGTTTCCCCGAACGCCAGGAGGTCACTGTGCCAAGTTGGGACGAAGGAATGAAGTTGACGCGTCGCCAGGTGATCGCCGGCGGCGCCACGACCATGGCGATGTCCGCCGCACCGGGGGCATCATCGCTTGCTGCCGAACTGGCGGCGTCCCCGCCGCCCAGGCCGCCGGTCATCAGCACGGTGGCGTTGACGGTCAACGGCACGCATCGTGAGCTTGAGCTCGACACGCGCACGACGCTGCTCGACGCCCTGCGCGAACATCTGAAGCTGACCGGCACCAAGAAGGGCTGCGACCACGGTCAATGCGGCGCCTGTACCGTGCTGGTCAACGGTGAGCGCATCAATGCCTGCCTCAGCCTGGCGGTGCAGCACCAGGGCGATGCCATCACCACCATCGAAGGCCTCGGAACCCCCGATGACCTGCATCCGATGCAGGCCGCCTTCATCAAGCATGACGGCTACCAGTGCGGGTACTGCACGCCGGGGCAGATCTGTTCGGCGGTGGCGGTACTGGACGAGATCAAGCGGGGCGTCCCCAGCCATGCGCATGCCGATGTCAGCGCACGGCCCCAGGCCACCAACATGGAGATCCGTGAACGCATGAGCGGCAACCTCTGCCGCTGCGGCGCGTATTCCAACATTGCCGAGGCGATGCAAGAGGTCGCTGGCGCGACCTCTGGACGGGGGCGCTCATGAAGGTCTTCAGCTACGAGCGCGCGAAGTCTCCTGCCGAGGCCGCCAAGGCCGTCGCCGGCACCGAGGGCGCGAAGTTCCTGGCGGGAGGAACCAACCTGCTCGACCTGATGAAGCTGGAGGTCGAGACGCCCGCGCACCTGGTCGACGTGCAGGACATCGGCCTGGACAGGATCGAACCTACAGACGACGGCGGCCTGCGCATCGGCACACTGGTCACCAATACCGCGCTGGCCTCGCATGAGCGCGTGCGCCGCGACTACGCGGTGCTGACCCGCGCGATCGTGGCAGGCGCCTCCGGGCAGTTGCGCAACAAAGCCACCACCGGCGGCAACCTGCTGCAGCGCACGCGCTGCCCGTACTTCTACGACCCCCATCTGCCCTGCAACAAGCGCCTGCCCGGATCCGGCTGCGGCGCGCTCGAGGGGTTCTCCCGGCAGATGGGCGTGATCGGCACCTCGGACATCTGCATCGCGACCTATCCGGGCGACATGGCGGTGGCCCTGCGGGTGCTGGATGCCTCGATCCAGACCGTCAGCGGTGACGGCAGTACGCGCAGCATCCCAATTGCCGATTTCCATCGTTCCCCCGGCGACAGGCCGCAGCAGGACAACGTGCTGCAGCGCGGTGAGCTGATCACCCACGTCACGCTGCCGGAGCCCCTGGGCGGTCGGCACGTGTACCACAAGGTACGTGACCGCGCTTCCTATGCGTTCGCACTGGTGTCGGTCGCCGCGGTCGTGCAGCGAGACGGCTCGGCGCGGTTCGCCTTCGGTGGAGTTGCGCCGAAGCCGTGGCGCGTCGAGGCAGCCGAACCGCTGCTGCGCGACGGCGTAAAGGCCGCGGCCCGGCAGGTGTTCGCCGGTGCCCGTCCGACGCGGGAGAATGCGTTCAAGATCGCTCTCGCCGAGCGCACCCTCGCAGCCGTGCTGGTGGAAGGAGAGCGCTGATGCCCCTTGAATTCAACGCCCCCGCCGGCGACAACCTGTTCGACAAGGCCAAGGTCGTCGGCAAGTCGACCCCGCGCATCGACGGACCACGCAAGACCACCGGCACCGCCCCCTATGCCTACGAGCGCCATGACGTCGCGCCGAACCAGGCCTACGGCTACATCGTCGGTGCCGGGATCGGCAAGGGGCGCATCATTTCGATGGATGCCTCCCGCGCGCGTGCCGCGCCCGGCGTACTGGCGGTCATCACCGCACCGGAAACCAAGCCGGTCGGCAAATCGAACTGGAACAATGCGCCGCTGTTCGGCGGACCCGACGTGGCCCACTACCACCAGGCCATCGCCTGCGTGGTGGCAGAGACCTTCGAGCAGGCCCGCGCCGCCGCGGCGCTGATCCGCACCCGCTACGAGCGCGGCAAGGGCCGCTTCGATTTCCCGGCCCTGGCACCGTCCGCGCCGCTGGCCAAGGGGCGCGGTGGCAAGCCCGACCGGCAGACGCTGGGTGATTTCGACACCGCTTACGCGAGCGCGGCGGCCAAGCTCGACGAGACCTACCACACAGCCGACGAAAGTCATTCGATGATGGAGCCGCACGCCACCATCGCCGCCTGGGAAGGCGACACGCTCACCCTGTGGACCTCGAACCAGATGATCGACTGGGCCAGGCAAGGGATGGCGGCGATCCTCGGCATCGATCCCGACAAGGTGCGTGTGGACTCGCCCTATATCGGCGGCGGCTTCGGCGGCAAGCTGTTCATCCGTGCCGACGCGGTGCTCGCCGCGTTGGCGGCCAAGCAGGTCGGGCGACCGGTGAAGATCGCGCTGCAACGCCCGTTGATGCCCAACAACACCACGCACCGGCACGCCACCCTCCAGCGCGTGCGGATCGGCTGCGGAAAGGATGGCCGGATCTCCGCCATCGCCCATGAGAACTGGTCGGGCAACATCAACGGCGAGGATGGCGAAAACGGCACCCTGCAGACGCCCAAGCTCTATGCAGGCGCCAACCGCCTGGTTGCCAACTACATCGCCACGCTCGACATGCCTGAAGGCAATGCGATGCGCGCACCGGGCGAAGCACCAGGCCACATGGCGCTGGAAGTGGCGATGGACGAAATGGCCGAGAAGCTGGGCCTCGACCCGATCGCGTTCCGCATCCTCAACGAGCCCGAGCTCGTGCCCGGCGATCCGTCCAAGAAGTTCTCCGACCGCAACCTGGTGCGCTGCCTGCGCGAAGGCGCGGAGCGCTTCAACTGGAACAAGCGCAACGCCAGGCCGGCGCAAGTCAGGGAAGGGCACTGGCTGGTCGGCATGGGCGTGTCCGCGGGCTATCGCGGCGCACCGACGATGAAGTCGGCGGCGCGGGTCCGGCTTGATGGCGAGGGCGGGGTGATTGTCGAGACCGACATGACCGACATCGGTACCGGCTCCTACACGATCATCGCGCAGACGGCAGCCGAGACCATGGGCGTGCCGCTGGACCGGGTCCAGGTCACCCTCGGCGACTCCCGTCATCCCGCCTCCGCCGGTTCCGGCGGCCAGTGGGGCGCGGCAAGCTCCACCGCGGGCGTGTACGCGGCGTGCGTCAGCCTGCGCCGCAAGGTGGGCGAGAAACTGGGCTTCGACGGCGATACCGCAAACTTCGCCAATGGCCGTATCCAGGCGGGTGCGCGGACCATCGACCTGGCCGAAGCGGGGACACTTTCGGCGGAGGACGGCATTGCCTTCGGCAACTTCAAGCAGGGCTACGACGTCGGCACCTATGCAGCGCATTTCTGCGAGGTCGCCGTGCATGCCTACACCGGAGAGACGCGCATCCGCAGGATGCTTGCCGTATGTGATGGCGGCCGGATTCTCAACCCGCTGTCCGCACGCAGCCAGGTCATCGGCGGGATGGTGATGGGCGCGGGCGCGACGCTGATGGAGGAGCTGGTGGTCGACAAACGGCTTGGTTTGTTCGTCAACCACGACCTTGCGGGCTACGAAGTTCCCGTGCACGCCGACATTCCATACCAGGAAGTGGTCTTCCTCGACACGCTGGACCCGGTGATCTCGCCGATGAAGGCCAAGGGCGTGGGTGAACTGGGCATCTGCGGGGTTGGCGCCGCGATCGCCAATGCGATCTACAACGCAACCGGCGTGCGCGTGCGCAACTATCCCATCACCCTGGACAAGCTGTTGCCCGGCTTGCCCGATGTAGGTTGACGGTGCGCATGGACCGACCCGTAGCCTCGCCCACTCTGGAGGTCTCCGCCGCAGGCGGAGGGGAGCCCGGCGATCTTGCCGAGGACCTGTCCGCAGCGCCGGGTTTCCTCGCCGAAGGCAGCCCGCGCGGCGTGCTCGAGACGGCCTTGACGCGCGTGCGCGAGGGGGAGCACGCCGTGCTCGCGCTGGTGCTGGAAACCGATGGCTCCACTTACGCTGGTGCCGGCGACATGGTGCTCTTCTGCAACGGCAGCCAGGTCGGCTGGCTGAGCGGCGGATGCCTGGAGCCCGAGCTCGCGCGACGCGCGGAGCAGGTGAGCGCGGCAGGGCGGGTCGACTGGATAGAGATCGACACCCGCAGTGACGACGACCTGCTGAGTGGATCCGCGCTCGGCTGCCGCGGCCGGCTTCGGATTGCCCTTCTGCCGTTGCGTGCCATGTCCGGCATCGACGCCGTGATCGAGGCTTGGTTGCGCGAGGGCGTGTCACTCCAGCGCGACCTTCGTACGTCGGGGCAGATCGTTTTCCGCGCCGGCAATCGCGAGCAGGCATGGCAGCTGCATCCGATGGACGGGGTGCAGTCCTTTGGCGAGGGCGCATGGCGTTTGACCCTGCCCCGGCTTCCACGGGCTCTGGTGCTGGGTGGCGGTCCAGAAACGCCCTTCCTGGTTCCGTTGCTGCGGGGACTGGGATGGCGGGTCAGCGTGGCCGAACGGCGAGCGCGCTGGGCCTCAGCCGGGCAATACGCGGATGCCCATCTTCAGTCCAGCCCGGCCGAGGCCCTTCATCGCGACCGTTGCGACGCGGCACTGGTGATGCATCACGATTTCGAACTGGACCGGGAGACGCTGGTGGCCCTGGCTGATACCAACGTCGCGTTCATTGGACTGCTGGGTCCCCGGCGAAGGCGCGAAGACCTGTTCAAGCTGCTGACACCGGATCAGCGCCACCGCCTTTCCCCGAGACTTCGATCACCGGTCGGCCTGAACATCGGCGGCCGAGGGCCAGAGGCGATTTCGCTCAGCATCGCCGCACAGCTGCAGCAATGGCGAAGCGCGCACGGCAGGTGACTGACGCGCATGCGGTCGTCGTGCTTGCTGCCGGCGGGAGCACCCGGCTTGGCCAGCCCAAGCAGCTTCTCACCCGGCAGGGCGAGACCCTGGTACATCGCGTGGTGCGGTTGGCGCGTGAGCTCGCGCCAGCGCAGGTACTGGTCGTGGTGGGCGCGAACGCACCGGCAGTGACATCCAGCATTGCCGGGCTGGATGCCACTCCGGTGACCAATCACCACTGGGAGCGTGGCCTGGCGAGCAGTCTGCAGGTTGCCGGCGCACACCTGCTGCCCACGGTGACCGCGGTGATGGTCGTGGCATGCGACCAGCCCGCAATCGAACGCTCCCACCTGCAGGCGCTGCTTTCGGGTGCCCGCGCCTCGACATCAGGGGGCGCTGGCACCCGTCATGGAGACGCGCTTGGCGTTCCTGCAGTAGTGCCGCGTGCATGGTTCAACGCTGCGGGTGCAACCGGAGACCGCGGCTTCGGAGCGCGCCTGCGGCAACTTCCTGTCGATACGGTGCATGTCCTGCAGGCACCGGAACTGGGCCTGGATATCGATACGCCAGAAGACGTCGCGCGTGCGCGCGATGCGGGCTGGATCGATGCCGGGAGGTGACTCGCATGATCACTGGGCCAATGCCTGTCACGCAGGTGACGGACGGCAGGGCTGGTGCCCGAACCCTCGCTGCCCGCAGCCCTGCAGAGTCGAGCCACGCTCGACTACGGCACGCCACATCGCGCTCCATCAGGCACATCACTAGCAAGAATCTGCAGCACCCGATCCAACAGAATAGGCTCCGGCACGTCAGCCAGCACCTGCTCCAGGTAATCCAACGGCTCCAACTGCCATTGGAGGAGCGCGCGCAACCGCACAACGGCGGGCGCCCGCTGGTGGGCGTCCAGTGAAACCTGCAGGAGAAGATAGTGCGAGCGCCTCTCCAGCCACAGTACCGGAACGCCCCTGCAGTAGATCTGCAAAGTGGCGTCTTGACGCTGTTCGACGAACTCAAAGCCCTGCCGTGGCCGCGCTTCCACAAACTGCCTTACCTGTCGGCGGAGCAGTGAAAACCGATCGTCGGGGATGCTCTGGAACGCGAGCTGCTCAGGCACCGGCGGCACCGGCCAATGAATCTGCGCCGCAAGCACCGCTGCGAGGCAAAGCACCGTGGCCGCCCAGCGGCACCACGCCACTCAGCCCTCCGGATGCAGCCGCGTACTGGCGTGTGCAGTGAGGCCGAGTCCGGCCATGATCAGACCCTCCATCACCCGCGGGCCAACGTATTGCTCCAACTCGCCGTTCTCGCGGGCGCGCTCCGCGGCCAGCAGGATCTCCAGTACCACGCGAAGCCCGGCCAAGCAGCAGTCGGTATCCGCCAGGGCGATGCGTCGGCCGGGCATCTGATGGCGTTCCGGCCACGGCTGACCATCGGATGCGGCGCCGGAGCCGATGCTGTGCAGCAGGGCGATGAGGGTGTTCGGATCCAGCGCGGGGCCGTTCGCGGGCGCATCGTGGATCGAGTGCGGGGCAGGGGAATAGGGCTGGGTCATGACTGGGCTCCTTGCGTGCATGCAGAAGCCGCCACCGATAAAGGTGGCGGACGGTGCGTGGTTCGAAACCCGGTGTTCGCTGAACCGGCAGGCACAAGGCCTCCACGCACCGCCCGCCGTAGCCGGCCGACGGATTGCCAGCCGGCACCACACAGGGTGATGCCGGCTGGCAAGCGTTTACTTCAGCGAACTACCGGGGTTTCGAATCCCGGCCACCTGTTTTCGGTGGCACGGAAAGGAATACGCCCCGCTGTGCGCGATGCCAATGCAGTAAGGCCGATGCCGTCACCACATTCAACATTTTCAGAATCGTTGCATGCGGCGCAATGAGGTGGGCGCCTTGCGCTGCAATGCTATCGGCGATGTCGGCGGGGCAAGCCTGGCGAGTGTCGGCATCCGACCGGCGAGGCGGTGAGCGAGGCAGATGCGACATGATTACCAAAGGTCGCCAGGCGTCAGTAGCCCTTCAACGCGGCCCTGGTCCGCTCCAACCATGCGGCATTGTGGCTGCGCGCGTGGCCCGACCAATGCTGGGCATCATCGATGATGCTGGCGAACAGGCTGCGGGCAGCCGCATCGTTTCCGCGTTCGACGGCGCGCTCGAATGCGGCGCGGGCTCCGGGTGCTTGGGCGGCAGCCAGTGCCTGCGCGTAAAGCAGCGTTTGTTCCGGCTTGCGGCGCACATCCGGATGGCGGGCGAACAGGCCATCCAGCGTCTCCACCGCAAGCGCGGGGTGCCCGGACTCGAGCCGGGCATGGGCGAGGCCGGTCAGGATGTAGGGATCGTCGCCCAAAGGCGAGCTGGCTGCCTGCTCAAGCAGGGTTCTGGCTTCCTCGGCTTGGCCGGCATCCAGCAGCGTCATGCCGAGGCGAACGCGGTTCTGCACAGTGGGCGTTCGCGACAGCTCCGCGCGGGCGTTACGCAGATCCTGGCCCGGGTCCATGAGCTGCTTGGCGGAACGGAGAACTGTCGGGCGCCGCGCGAATGGCGCGCTTCGGGAAAGTGGATCGCCAGGAAGTAGACGACGCTGCCGAGCAGCGGGAACGAGAAGAGCAGGATGAGCCAGTAGAGGCTCTGGCCTGAGCGGATGGCGTGCACCGCGAGGCAGATGGCTGCCAGTACGTGGAGTCCGATTCCGATATAGGGCATGCGCGCCGCCTCGTCCTTGTGAGGGATGGAACTTGGGGGAGGGGTGGGGCGCCAATGGGGTGGGGTGATCGGGCGTGACGCGTCACGTTAATGGGATGGGTTCTGCAGGGCGGAACGTTGCATGCCACTATGTCGCGGGGCTGCATCGATGGAAGGGGATACATGGAACGTACGCAGAAGACGCTAACGATGGCTGATGTTGCTGGATGGGGCTCGGCGCTCGTCACGTTCGGATTGATTCAAGGGGCCTTATATCTGAAGGCGTATTGGGGGCACTTCGGCCTGGATCCCTTTCAGTTTGTTGCGGTAAGCGAGCTTGCGCTTGCAGGGCTTGCGGGGATCGGCATGGTGTTATTCCTCATGCTGCTGGCCTCGCTGTTTGGCGGCTGGGTGGAGATGAAGGTCACGAGCGGCAGCTCCAAAAGCAAGCTGTTCGCATGGCTGTTTCCAGTGGTTTTCTTCACTGCCCTAGGGCTGCTGCTTTGGTGGTCGAACACGTGGCCTCTTCTGATAGGGGCTCTTCTGACGGTCATCTGTGCGTTGATCGTGCATCTTTCACCAGTGGTGCCCACCGCAGTGAAAGATTCCCCTTGGCTGATCTACGCCTTGGTGATGCTGGTCTACGTCTCGATAGCGTCAAGCATGCTTGGCTCCCAGCGTGCCGAGAAGATTTCCTCTGGCGGCGGCAAGCACGTCACGGCTATGACTGTTGATGGAAAGGTGCAGGACGACCTAAGCCTGATTGGTCGTCTTGGTGACAGCTATGCACTGTGGGACCCGACGCGGAAGGCTACAGTGCTTGTGCCTGTTGGCGATGTTGGGAGGTTGGAGATTCTGCGAAAGGGTGTAATTCCTGTTCCGGCGGCCCAATAGGGTTGGATCTCGGCAAGTGCCAAGATGAGAGTGGCAGTGCACTTCAGTACGGGGAGTAGCGATAAGGGTGCGTTATCGGGGGTAAGGCGGGTGTCCATTTCCAGCCCATGCAGGACACTTAAGGGGAGCTAGACCGCGGCCCGCATCACCTATCCAGCTTCAACCACGCAACCAGTGCCGCAAATGCGGGTGATGGCTGCCGACGGTTCGGGTAGTAGAGGTGATAGCCGGGGAAGGGGACACACCACCTGTCCAGCACCGCCACCAACCTGCCTTGCGCGATGTGCTCGGCCACCAGCGGTTCCGGTGCGTATGCCAAGCCCAAGCCATCCAGTGCAGCATTGATAACGTGCGTCATGCTGTTGAAGACTAACGGCCCGTCGCCGCGCACGGTGAATTCCTTGCCCTTCTCTTCGAACTCCCACGCATAGATGGCACCGCTTGGGCGATGTCGGATGTGGATGCAGCGGTGGTGCGTAATGTCGGCGGGCCTCTTCGGTTTCGGATGCTTCTCGAAGTAGTCGGGTGAGCCCACCACGACCAGACGCCAGTCGGGGCCAACCCTGACAGCAATCATGTCCTTGCTCAGTGCCTCTCCGAGACGGATGCCCGCATCGAAGCGCTGCTCCACCACATTGGTGAAGCCGTAATCCACGTAGAACTCAAGCGTAATGTCCGGGTACTTGTCCAAGAATCCGGCAAGCCGCGGACGGATGATGGTCTCCATGGAATCATCCGTGCAGGAGATCCGTAGCGTTCCGGCTGGGCGGTCGCGCAGGTCGCCCAGCGCCTCCACGCTGGCACCGATGGCTTCGAAATGCGGCGCGATCGAGCGCATCAGTCGCTCGCCTGCCTCGGTGGGAGAGACATTGCGCGTAGTCCGGGCGAGCAGGCGAATTCCAAGGCGCTCTTCCAGCAGGCGCATCGAATGGCTCAGCGCAGAGGGCGTTACCCCAAGACGAACGGCCGCCTTGGTGAAACTCTGCTCCTGCGCCACTACCAGGAACGCTTGCAGATCATGGGTCTTGACGGTGCTCATGGATCAATTGTGAGCGCAACTCAGCAATGCATCAACTTTCAACCGGCTTATCGATATGGGTGCTGGGACCTATCGTGGCGACCTGAGTCCCCAACCGAGGCCATACGACCATGAAACGCACCACGCTGCGGCTGGCGCTGCTCGCCAGCCTCTACGTTCCAGCTTCGGCCATGGCCGCTGACGCACCTGTGCCGGCCCGGCCCCTTGGCGCCGACAACTTCTACCGCAGCCCAACGGTCAAGGGGGAGCGCGTGAGCTTCCACAACCAGTACCAGATGGAGGTGGTGGGTACGCTTTACCGCCCTCAGGGCCTGCCCGACGGCAGCCGCGCCCCCGCAGTGGTGGTTGGCCACCCGATGGGCGCAGTGAAGGAGCAGAGTTCCCAGCTCTACGCGCAGAAGCTGGCCGAGCAGGGTTTCGTTACGCTGGCGATCGACCTTTCCTTCTGGGGCGAGAGTGGCGGCGCACCGCGACACCTGGTGGCGCCGGAAATCTATTCGGACGACATCAGTGCGGCCGTGGATTTCCTGAGCACGCAGGCCTTTGTCGACCCGGACCGCATCGGCGGCCTGGGCATCTGTGGCAGCGGCAGCTTTGTGATCAGCGCCGCCAAGATCGACCCACGCATCAAGGCCATCGCCACGGTCAGCATGTACGACATGGGCGCGGCAGCACGGCAGGGACTGAACAGTGGCCAGTCGCTGGAGCAGCGCAAGGCGGTGATCCAGTCCGCGACAGATCAGCGTCTGGCCGAATTCAAGGGCGGGGCGCCTGTGTTCGTGCCTGGCACTGTGAACCATCTCGATGCTGACACGCCCGCCATCCAGCGTGAGTTCTTCGACTTCTACCGCACCCCGCGCGGCGCCTATACGCCAAAGGGTGACAAGGCCGAACTGACAACCCAGCCGCTCTTCAGCAGCCTGGTCAAATTCATGAACTTCTATCCCTTCAACGACATTGAGACGATTTCGCCCCGGCCAATGCTTTTCGTCGCCGGCGACGCCGCGCATTCTCGTGAGTTCAGCGAAGACGCCTACCGAAGGGCAGGGCAGCCGAAGGAGCTCTACTGGGTGAAGGGTGCCGGCCACGTGGATCTGTACGACCGCACCCAGCTGATTCCCTTTGACAGGCTAGCCACGTTCTTCCAGCGCGGCCTGGCCGGGAAATGAGCCGCACCGACGCCCTCGCACAACGCGCCAACTGGGGCGGCGTGCTCGCAATGACGCTGTGTGTCTTCGCGTTGATCGCCTCGGAATTCATGCCGGTGAGCCTGCTCACTCCCTTGGCGGCAGACCTGGGCGTGAGCGAAGGTCTTGCCGGCTACGGCATTGCCATTTCGGGTGCCTTTGCGGTGTTGACCAGCCTGTCGATCTCCCGTTTGGCGGGTAGCGTGAACCGCCGAACGTTGCTGTTGACCCTCACGGCGTTGATGGCAGTGTCGGGACTGGTGGTAGCGCTGGCCCAGAACTATCCGGTCTACATGACGGGCCGTGCGCTGATCGGCGTAGTGATCGGCGGTTTCTGGTCACTGTCCGCCGCAACCGCGATGCGGCTGGTACCGGAGGCCGAGGTCCCGCGAGCCTTGGCGATATTCAACAGTGGCAACGCCCTTGCAACGGTCATTGCGGCGCCACTGGGCAGCTATCTCGGCAGTATGATCGGATGGCGCGGCGCTTTCCTCTGTCTTCTGCCGATGGCAGCTGTCGCCCTGGCCTGGCAGTGGGTTTGTCTGCCGTCCATGGAAGCGGAGGAAGGCCAATCACGCAGCGGGGTGGTCGTGTTGTTGCGGCGACGCGTGGTGGCACTGGGCATGATGGCCTGCGCTGCGCTCTTCATGGGGCAGTTTGCCCTGTTCACCTACGTGCGACCGTTCCTGGAGCGGGTCACCCATTCTGGGGCATCTGCTGTTCCGTGGGTTCTGCTCGCGATCGGAGTGAGTGGTTTCGTGGGCACACTTGCCATCGGTGCATTCATCAGGCGCGGACTCTACCGCACGCTGGTGATTCTTCCCGCCCTTATGGCGCTGATTGCCGTCAGTCTGATTCCACTCGGGCCCCACCTTTGGCCGACCGCCGCACTGCTCTCGGCGTGGGGTCTGCTGGCCACGTCCGCACCGGTCGGCTGGTGGAGCTGGCTGGCGCGCACCTTCACCGACAATGCCGAGGCCGGCGGCGGGCTGATGGTTGCGGTGGTGCAGTGCTCCATTGCGCTGGGCGCCACCCTCGGCGGACTGCTGTTCGACAGCCTTGGCTTTGCCAGCACGTTCCTGGCGAGTGCGGGCATCCTGTTGTGTGCCGCGCTGCTTGCCTACGCCACGGCGGCTGAAGAGGTGCACACGTCAGCCGCGGCGATTGCCACAGGGGCTCCGAAGCGATGACACGCCTCACTTCGATAACGGCGAAGCTGCTCGTGCTCCTAGTTGCCTTTGGGGCGGTAGCAGCATGCTCAGCCGCGCCCGATCATCAAGCCCTCGCGGCCACCAGCACTGGGGCCAACCAGGAGATTCATCCCATGAAAATTCGACTGATCATCAATGATCAAGTGCTGTCGGCCACTCTGGAGGACAGCCTTCCTGCACGCGAGTTCATCGCCCAGTTGCCGCTGACCCTTCAGCTTGAAGACTACGCCGCGACTGAAAAGATTGCTCAGCTCCCGCGCGGTCTCAGCGTGGCGGGCGAGCCGGAGGGATTCACGCCCATGGCAGGTGATATGGCCTTCTATGCGCCTTGGGGCAACCTGGCGATTTTTCACAAGCCCTTTGGCTACTCAAAGGCTCTCATAAGGCTGGGTCGCATCGAAGGAGGGCTGCAGATCCTTCGCAAGATCGGGCCCATAGAGGTCCGCATTGAGGCGTTCTAGAGGCTGGCTGACCACCTTGGGGCCCAGCCTTCTCGCCATTCTGCTGGGCGCGGCGATGCTGGCTGTCGTCCCTAGTCAGATGGCTTTCGCACACGAAGGAATAGCCATGCACACGAAATCAAATCAAGCTCCCACAACCGAACTGGACCCGCGCCGGCAAGCCATCATTCCAATCGGTGCCTTCGCAGCGGCTGGCAACTTGGATGGCCTTCGCCAGGCGTTAAACCAAGGCCTGGACGCGGGACTTAGTTTGGCCGAAGCGCGAGAACTCCTGATGCAGCTCTACGCCTATGCGGGGTTTCCGCGGAGCTTGAACGCGTTAGGCGAACTGATGAAGGTAGCGAATGCGCGTAGACAGCAGGGCATCCAGGATGACGCCGGCCGCGAGCCCCGCAAGCCGATTCCCACAGGCGATGCCTTGCTCGCTGCAGGCACGGCAAACCAGACCACGCTGGCCGGCGGTCCGGTCTCAGGGCCGTTGTTCGATTTTGCGCCGCAAGCAAATCAATACCTCCGTACTCACCTCTTCGGCGACATCTTCGAGCGCGACAATCTTGATTGGCAGAGCCGCGAATTGGCTACGGTCAGCATGCTGGCCGCCATGTACGGGGTCGAGCCCCAGTTGCAGTCCCACATTGGAATCAGCATGAATATGGGCCTGCGGTCAGGGCAGCTATACGAGCTGGCCGATGTACTTGAGGAGCGCTTCAGCCTCGAGGCTGCCGAACGTGTTCGCGTCGCTATTCAACGTCAGCTTGAGGTCCGGAAAGAATGATGGTCGGGAAAATGCTTCTTCGGCTGCCGTCCAGTTTTGAGATTAGGGATGTTTATCGAGGGTAGTACCGTCTTACCATAGAGTCGAATACTGGAGGCACACGCCCCCCCCTGCGCCGCGCGCCTCAGCGGCGATACTTATCTCCAATCACTGCTCCCGGGCCAGCATCGACTGCTGGGCAAAGATGTCCGTTATCGCGCCCTGTGATGCTGCTTGGGTGACCGGCTGCGTAGCTCGACGAGTTGGATACACGTAATGGACAGAGGCTTGGCTGGACTGTGGGTAGGCGTATCATGGATATACTCAAATCACCCATGAGCTAGAGGATCCCCTATTGAGCACCCCCATGCTCCCAAGAATCGTCGGCTTCGATGTCCCACATCTACATGAGCGCGTAGATTCTTCGACTGATGAGGCTATCGTTGCGCTATTGGATCTTGCGCCGGGTGCCCGCTGGACAGAAATCTTCGTAAGGAAGTGCGAGGCGTTGGCGTCTCAGCTCTCCTTGGCAGATGTCCGGGTTGAAGGCTCCAGGATCTATTTTTACGGGTCAATCAGCGACTCAAGAGCGCTCGCCGACGCGGTCATGTCCATCGTTCACGTGCTGAATGATCAGCTCATGCGAGAAGGGAACGACGCAGCCTCGCGGGAAGAAAACTCCTAGGAGCAAGAGAGACGCGACCAGCATTGGCCTGCGATCTCCGCTGCACCAGGGTGACCACGCAGGCTGGATCGAGCCGCAAGTCTGCTCTCGAGGTCGTCCAGCCATTCTGCGCGTGTTCCGTGGGGGGCTCTGATGTAGATGTCACATGCGAGTCGGATGACCGGGTCAACTTCATGGCGGAAGCTAATGGCGGGTAGCGCACCAGAGTTGAATGCCAATCCCCAGTGCGTGAGTTCACGTTCGACGTCAACGAAATCCTTGTTCCTCTTGCGCTCCATGTTCTTCTCCTCTTAGAGCTGCACTGTACACCCTTAGAATCGGCGACCTGTTCATGGCGCTTGTTCATACTGGTGCCAATTGGGCACGGCTGCGTAACAGGCTGGGGGCCATTGTGGGGTGGCAGCAGATGGCTGCATCGGAGTAAGACATGAACAACACTTCCCAGAACCAGAGCGACAGTCGCAACTCAGATGCCGATAAGAAGCATCCGGGTCAGCAGGGCCAAACAGACGGGAAGGATCTCGGCGGTGAGGATTTGGCCGGAAAGCAAGGGCAACAACAGCAGCAGCCGAACGGCACTGAGCCTGGGCAGCCAGGCCCTGGTCAGGCCCAAAAGGTCAGTGTCGATCGCGACGATCGTCGTTGATGCATAAGGGGTGGCCGCGCCAAGCGCGGCTCCTTCCGTATCAACAGGATCGCTGAAATGTCATCCCATGCTCAAGCTGTGAACTTGATGACGAAGATCATGTATCAATCGCGCCCGGTGACCACGACGACGATGGCTCAGTGCCGGACCTGCCAAGGGGAAAGCCCTGGAGGAATGGAGTGTGCGCGGTGTCTGACGGAAAAGTTGGGAAGGGTGATTGCGAATCGGGGCGCTGCTCTTTGCTGGCTTGATTCGTTCCTGAAAGTTCAGCGAGACGAAGCACACGTGTTCACATGTGCAAAGAGAGTTGATGCGTCAGCCTTGTAGCAGTCGCATTCCGGCCTGACATTGCGCAAGCGTATGCTCGGTAGATCTAGGAGCAACGCTATGAATTTCCCGATATGCATCTACGATCGAACGGGTACTGGGCTCCGGATTCCTTCCGAGTGG
Organism: Stenotrophomonas veracruzanensis; assembly: GCF_032911525.1. Lineage (NCBI taxonomy): Bacteria > Pseudomonadati > Pseudomonadota > Gammaproteobacteria > Lysobacterales > Lysobacteraceae > Stenotrophomonas > Stenotrophomonas veracruzanensis. The sequence goes on from NZ_JAWJTI010000003.1 coordinate 195,849, forward strand.
TGGATTGATCTGCAGTCAGATCTCCCCGCTCTAGTGAACGGCAGTGAGCGCATAGATCTACCACGTTCCTCGAAAGATGAGCGCCCTCGCCTGGATCCTGAAGTTCTCAGTGATCTATCCAGACGAATCCGGGGCTCGCAATGGCTAGAGTAGATCAAGCTCAACCTCCAGGCGTGCGCTGGCTTTTCTTCCGACTTCGCAATGGGCAGTCGATCAGCCCGGCTAGGCTAATGTCTGTCTGGTGCGAAGCTACTGAATCAACCGAGTGCGCAGTCCGCCGCGAAATCATTGACGGCGCTGGCTACGTATATGCTCTCTATGCACCAAATGGACTGCGCTCCCCCCGGCGTGTGGAGCTGCGCATGAGAGCACTTCTGGAAGAAGCCGGGTATGCCTTCACGATGGGGAGCTTGGCTGGGAGACATCCAGCCGACGGCTGAGGGGGCAGCTTCCAAGGCTTAAGGAGCATCATCAGATCCGATCCATTCTTGTGGATTCGCTGCCGTGCTCGAATGCCGGCGTGTGCCTATCCAGGTCGTTGAAGAGCCCTGACTAAGCGGCAGGCAGCGCCAAGCTACCGTCGCCGAGAATGTGGACGTAGCCTATGAAGGGCTATCTGGCGCACCAATTTGCTCGGTCAGAACCGTCAGCGATTGTTCGAAGGCTGCGGCGAAGAGATCGCTGCTGTCGCCCCGGTGTTTGGCCACAATGTTTGGCAGAAGTTGATGTCATGCGTCGGAGAGGTCATTGGGTGTAGGGTGGGTCAGTACGCAGATTCGCAACGCATACTCCATCGCCTTGAGGTAGCCGCGGTGCATCTCAAGTCCTGCCTCGCAGGTGTGAAGGCGATCGAGGATTTCCGTGATTTCGGTCGACATGGCAGTCTCGACATGCGGGGGGCGGGCAGGGGATAGTTCGCGGACACCTAGACCGAGCCCGCTACGAGCATCCTCAACGTTCTGCTCACTCGTGACCACCTTGTCGTCGCCGTGGATACCTTGGCAGAGGATGCCCGAACAGGGGCGCATTCCGCGGGGGCGAAGCTGCTTCTGATCCCTCAGCACAACGTGGCTCTGGCCACTCGCGGCTCCGCCCAGTTCTTCCTCCGCATCTACGAGCTAGCGCTGCAAGCCAGTTTCCGCGCCGAGTTCACGATGGAGCAGCTTTCCGCCGAGCTGGGGTTGGTGGTGGACCAACTATGGCCGAACTACGAGAAGGCAGCGGCCGAGGCAGGCCTGCCGCTAGAGCAGCTCGGGACAGAGTTAGTGCTGGGCGGCTGGTCGCCGAAGAACGGGCGAATGATGGCCACGGCGTATGCCAAGGGCGACAGTCAGCGCCCGACCCCAGTCCAGCCGATCGGCGGGCAGCTGGCATCGCCCGGCGAACCGCTCCAGGCGGTGACGCCGAGCATGTCCCAGACCGATTTAATGGCCCATGCGCGCCTCCAGGCCAGCTACCTTAATGAGCGGATGGGCCGGCAGGTGGCGGGCGGTCGGCTGCTGGCTGGGTTCCTGCAGATTGGGCAGGCCGTGGTCAAGGACCTAGGGGCGATCTGATCTGGCCGGGGTGTTGGGCGAATCGGACGCACATGGCCTGGGGGTGGCCTGGCCGGCTGTGCCCGGGATGTGTAGCTGCGGGGGCGAACTGTGACGTCGATCTGGCGGCCTCTACGCGGTGCTTACGATGTCGGATCTACGCTCGGCCTCCCCGAGGAGCCGGAGTAGTGCCATGCCCAACAGGGCTGTTGTTTTCGTCAGTGAGGCCACGCCCCATCTCGCTGTGGAGCATTTGGCCGCGATCATGGCGGACGCGGCTCGGTTCAACAGAAATGCAGGTGTCAGCGGCGTCACCCTGTACGACGGCAGACGATTTCTGGCGTATATGGAGGGGCCGCCGGATGGTCTGGATGTTGCGTTTTCTAGAGCTGCAGGTGCCTCAAGCCATGCCGAGTTGATCGAACTGGCCAGGGGGAGGGCGGGGCAGCGCAGGCTTCCGTATTGGCCGATGCGTTGCGTTCCCCTATCGCCGCCGGAGCTGGTGCAGCTGGTGCGAGCCGACTGGACTTCCTTCCTACAGCGGGAAGGCGATCAGACTGGCCCGGCCACCGCGATGGAGATGCTGGTGGGGGGCTGCTCGAACCTTTTGCGAAGGCCGTTTGACTGCGGGAGCTGGCACTTCCCCGAACGATTCGCGCACTCATCGGTGTACCACAGAAGCCATCGTTCATTTCGGGCCCTGGATGTCGAGCGGATCATCTGGCTTTGGATTGAAGGGCGCCACTAATCGCTCGCGGCGGCACTGTTCAAGCCAGTGGTGCCAAATCTCCATTTCGTCCATCAATCCTGTGGCTCCGCAAGCTGGGCATGTAAGCGTGGTGCCCTTGGGATCGGTTTGAAAGCCTGCGTCCTCGGCCATTGAGGACCTCAGTCCGCAGCTTTTACATGTTGTCCGCACCTGTTCCAAGCGGATGATCGCCCCATTGAGCGTAAGCAGAGGCAGGATCGTATGGATCCTGAAGGCGTTGGGAGGGTGCATAGCCGTGCCATTTGAGGGCTGGACACGGGAGCAAAGGATTCTGCACCGGAGAAGAGCCACGAGACTGCAGTGTGCGCCGCTCAAAGTGAACCCTTCATCACAGCGAGCTGAAGCGTCGACCGCTGTCGCAGAGCGTGAGACCGCCGGCCGTATCCTTCCGGCCATGCGTCCATCGCACGGCTACCAAGGCTCCCGCACCGCCCCTATCCCCTCTGGCTGAGTTCAGATGGGGGAGATCTGGGTGCCTTGGTGGAACGGCAGGCAGATTGGCAACGTCTCGGCGGCCAAGGAAGGTGGGGCGCGCTTGCGTCAGAATCCCCCGGAAGGTGTTACAGACCAAGGATGTTTGGGCGGCCAGCATCGTCCAAGGCAAGCGCTATGCCGAACGCCGGTGCCTGGCGAGGCTCTACCAGAGTTGCGCCTGCGCGCGGCCGTGGCGCGGCTGCTGGACGTGACACCGTTGGAGTCGCTCGAACCGTTGCCCGACCGGCCACTGGGGAGGCTGGGGTGAGGAAGCAAGGGCGGGTCAACGCAGCGCTGGAGCCGCGCAGGCCGCCGCCAGAGTCCAAGGCGAGGCAAACGAGGCAGTGGATGCGCGCCCGAGCAAGTGCCCAGTCTTGGCATTAAACCATTTGATCCGGTGGTGCATCCAAGGTGCGCATGGACTCATGCGTTAGCCAATGGATGCTGCCAATGTCTACGAGATGCCGCCCCCAGTCTTTTGCCCTTCTAGCGGTGATTGCCTTTTCCTGCGCACCTACTGCCTCGGCAGAGACAATTGCGATCCCCTTTGATCTGGGCAAGGACCATCGAATTTATGCAGAAGGCACAATCAATCAGTCGCGCCCCCTTCGTTTCTTGATAGATACGGGGGCGGACGGCATGGCCGTGTCAGTTGCTACCAGTACTCTGGCTGGTATGAAAATCGATGATCAATCGGAGAACGCCGGCTCAGACGGAACGAGCCTGGTTGAATACAGTACGAGCAATAGAGTTACCCTTGGAGCCGCTAGCAGGACGCTAGGTGCCGCAGTAATTGACTACCGAAATCGGCCTTTCGATGCCGTTCTGGGCTGGAAATTCTTTGAGGGACGTGTAGTCGAGGTCGACTACGATAAGAAGACCTTGTTCGTGCATAGCAGTTTGCCCAGTACAGCGGGCTACACCAGAGTGAACACGCGGTGGATCGACAACACCCCCGCTATCGAAGTGGCTTTGAAGACTGAAGGCTCACGATTCAAGGCGTGGCTCTCTTTGGATACCGGGAGCAACGGAACCATCGATCTGAGTTATGCCTACAGTTCCCGGCACAACCTCTCGGGTGTTTTTACGCAGAAGATCGGAACGTCACAGTTCAGCGGAAGCGCTGGTAAGAAGATCCGCGCGGTCGACGTCCGTGTCGCCTCGGTAGAGATTCAGGGCCTTCGGCTGGAGCAACCCAAGGTGTCTTTCACCATTGATGAAGACAGCTCAACTGGCGACGGCACGGTCGGGAGTGAGGTCCTTCGGAATTTCAACATCCTATTGGACACGAAGACCGGGGACGTCTATCTGCGCCCGAACGGGATTCTCGGCAGGAGCTGATGTTGGGAGGCGGAGGCAGGCCCTGGACGACCGAGCGTAGAGTATCGACCATGCCGGGCCTGTCGCCGTCCCGCAAGCAACAGCAACAGGCCCGGCGCCTAGCCGAGGCCGGAGCTAAGGGGGACGAGCGGATCAAAGCGGCGCTGGAGCCGCGCAAGTCGCCGGCAGAGACGAAGCCACCCCTTGAGAGACGCCCGCAAGGTGTGTGTCAGGGAAGGTGGCTGGGTTCTTGCAGAAGGGGCAGCCCGTGCTCGAGGATCTTGGAGAGATCCAGGTCGTTTGCAGCAATCCGACTAACGCCAATATCCGTCCGCCCCATATCTGTCATCTATGCGGAGCCACAGTAGGCTCAAGGTCAGTCGTGGATAAGGAAAATTTATCGAGGGTAGGGCGATTGACCGCTTCTGGCCGGAAGCGGACATGCGAGGGCGGTGTCACCGAATTCTCAGGGATGACAATATTCATGTTCCCACGTAGCTTGCAAAGGTCGCAGCCTACGGCAACTCGACAACAACCTTGCCCTTGGCCCGGCCGCTCTCGACATAGGTCAGCGCGCTCTGGGTGTCCTGGAACGGGAAGACCCTGTCGATGACAGGGCGGATCGCACCGGACTCGACCAGCGAGGTGATCTCGCTCAGCTGCCGACCTTCGGCACGCATGAACACGAAGGTGTACTTCACCCCTTTCTGCCTGGCCTTGCTGCGGATGCCATGGCTGAGCAGTCGCATGACCTGCTGAATCGGCCAGGCAAGGCCGCGCGCGGCGGCAAAGGTGGGCGTGGGCGGCCCGGAGATGGAGATGAGATGGCCACCCGGCTTGAGAATCTGCAGCGAGCGGGTCAGCTCATCCTTGCCAAGGCTGTTGAGTACCACATCGTAGTCGCGCAGTTCCGTAGCGAAATCCTGCTGCTTGTAGTCGATGACCACGTCCGCGCCCAGGTCCTTGACCCATGCTGTGTTGGCCGTGCTGGTCGTGGTAGCAACGAAGGCGCCAAGATGCTTCGCCAGTTGAATCGCCACGGTCCCGACGCCGCCTGAGCCGGCCTGGATGAAGACCTTCTGGCCCGGTTTCAGCTGCGCGGTTTCCACCAGCGCCTGCCACGCCGTCAACGCAACCAGCGGCAACGAGGCTGCCTCCACCATGTTGAGATTGCTTGGCTTGCGTGCAACAGATGCTGCCTTGACGGCGATGAATTCGGCGAAGGTGCCGATGCGATCATCGTCGGGGCGTGCATACACTTCGTCGCCCGGCTTGAACTGGCGAACCCCAGCGCCCACACGCTCCACCGTGCCGGCCAGGTCATTGCCCAGAACAAGCGGCAGGCGATAAGGCAGGATCACCTTGAACTCCCCGGTCCTGATCTTGGTGTCCAGCGCATTGACGCTGGCAGCGTGTACGCGGATGAGTACATCTTCATCCCGGAGCACCGGCGATGGGGTGTCGCCGAGGTGGCCCGTCTCCTTCTTGCCATAACGGTCGATGAGGAAGGCTTTCATGAGCGGTGTATCTCTGGTGGCGTGGGTGCAGTCAGGCTGCGGGGGCAAGGGGGGCGTCAGTCTTTGAGGAACGCTAGCGCTTCCCGGACGAACTCGGCGTGATACTGGAAAATCCCGCCATGACCTGCGTCGTCGTAGATGACCAGCGTCGCGTGGGGAATGCGGCGCGCCAAGTCGCCGCTGTTGGGGGTGGGGACCATGATGTCGCTGTCGCCATTGGCAACCAGCACGGGAATGTGGATGCTGCCCAGGTCCTGGGGCGATTGCCTGCCCCAGGCGGTGATGGCCTTCAGCTGCCGTAGGAACGCGCCGGGTGAGGCCGATCTATCGCGATCGCTCCTGCGCTCCTTGAGCCGTTGCAGGAAGTCGCGCGCCGCCTGTCGGCCGCGGGCGCTGGCGGTGAAGAACAGGTAGTACTTGGGGTCGCGGCGGGTAAGCAGGCCCTTGATGATCAAGGGCCAGGACACGCGACCCACCCGGTCGATACCACGGCCACCCGCAGGCCCGGTACCGGTCAGGATGAGCCGGCGCACGAGATCAGGTGCGTCCAGCACGACCTGCTGCGCGACGAAGCCGCCGAGCGAGAAGCCCAGAAGATAGACGCGGGTCAAGCCCATCGCACGGATCAGGGCGAGGGTATCCCGCGCCATTTCTGCGATGGTCACCGGCGCCGTTCCTCCCGAACCTCCGATGCCCCGGTAGTCGATGGCGATGACCCGATGCCTGCTGGCCAGACCATCAACGATACGCGGATCGAAGTTGTCCAGCACCGCGCCCCAATGGTTGAGCATGACCAGAGGGATGCCGCCCTGTGGCCCAAGTTCACGGTACGCGAACGGGGTGCCAGCGACCTCCAGCGAGCGGGTTGGTGCATTCTCGAACGAAGTGCCCGATGCGGGGCGGGTGCCGGAAATCGTCATGGTGGCGTACCTGTGTGACCAGTACTTCAATCAACGCTGCGATAGCGCACTGCAGCCTGCGCCTGCCGGATGTCCGAGAGCAGATCCGTCGTGCAGCCCTTGGATGGAGGATTGGCCTCACCCGGGAAGCCTTTGGCCGGCAAACCAGATAGCTTTGCGCCTGAAGACGTGTTCGCCGCTGGCCGGATCCAAGCGGCTTGGCTCAACAAACAGGTGGGGAGGCAGGTAGCGGGCGGTCGACTGCTTTCCGCCGTACTCCGTGAAGGGCAGGCGGTAATTCAGGACCTAGGGCCGATCTAGGTCGTCCGGGTCCAGCCCCGCTAGCGCCGAAATTCGATCCCTCCTCTGCTCGCCCCAGAAGATCCTTGGTCGACGGTCAGTACTCCTGTCGCCCTTTGCGTGCAGAGTTTCGACCTGCTCGAACCTTCCCTTGACGCGCAGCAGAGGACAGATCCGTAGGACCCTGAAAGCAGTGGAGGGTGTCCTGTGTGGTGCCTGCAAGGGGCTAGACATAGGGCGAAGGATATCGCGCCAGAGAGGAGCCAGATGCTGCGACCATACAGCATGAATCGCTAAGGACTTCGTGCTGGACAAATCTTCTAGCTGGAGCAGGTCAACCCGGGGCGATTGAACTGCGCCGCAACAGCAGCCATCCCCAACGATTAGGCAGGCCGCAGCCGCTTCGAAGGATCTACGACCGCCAGTCCGCACACGTAACCAAGGCGCTCCGGTACAAGAGCCGGGAGACGGCCAGCGTCACTCGGACAGCGGCTCAGGGGGGCACCTACGGATGGAAGGCCATAACATGCGGCACGTGAAGCGGGTACGCGCGGCCAATGTCCGGCAGGCGAGGCGGTACGCCGAGCCCTGGTGCGCAGCCCGGCTGTGTCCCGAGCTGCCTCTGCGTGAAGCGGTCGCGCGACTGACCGACAGCACGCCGATCCAGCCGCCACCGCCACTGCCAGACCCGCGGCCGACCCGCGAGCAGTCGTCCAGCAGCAACAGGACCGACGCCTGGCCGAGGCTGGAGCGAAGGTCGAACGGATCTAGGCAGCACCGTAGCCGCGCCGACCGCCGAAGGAGACCAAGCAAAGAGCGAGGGATCCCATGAAGGCGTGGGGGCAGGGCGGGGCGGGCGCAACTTCCGGGGACTACTAACCAGTGGCACGTTTCCGGCTGCTCAGCAGCAGGCCGCCGCCGGCAATGAGACATGCGGCTATGGATGCTATGGAAAGTGGGAGATGGAACTCCTCACGGCCTGCAGCGGCAAATGCTAGGTGGATGGCTGCCGTGCCGACACCTACTATTCCGCACAGTCGTGAATAGGCACGCGCGGAGGGCTTAGCCAACGTCACCAGGCGATACCCGTGCAGCAGGGCGCCAACAGCAACCAAGTTGAAGATAAGGAAACCTTGAACGCCACCGGGAACGCGGAACATGTCCCATTCGTGCCAGAACGCGGCGTCGATCTGGTGCAGGATCAAGGCTAGAAGCGTTGCGAGATACCACCGTTCCATGAGGTTTTCGGTCCAAAGGTTCACGAAGTTTAACAGCTGTGTTCAGGTGCAAACCCGAGCAAGCGCTACGCCGAGCGCTAGTGCTCGGTCAGGCATTGTAAATGGGAGGGATCCCATGAAGGCGTGGCTCATGGCCGGTGTCGACCAGTTGTCCCGAGTTCGAATCCAGGCTTAGTGGGCTCGGAGCGTTCTGCCTCGGAAGTTAGGAGGACACGGTGTATTGAGGAACGCAGGCTCGCTGAGCAGCGGCGAGAGCGGAAGTCGCCTCGCGGAGACGCCGCGGCGGGCCGCCTTGCGTCTGACGAGCTGATCGAAATGTTCTGTGCAGGAGGTTAGGTATGTTTATCAGGGGTAGGGCAGGTGACCACTTCTAGTTGGAAGGTTCCGCTCCTGCCTCTGGCAGCTCCCTCTAACTCTCCCACGCCATTCCCCGCGCCCGGATGTGGATCGGGACGAATTGATCGAGCCAGAGTTCTATCTTCTACATCTCATCCGCTCGACCTCATTCAGGACTTGCTTGTCTAATGAACCGAAGTCGTTCGGAACTTCCTTCTCCGTGACGAAGGAATAAGTGACAGCAAAGTCGTCCCCATGAAGTACGCGACTGCAGGATAAATTCCCCAACGTGTCACAGGATGCCATTAGTTCATCGTCGTCCAACGGTTGTGTGGCGGCATGAGCACTCGGGCGCCATACGAAAAAGTGGCTCTTGTCGCCACCGTCGGGAACGGCAAGCAGTCCCTTCTCCAGCATCTTCGCTTCTTGCCAGCCTTCAATAACGCTCGTACGCAGATGGGACCCCTGGGGGAGGTCGCCAAGCCTTTTCCCAGGAAAGTACGATTTGGCTACCACCGCTACCGAGATCAAATTATCGGGACCGATACAAGCCTCGCTATGGGTGGAGTAACAGCCATGCAGCGTAAAGCCGCCGACCACAGGATCCTCGTGACCCCGCCTGGACGGCGTCGCATCTAGATCGCTAGGGACACAAAAATCGGTCTTCGCGCCTTCGACGCGATATGAAGTAGGCGAATCTACACACCCGGATCCAAGAACTGCCACGACACACACCAAAAATCTAGTTGCTGTAACTCGGTTGAGGGCAATAGTCATACACGTCTCGCGTCGTTGAGCTCGCATCTGGCACGTGGCCAGTGAAGCCCGGTTGATCATCGCTACCTGCAACGAGCATGGACCCATATGGGTCATAGAGCGATTCAGCTATCAGATTCCAGATGCGTCCTCCTCTGCCACTGGGGTGCCCAAGGCATCGGTATGCACGTATGCGACTGTCACCTGTGCATACACCTTAGGACTGAGCGCCCCGCAGATCAGCATCAAAGAGGTCATGTGGCGCGTAGCTATGCCGGCTCGATTCATTCGCGCTACCCTCCGCTTGCGGAAACGGCGGGTGCCCAGGGCGAGCACCCTATGGGCTTGCATGCTCTCACCTGGAACGTGGCGCCTGCAGGAATGCCCGTGTAGTCGATCTGCACCGACGTGGCAGGTCCCGAATAGGTTCCCCTTCCTGTGACTTCGTACCAGGCAGCACCGGCCACTGCGTTCCAGCTGACGAAGTAGCGCACCTGCCACGGTGGGAATGCATTGGTGACTACGAAGCGCGCGGTCAGTCCGGTTGGCGTTACGGGCGGAACATTCACTGCCACCACAACTGAGCCGCTGTAGCCGCTGCATCCCCCCTGATTGCATGCGGCGACCCGGTATGCATAGGTGCCATCGCCACGACCGGAGATGACCGTAGAAGTACTTCCGCCGCTATAGACCGCCGTCCACCCTCCACCATTCGCGCTTTCTTCAACCACATAGCTGCTGGCTCGATCAACCGCGTTCCAGCTGATCGTGTAACTGCCAGTGCCGGAGCTACCCGGCCCCGATAGCGCCGGCTCTGACGGTGGTCGCATCACTACCACGTTCAACGCCGGTCCCTGCGGCCCGCAGCCCCCATCGTTGCAAGCGGCAATGCTGTAGCTGAGGTTTCCATTTGCGCGCCCAGTCAATGTCGCGCTGGTGCTGCCGCTATTGAGGATGGCATTCCACCCGCCGCCGGATACGCTTTCGAAGAGCCGGTATGTCGTCGCAAGGGGAACCGGCGACCAGTTCAGAGCGACACTTCCATCATTCGACAGCGTCGGGCCGGAAAGACCTGTAGTGCCTGTCGGAGCACGAACGACCCGTACAGTAGCGGGGCCTGTGCTCGGCCCGCACCCGCTGCTGTTGCAGGCGGACACGCGGTAGGCGTAGCTTCCGTCTGGCTTCTGTGAGAATTCCTTCAACGTCGCCGTGCCTGTTGCCGCTACGATCCAGGCGGAGCCACCGCTGCTTTCTTCCAGGCGGTAGGTGCTAGAACCGGAGACCGGAGACCAGGAGACGGTGTAGACACCGTTTGCAGACAGTGCGGGAGCACTCAATCCAGCGGGTGATCCTGGGACGCGCAGGACCTGCACCGACGCCGGTGAACCATAATCACCGCAGCCGGCGGCATTGCAGGCGCGTGCGCGGTAGGCAAATGTGCCATCGGGCTTGCCGACAAAGGAGCGAGAGAGGATGGCGTCATTCTGGATCTCGATCCATCCGCTTCCTGCGGCAGACTCCTCCAATCTATAAGTTTGGGCGCCGGCTACCACTGGCCACGAGACACTGTAGTTGCCGTCTATTGAGAGCCCAGGCGCGTTTACGGAGGGTCCAGTTGAAGGAAGCGACTGGACCGAAATGATAGCAGTGGCACTCCAACCACCGCAGGCAGTAGCACGACAGGCCCGCACACGGTAGCCGTAAGACCCGCCAGCCCTGCCGGTCACTTCTCTCGTCCGATCAGGCCCGGAATAAATGTTGGACCACGCGCCGGCGCCCGCTTGCTCTTGCAGATCGTACCGGCTGGCTTGGGCTACCTCTGACCAGGAGACCGTGTAGTTTCCGCTGGAGCTCTGGGCAGGCACGCTGATCACCGGGGTGGCGGGTGCCGTCGATGTGGCTGCCTTCGCGACCAGGCTTCCGTTCAGATAGACGTACTCCACACTGCTCGCGGTACGATCATTGTCTTGTCGGCGAAGCACCCCGTCATTTCCGTAGAAGGATGCGATCGTGCCAGTGTCGGCTGATGACAGGACTCTTCGTCCGCTACCGTCGTATCGATAGCTTTCCTTCCCCACTGCTGTGCGAAGTCGGTTGCCGTAGTCGAACTGAAATCCTTGACCGTTCTTAACAGAAAGATTTCCCTGCACGTCGAAGGCGAGCCCCGCTACCGTCGAGCCGCTACTGTCGATGATGTTGGTCAGGCGATTGTTGGCGTCATACCAGTAGGAAAGATCCTTGAGGCCTTCAAGTCTGACCGCGCGGATGTTGTCCAAGACATCGTAGCTGTAGGTTAGCTGCCCATTACCACCGAAGGCGGTTGAATGGGTGGACAGCAGGCGATCCTGCGAGTCATACGTCATCGAGCGAGTGCGCGCTGCGTTCAAGCCATCGGCGATCTGCGCTACGTTGCCTGCGGCATCGTAGCCATAGGTGTTGTTGAGAACCCCCGCATCGGAAACACTGGCTGGAAGCTGTCTTCCGTTCTGCTGCATCGTGTGCACTATTCCGTTGCCGTACACAAACTGGCTCATGCCGCCATTAGGGAAGTACGTAACGCTGGATACAAAGCTGCCCGCGCGTGTTGGCTGACCCAGCGCATTGGGGGCGTAATCAACGCTAAGCCCGCTTGGATACTGAACACCGGCCAAGGAAGCGTGTGGGTCGTAGACGTACCCGGCCGACCGTGCAGGCATTCCGGTCTGTTCGATCGATTCTCCGGTAACGAGGCGACGCTTGTTATAGCTGTAGGTATTCACCACCTGGCTACTACCAGCATCATTGCGCGTGGTGACCTGGGCGACTTTGCCGTCGCCGGTGTAGCTCCATATCTGGTCACCATTGCCGTCCGGAAACGACAAGGCGAGCAGGCGATTTCGGGCATCGTACGATCTGGAAACGCGTCGCGGAGCTACCGCCGCCGAGTTGCCGTCTGGCTCGCAGCCGGTACTACCCGCGAGGCCGGACGCAGACCAGGCGATGTTCCCAGCGCCGTCGTAGCCGGCGAGCGTAGCACCTGTCTCAGGCTCAACTGTCCGGCACAGCTCTTGGGCCGCGTTGTAGGAATAAGCTCGCGTAACCTCCAGGCTGCCATCTGCGCTGCTACGGCGAATGCTCAGCGGCTTTCCGAAGGCGTCGCGATCAATGACTGTTAGCCCGCCTTCCGGTTGAAGGATCCGCGTAGGACTGTCGAAGGAAGGCTGATCCAGCATGCGATACCACGTCCGGGTCTCGGCACCCTTGGGATTGCGGGCAAGGGTGAACACGCCTGACGCGTCTCGGAGATAACTGAGCGACGTAGTAAGGTCACCCAATTCGGAATTCTGGGTAACAGAGGTGGTGCGACCCAGTGCGTCATACACGGTCCAAGTGCCACGGTCACTATTGGCTGTTGCCGCAGGATAGGATGAGAACACCGTCCTGCCTTCGTTGTCGTACTCCTTGCCGGTGAATCTGATGGTGCCAGGGTCGGCGGCGTCGTACTCCGATACAATCAACGGACGCCACAGTGCGTCGTAGTACGCGATGGAAACTCGGTTTCCAGTAATGGTGGTTTTTCGCCAATGGCCGGCCGCAAGGCCGTACTCGTCGCCCATGACCTGAACAAAGCTCTGGTTCATCGGGCTCCAAGCGGTGCTATCTCCGCTCGGGTAGTCAATGCCCGCCACCCGTCCCATCGCGTCATAGCGATATCCGGTCGAGAACCCGTTCTGATCGGTGACTTGGCTGATCCAGCCGTGATCATCCACGATAGCGCTTTGCGTTGTGCCGTCAGGCAAGCTGATCAGCTGCGGAACACCGCGCTTCCAAGAACTCAGCGCGATAGTGTTCCCATTTCCATCGCGTACATATGCGATGGTGCCGTCGGCGTTGTAGCCAAGCGATTGGGTCAACTTCCCGAACGCCAAGAACTGCGTGGGTCGAGAGGTGGTAGGATCGAACATCGTCTGATCGGCCAGGACGCCATTGATCGCACGAGTAGCAACTTGACCCAGAATCCATGAGCTTTCGTTGTCATGGTAGCTCAGGGTTTCCAAGGTAGTGGCGGCCCGGGCTTCTGGAAGGCAGGCCGTTGCGATCAGAGCAGCTGCGAGCAGCGTCTTGTTCGGATATGTGCTACTACGAGGCGATTTACGTGCCATACGCTTCCCTAGATTGTGCAGCGCAGCGCAGGAGGACTGCAATTCGACTGCCTGTCGTACCCAGCTTCACGGCGAACTGGATCGCGTGACTTTCAGCGGTCTCGCATAAGCGTCAAACTGGTCCACGCGATAGAGAAATGTATTCCCATCCTGCGTGGTGGTGCGTGACTCCAGCGGCTTGGGTAGCTCTTCTTCCTTCGAGCATGACCAACAGGGATTGTTGCCAATCCGGGCGTAGCTGCCGTCCGAGCTACGCCGGTACTGGATGTCGATCCGCCGCAGCACGCCCTGCGTATTGCCGCGCTCCTCGCTCAGCAGCTGGCCTTCGAGATCGCCGTACTTTTGACTGAAGGTGAAGCGATCCCAGCTGCCGTCCTCGCGGCTCACGGTGAGTGCGCGGGTCTCAGGGCACGGCGTAGTTGAACAGTAGACATGCTGTCCGGTGTCCAAGCTCGCAGCAAGCGGCGTGTACTGGTAGTTCCATGTCATGGTCGCGAGCCCCGGCCCTGAGATGACCTTGCGATTCAGCGCCAGCACGGTTAGGAGGTGGGACTCCACCGGATAGAATATCTCCGTGAAGGGCCGGCAGGTGTTCGGTGCATTGGTTCTGCCATGAAGTCGGTAGCTCATTTCAAATGTGCCCCTGGCTCCTGAAGGATGAGTCATGACCACCGTTGCGGATGAGCTAGGGCCTGGCGTGAACGGCACAAAGTCAGCACAGTTTCTCCAGCCGCCAATGGGGTTATCGAACGCAGCTCCGGCATCAAATGACCAACTCGATCCGTCTGGAAGTGACACGTGAGTGAGCTTGCGATCGACAGTGCTGCCGGTGTACTCATAGTTCCAAGTTCGGCCGTTGGCGACGACACTCTCTACGCCGTCAGCGCCAAAGTTCACCGTAATGGAGCGGCCATCGCTCGCGCTCATCACGACCTGACTTGCGGAGTAGGTGAATGTAATGAAGTTGCCGTTCCTGTCTTCGATACGGGTCGGCAACGCGCGGAACTCACGTAGCCCCATCGTGCTGGTGTAATTGAAGAAGCCATTACCGTAGTTCGCGGTCATGGTCCCGCGGGGGATAGCCACAATGCGGTCAAACCAGTACCTGTCCCCATTGGGGGCATGCGCCATGAAGGCCTCCCCGCTCTCGCCATTACTGGTGCTCGGGAGGCAGGAAAACACCCAACGATCGGCGGTGGTCCAGTGATAGGCACGGCCGTCGGTTGGTTGCTTGGCACCAGCAGCCATGATGATCATGGGCTTGCTGTCGCTCCCGGGAAGACTCAGGGATAGCCCGCCCCAGAAGAAGTGAGGGTCAAAGGAGAAGCCTACGTTTCCTTGCCCGCTGCTCACATACTCGGATGGAGCACTGGCCTGCTGTGGTGAATTCAGTGGGATCGAACAACGACGTAGTGGCTCGCCCGGCACCATGGACGCCCAGCCGCTCTTCCCAAACATGCCTGAGATGTAGGGGAGGTCAAAATCCCAGTCCCTCATCGATTTGAGGGTGTCCCGGCGCCCGCCCATTTTCAATGTGCGCGAGAACCGCATTGGCAATGCGTTGTTTCCAGGCAGATCAACGTCAACTTGGGTGAACTGGATGCCGCCCGTATAGAGGCTGATCCTGTCGCCGAATAAGTCATTGCCCAATGCCGTGAGTTCGCTCAGGCCCTTGAGCTTGTCTTCGTAGAAGACGCCCGCCTGCGATGAGGTCAGTGGCGCGCCAGTCTGTGCTTGAGCAGCGGCAGCGAGTGTCAGCAAAAGTAGATTGAGGACAGCACTGATAAACTTGGAATGCAATGACACGTACGTCTCCATGTAGCGCTGGCCGAGCGGCCAGACATGATCCGGTGACTACTACGTCTGCAACGAGACAACTTCAGGACTTATCGGATAGCAAATGAGGCATCGCATGGACAAATGCTGCCAAAGGAGCCTCATCATTGCGCTTCACGCACGAACTGCCGCGCTGCGATAGCTGCGCTCAAGAATGACAGTCACGTTCCCCATGCACTGCGGCGGACACTAGCTCAAGAAATGATGCCGCGCAACTGGCTTTGGTTGCGCGCCAAGCCAGGCACAAGTGATTCTCGCATGCCTGCAGGAAGGCAGTTCGACACAGTAGAAGCAGTGAAACCATTTGCAGTGAGCGGAACGCAGCACGCTCTGGTGGCACAGACAGCGCTCAGCAATCGCAATGGTGCACGCCCGATTGGCTCAGACAGCTGTTCCCCGGCGAACGCACTCGCCTGTCCCCCCACGCCTACGCACTTCATTGGGCGCTTTTTCCGCATCACCTGCACAAAGGCCAGGGACAGGCCCAGCGGGAAATGGATGACGTTTGGGGGGGGGGCATCGCAACTAACTGCGAAACCCTGCAAAAGAGGGGAAATCAGGCCTGGTCATCTACCACCAAGTGGGTGCCAGATTCGCAGACACCAGGAAGACGCGAAAACGAGGCGCCAGTGTCCAAGAAGAAAATTCTCACTGCGTACAGCATTTCAGGAATGCTATGAGCTGAGGGTCTGAACAGAAAACGCGTGGCGAGCATCGCACTGCCAGATCTGTCGGCATCCTGCCTGCAATGCCTTGTGGCGCAGCGCTTTCCAGCCATCCCAGTCGTCAGATTGACACCCCACATTGCAGCAACAGTTTCCGACATTGTTGTTTATCCGTGTTACAAGTGTGGCAGGCATTGCGTGGTTAAATTATTGCAGCCAAATCAAATAGTTAAATCGCACCAACCGATCATGATCACGGCGCAATAGAGGTGTTGCCGCCTGCCCGCCGCAACGCTTGCCCGTGCTTTCTGGTGCCGACTCAGTCGTCACACCGATGCTGATTGTGATATGAAGGCAGGGCCTTGCTGGAAGGCTCTTTCAGGGATTGGAAGGATGGAATGGCTTGAGAGAGTTGCGTGCCGCGCGTCGGCCCGCCGAAAGGGGATGAGAACGTATTTCGTCAAGCGACGCGTCTTCGGCGCCTGGCTCTGCTGGCTGCTGTTGGTGGGCTTGACACTACCGCTAATCGCAACTGCTCAGACAGTGACCTACGTCCACACCGATGCCCTTGGCTCGGTCGTTGCCGAAACCGATGAAAGCGGCAGCGTGATCAAGCGCTATGACTACGAACCCTATGGCGGCGTGGTTGGCGGGCAGGTTGCGGATGGACCGGGATACACAGGGCACGTGAGTGATGCTGCCACTGGACTGAGTTACATGCAGCAGCGATATTACGATCCGATGATCGGACGGTTCCTGTCCACTGATCCGGTCGGGCCTGATGTTGACGCAGGGGCGAACTTTAATCGCTACAAGTACGCCGCGAACAACCCCTATTCTTTCAAAGACCCAGACGGCCGGCAAGAGTGCCGTTCATGCGAAATGTTTTATGGCGCCTCGGTGGGATACATGCTGCGCGACGACCCGGACAGAATGCGTGTATGGGCTGGCGGTGAAGCGGCGGCGACGACCACTGGAAGTGGCGCTATGGAAGGTGCCGCACTTGGCCAGGCAGTCGGGGATTTTGTTGACACGGGAAAATATTCCCAGCAGGCGGTGACAACGCTGGCCGCGGTTGTAGTCGTCGGCGCGCTCACTCACGGAAAATCAGGCGCAGGGCCCATGCACGGCCCTTCACCCAAGATCAACTTGGGACAGCAGGGAAAGCACTTGGTGGGACACAACAACTACATTCCTGGCAGAAGTGTTCTAACAGGAAATCCTGGCGAACTCGGAAGGAGCGCTGGCACTGGGCAGCAGGTGGGAAAGGTTAACGTTGGCCTCCCAGGCTCTAAGGAGCGGGTAAGTTTTGGCCAAGAGGTCGGGTCCTACGTTGACCCGGCGGGCAATGCCACACCGACGACAAACGCCATAATTCACTACGGGAAAGATGGCATTCACATTGTTCCTTCAAGGCCAGATCCATGAATAGTAGCCTGCGATCCGATGTAATACTTAGCGTGAGTAAAGCGCTTCTGGGAGAAGTGTTTCCAGAGCTTGTTGCTGTTTCTTGCAGGGTTGACGGCGAAAGCAAGTTCCAGTTGACGTTCTTTGTAGATTCCGCACTTTCCGCGTCAACGGAAGAAGATATTTCCTGCATTGAGACGGAAGTTCTTGCTGACTTTCCAAGCAATTTCGACATCTCTCACAAGGTCATTGTTTCCAGGCACGCCAGCCTTCCTGGGCCTGATGCATTTTGGATTTTCTTGAGAAAGACCGAGTGATTTGAGAGTGATATACCAGCCTCTCTATCTCTTTCACGCATTGAAAAGGTCGCGAAGGAGGCGCATCGACGTCGTTAGGCGCGCACTCTCTCGTTGTTTCGCTTGCACCAAAGCGCAAGCGCACAGCAGGCGGATTTTAGTTATCACTGGGGGGCGTAGGAATCACTTGCCGGCTGGGTGAAAGTTATGATTCGACGCTTCCGATAGTGAATTGCTGAAAGAGATGTATTTAGACATCTATGATCAGTACCGCTTGAGTTGTGAGGAGCAGGGCCCTTACATTCAGAGAGTTCACCTGAACAGTTCAATGGATCATGCGTTACGGGCGTATTGAAGTGAATTCTAGCGAGATTGGGGGGGGGGCTATTGTATTCAGCAGAATGCCGAACAAGTTGTTGAGAAATGCAATGCCCCCCGCGATGCGGCTCTTCGGCACTTCATGGAGCATGAAGCGTTCTGAAGGCATTAGAAACATCAGTGCTTCCCAAGTCGTTGAGCGGGCGCTCGCTGATGCTGATCACCTTCTACTGAAGAGCGGTCCTGTCAGCTATATTGACCGTCTTCAGACTGCGCTTCACGGGTACATGAAGGACGTGTGCCTTCGCGTAGGACTGATCTTTGATGACCAAGCATCGCTTACCCAGCTATTCAAGCTGCTGCGCGCCGGTCACCCCAAGCTCCAGCATCTCGGCAGCCAGGATAAGGATGTTGTGCGAGTTCTGAACTGGTTCTCCAGCGTAGTCGACGCGCTCAACACCATCCGGAATCACGCCTCGGTCGATCGCCCCAACGACAGATCGCTGGATGACGCAGAAGCGATGCTGATGGTGAGGGATTAGGAAGATTTATCGGGGGTAGGGGAGGACCGTTCCCGAACCGATGCGGAGGCAGTAGAGTGGTGGCGAGACCAAATCGAAGTGCTTGCTGCCACCTCAGTACTAGCAATGAAAGAAGTGAATGAGAGGCTGAAGTAGGCCACCCTCAAGGGAAAACGGAGAAAGAGCCACATATGGGCGGAACCAAGCCAAGCAGGAATGAACTCTGTCCGTGTGGAAGCGGCAAGAAGTTCAAACGCTGCCATGGCGGCCCCAATGTCAACTACGAAGGGATGATCTCGCGAGGTGCCGAGGATGCCCAGCGCAAGACTGAAATCCATTGGATACAGCAGCAGCGACAACAAGGCCTAGGTCGCCCGATCATCGCCGCCCAAACAGCCAGTAAGCGCATCGTCGCTGTGGGCCATCGTCTATTTCAAGGCACCTGGCCAACCTTTCATGACTTCCTTTATAGCTACATTCTCGATGTTCTGGGGCGCGACTGGTTCGAAGCGGAGGCGCAGCTGGAACACAACAAACTTCATCCTGTCATTCAGTGGCATGAAAGATTCCTGCTAGCGTCCAAAGCCGCCAATCTGACGGCAGGCGAGACACGCCAGACGCTGATGACCGGCGCGATCAGCGCATTTATGACGCTGGCGTATGACCTCTACACTCTGGAACACAACAACGATCAAACGCGCACGCCTCAGCTGCGGAAATCATTGATTGGTCGTTTGAAGTGCCTAGATCAGTTCATTGGCGTGCGCTATGAAATCCGTGTTGCGGCCATGCTTTTGAGAGCTGGGTTCGAGCTGGAATGGGAAGATGAAACCGATCGCCGAACCAGGCATGTGGAATACACCGCCACCTATCCGCGCACCGGCAAAGCCTTTGGCGTCGAGTGCAAGATCCGAAACCAGGATGCTGCGAAGCAGACGAACCAGCATCTTGGGAAATTTGCTGGGCTGGTGAGTGATGCGCTGAAGAAGGCAACGCCACATGACCGTTTGATCTTCGTCGATCTGAACACGCAGGCTTATCCCTACGTCCCGGGCGGGCCACATGACTGGCGAACGATCGGCATCAACACGCTTCGAAAGTTCGAGGCACAACCCAAAGCAGCGACGCTGCCCCCCCGCCATGGTGTTCATCACCAACTATCCCGACCATCACCACCTTGACACTCAGGTTCCCGATGCAGGAGCCACCGTTGAGGGCTTCAAGATCGATGACTATCGGACCGGTCAGTTCCTGACGCTGCAGCAGAAGATTGAGATGCGCGCACGTAATCCTGAGGTCGAGGCACTCGTGGCATCGATCCAAGAGCATATCGACCTGCCTTCCACATTTGAAGGGGAAATCCCTGGGCTGCCATCAAACCGCCTGCTTATTGGGCACCGATATCAGATGGACGATGGTGTGGTGGGCACGTTGGAAGACGTCTGCGTAGTCAACGACAGCGGCGAGGTTGCGCTGATCATTGATCGGGACGAAGGCGGGCGGGCGATCTACACCGACCAGCTCTCGCCTGAGGAATTTGCTGCTTGGAAACGCTATCCAGAGACCTTCTTCGGGGATATCCGCCAGGGACCAGGTCCGATCAATGATCCAATTGAACTTTATGACAGATTGAAAGCTACTTACGTCCGCACCCCAAAGGAAAAGCTGCTTCAGTTCATGGGAGAACACGGCGACCGATGTGCCGCGCTCACGCAGCCCGAGCTGTTGGATGTCTATGTGCAAGGCATGGTGAATTCTGTGATGGAGCGGGCGGGGGAGCAGGAAGTCCCAGTGCATATTCAAAGGATGAAGCCGCCGCCGACTCGGGCTGTTTAGTAGGTGACTCATCTGGGTATTGAACGCGCGCGCGGGATGACTGACGAGATCCCCGCGGTGCTTCGGTTCTGGCCAGTTCGCTAGAAATGAAAAGTGATGTCCGCTCTTGGAGCAGGCATGCATGGGAAGAGTTAAGGAGTAGGGGTATTTATCGCAAGAAGGGAGGGGCAGCTCCTGGCCCGAAGCGAGCACTCCCACAGCAGAACAAACTGCACAGCCCTTAGCTTAATCCGAGCCATGCAGGTTCTAATGAGGGGGGGGCAACGGGTCATCACGAAAGAGCTTGTTGAGGCAAATTTGCGATCCCTGTACCTATAACTCTGAGTCGCTGCCTCGCCAGTAAGGTAGCCGATACCTGCCGCCACCACGAACCGAGCGTAGTTCGCTTTGTATTTGGAAAGCTCCAGGCAGCTTGCGTAGCGGCGAAGTCCGCGCCATCACCGTGCCGTCTCGCACACTGAATACAGGCACTCTGATCTGATGCTCATCTGGGAAGCCACGGAATGGCAATTGATTGAGAAGTTCCAAGGTCTCAGACAGCAGAATGGAACGAACGTCATCGATAACGGACTCCTTCCCGTTAACAGCAGACGGCTTTTCCTTGCTCGCTGTCGTCAGGACTCCCGCCTTTCCTAGGACCTCCTCTGTTGTTGCGCACATCTGATAGAACGCAACTAAGACTTCGCGCAATGTTAGCGCGAAGGAATAGCCGTCAGGATCGTCACGTCCTGGCCGTCGGAACTTAATCGGTCCTTGCACACCGCCCCCGATGGGCCCTGTCACCATGTATCCATGGGTGACCAGATCGCCAGAGTTCATCTCGACCCAGCTCAAGCCGAAGCCATCATGCTTGATGAAGTTGATCGGCATTTTGTAGAAGCGGTTAACCTGGTCATCCAATCGGTGCTTTGCCGCTTCGGCCTCTCGATTCTTCTTCTGCCCCGGCGCAATAGGCAGCAATGCCCGGATCAAGTTGCCGAGGTAGTCATTAAGCGCGGCAAGGCGGTGCATCAGCAACTCCATGTTACCGAGAATGCTGCGCTTTCGACGATCCCGCGATTGTGCGTCTAAGCTGCCGAAGTCCAGGGCAACCAACATCTCGTGCAACTGCTCTACCACTGCCCAGAACGAATCAGAAATCCTGGATGTCGGATGTGCAACATTGCTCCGGTCTAGTGCTGCGATCAGGTCTAGATTCAGTTCGGATGAGCGAATCACCAATGGTGGTAATGGAGACCGGTCGTAGCTAAGGTTCTTCATGTTTTGATCCCGCGCTTGGGCGTGAATAATTAGCCGGCAGCCTGAATAGAAGGTGTGGCTTGCTGCATCAGCGGCGGGCGACCGCAGCCTTAGTTCATCCTAGGCAGCACTTCTTGTATTTTTGTCCGCTGCCGCATGGGCACGGATCGTTACGCCCCGTCTTGCGCGTCATTTTCGCGCCGCGGAACAAGCGCTCCATCCCTTCCTGGACTGGCCTGAGTGCCGGCATGGTCGCTATTTCCGCGTCCATTGCGTTGTCTTGCTGCCACGGTGCGGCAAGCCGCAGGCCGAACCGCAACTGCGCCTGCCCCGAAGTCAGGCACAGACCGAACCAAGTCGCCGCCTTCTGTGTGTACTTTCGTCGCACACAGTACGACACTAGGCTCGCCATGGCCGTCGCGTCTGGTTCGTCGGAGCACACCACTGTGAGCCCACTGCCGTCCGGAAATGCCATAGTGATGTCGTGCGGCAGACCGTCACGCGCAGCGCGCAGCGCCTGCTGGTCGATCATCCGATTGAGGTCGCGGATTGCCTGGCCACTCATCTCCAGCAGTTGGAATCCTTGGTCGAGAACGGCCGGTTCTGGGCGAACTTCGATCGCCTGCAGTACGCGGGCGATGGTGGTACCCGCGAATTTGGTGAGAATTCCTTCCGGAATCGCTGCACCGGGCAAGCCGCGACGCCGAACTGCCATCGCAACGTCGACCCCATGGGTGAAGTCTTCGCCCAAGTGGATCATCGACATCTCGTCGTCGAACCATAGGTTGTGGCCCAGGTGATAGCCTAAGATCGTCAACTCCTGCGCGGCCAAGAGTCGCTCGCCGTAGCGGGCCCGGCGGGCAACATAACTAAGGAAGTGCAAGGGGCTGGCTAACAGCTCAGTCATTACATCAATGAGGAATACATCGGTGACCAACGCGGCACGCACGCCTGCGACCTCACGGGTCTTCAGGAACTGATTTGTTTGGAAGCTCAGCGCCGGGTAGTGGTCGCTGACGACACAGAACAGGTATATTTCAGTGAAGGTGTCCGGCAGTTTGACCCCCGAGCCGTCTGCCCGCGTGACGCGAAAGCGCGAATCGCCCAAGTACTCGGCGCAGGTCAGGCCCTGATCGTAGGCGTCTTGCACGCTCTTCCGAAAATCATCCCGGATGATCTGGTCGCCGCCCTTGCGGGCTTCGATCGTCAGCCTCTTGGATTTGGCTTGGACTATGATGGCACGATCAGCCCACAGCACCAGCACGTCGATCTCGGCAACCTTATGTTTACCTCGCCAGATGTCGATATTGGACAGCACGCGCTCGGCACCGAACACGCGGGCTAGGCGTTCGGCGACGAATTCTTCGGTAAACTGTCCGCGATGCTTGTTATGTCGGGCGCGGTAAGCTGGATCGGCCTGCATCCAGTAGAAAGGCGATTCGTATAGCGCCTCGGCCAGAGCGTAGTTCTGCAGCGACACATACTCGCCGCCCGGCGAACGCAACAGTGGCGCGGCGGCGACCTCATTGAAGTCTTGCAGGCCCACGAATTGCGAGTTGGTCGCGTCCGCTGGCAGGGCAAACCTAGCAAGGATTCGCTCGACCAGCTCCGGCGGTAGCTTGGCGTGCGCGGCCACCTCCTCGGTCGTCAAGAAGAACGCCGGAAGCATCGTCCATTGGTCGGGCGGGACACCACGCAATCGATCGCGCAGCTTGTCGAAGCGTTCGGCATTGACGAGATCAGCAGATTCGGCGACGGCGCAGGCCTGGTCGAGAGTGAAGCCGACATTGGCCTGCAGCCAGTCCGCGTCGGCCGCGTACCGGCGAGCTGCTAGGTCCAGGTACTGGAAGTTGTAGGCGGACTCGGCTGCATAAAAGATCGGTTCGCGCATCGCGGCGCCCGAGTCAAACGGATTAATCTGTTCTCCCCGCTGTATCGCAGCCGCAACATCCTTTAGAGAGAACGCTGCCGACAGCGCGTGATGCAACTCTTGGAGCAACTTGTCACTGGATTCGACGTACTGCTGCAACGTGGCCCACGATGGTTGTGCCCAGTCAATCGTCGCCTTGACCATCAATCCGATTAGTGTATTGATCTCGGTGCGCAGCAACCGGCTCGGATCGGACATAAAACGCATGTCCTCAGGGGTCAGCACTTCGCGGTAGAGGATCATGTTGTCGCGAAAGCACATATAGGCCAGCGCATGTACGAAGCCGGGCTGGGTGCATACCACCTGCAGGTCTGCCAGAACCTCCGCCTCGGAACGCTCGGACTGCGCGTGCGCCCGGATGGCGCTAGCTGGAGGACGATGACCGGTACGGGGTGACTTGGGCTTGTTCATGGCAAGGGATAGTATCGGATCGCGATGTCGCGCCCCCAAGTCTCGGAGAGGACAAGCGTAGGCGACTATTCGTGAGGGCGCGCCGGCTTGGTGTATCGAGCCGACCTCACGCCGGGAGAAGTCTTTGGTCTAATTACTTCAGCAGTCGGGCTGCGGGATTGTCTTCTGCTGCACCTGCCTGAAAGTATCCAATCACACTCGCCACCGAGCGATGCTCCGTCATCGCCATCACTGCTGGCAAAGGCACCCCCTGCTTGCCGGCCTCGGTGACAAACCCCGACCGCAGACTATGCGCCCCAAAATCCCCCACCAACCCAGCCAACGCACTCCGCCGTTTCACGATGGCGGCCACCGAGCCAGGGAGTAGGGCAGGACCCAACCGATTCTTCCAAATCCGCCGGAAGATTGCACCTTCAGTGATATCTGCCACCTCGAGCCACTCGGACAGGGCTTGAGCACTACGCCCCAGGATCGGCTTGTCCGGTGTCGAATCCACCGTCACCCCAGCCTGCTGCGTCTTCGAGTACTCCAGTCGATAGACGTAGCCGTTTTCGCCGACCTTGCGCAGGTCGCGCATATCTGCTGCGGCAATCTCGCTGCGCCGACGCCCGCCACTGGCGAAGCCGAAGCACAGCAGGGCACGGTCGCGCAGACCTTCCAGACTGTCATCGCAGGTGGCCAGCATGGCCTCCAGTTCGGCGCGGGTGATCGCGGTCTTCTTGGTCGGCCGTTCACCGCGTTTGACCGAGGCTCGGCGAGCGCGGCTTAACAGCGTTCTGACACTGGACAGCTCACACGGGTTACTTACGCGCTTGAGCTTGTGGGCCGTCGACAGCACGGCCACACGCTGGACTACCGTTGACAGCTTCAACGGCCCTAGCTTGGCCTTGAGGCCGGCGGCCACCAACGCCTGGTCAATCGTCGGCGGTAGTTCGCTGACTAGGCCGGTCTTGCCTTTGCGCAGGATGTGGTCGACCAGGAACTGGATCACCACGGCCTCGCTAGCAGGCAAGGCCAGCTCGACGCCGTAGCGGGCCTGGTGCCAGCCGGCCCAATAGCGCAGGGCGGTCGCATAGCTGCGGGTGGTATTCGCAGCAGCGGCTTCGGCCAGCACCTCCCGCACCGCGTCAGCGGCCTGCTGGGCCAGCTGCTCGGGGAGTACCAACTTCGCACCTGTCGCTGCCACGGCAGGTAATGTGCTATTCCGCTTCATATTATGTAATGTATGTTATGCAATAGAGTGTGTACTAGTGATAATCATCACTTATCGCGAGTACGTTATCAGCAGAGTAGGGTGCCAGTACAGGAGACTTCGCATGGCCCGCGGCATCACCGAAACTGACGTCCATACCGCCGCCGACGAGTTGATCGCCAAGGGCGAACGCCCAACCGTAGAGCGTATCCGGGCTCACCTGGGAACAGGCTCACCGAACACGGTGACCCGCTGGCTGGAGACATGGTGGAACCGACTTGGCACGCGCCTGCAGCCAGCGCGTCCGGACCTGGAAGATGCGCCAGCGGTGTTGGCAGAACTCGCCGGGCAATGGTGGGAGTTGGCGCTGAAGCATGCCCAGGAGGCCGCCCGTCAAGAGCTTGCATCGTCCGAGCAGGCCCTGGCTGCCGAGCGTGATGCGCTGGCGGCCAGTTCCCGACTTGCAGCTGAAGAGCTGGCGCAAATGCGGGCAGAGCGTGACGTTGCAATCACCGGGGAGAGAATTGCAACGGCCCAAGCTTCAGAGCTACAGCACCTGGTCGACCAGCTTCAGCTACAGATCTCTGAACTTGCAGAGCAGCGCGACCTCGAGCGTCGAAGAGCCGACCGAACCGAGACAGCGAGACAGCAACTCGATGTCCGGCTTCATGACGCCCTGGAGACGGCGAAATCTGAGCGGGAAGACTGGACCGAGTACGTCAGATCTGTCGAGAATCGGGCGCTAAACGATGTTGATCGAGCGCGCCAGGAGGTGAAGGAACTCCAGGCGCAGCTAAGCAAGACATCCGAAGAACACAGGGGCATTGAGAAGCAGCTGCGTCAGGATATCCAGGCCGCCCAATCGGCGGCAGCAACCGCCAGCCGGTCTGCGGATATCCTGCGCGGGAAGTGTGACGCTCTCGAGGGACAACTTTCAGCGCTTCAAAACTTGCCGGCTCAGCTTGAAGTGGCACTAAAGCGGTCCAAAAGGGTTCCTTCGCCTACGACTCGGAAGCGCCCCAAGCAATAGGGCGCACGCTGCGACCCCAAAGGCTGGTAGAGGTACCAGCTCTAAGGATTTCACGTCAATGCAGGGCGTCATTTCAGTAGCTCGAGCGAATCCAGGGCATCTTGTCCGAGGGTTCTCAGATCTACGGGCGAATTTCCCCGGCAAGGCGGGCAAGTCTCTTCGGCTACTAAGGTGGCTTGTCCGCGGTAATCAGGAGTCACTCACGCTCAGGCACCGAATAGATAGCGGTTATTCTTCCTCATTGAATTCGATGAGCGCCGCACGCAAGACCGCGGCAGGATCGGTCCTGAGAACCTCCTCAGGGGTCGCGCCGTCCAGTAAAGCGTTGCAACTCATAAACCACTCCACCTCACCCCAGCCGGTCGTGCGACCCTGATCGTCCGGCGTAAATGGCCCTTTTTCTCGCAAGACCGTCAGAATGTCGTACAACTGACTGACGGGCTGGCCATCTTCCCCAAGCTGCCATGCGGGGTAGCGGTAATGGGACGACGGCGGATCCATGTATGCTGCGAGAAGCCGCCACTGCCGGCGGAGCTTCGTTGCTACGGTCGGCAGCGAGTTCTTATGTGCAGGATCGACGATCCTAGATACTTCCGCGGCCGTCAACCAGTGCTCCGCCAACCTCGCGCGCTTGCGGGCAGCGGCGACCAAGATTGGGTGGAGGCTTTCGGAACGGGAACTCACCATCTTGCACCTGCGCTCTAGGACAAGAAGTCCTGCTTGGTGGTGGTGCCCCTGGTCGGAATCGAACCGACGTGTACGCGCTTATCTGGCGCGTGCTCTCACCGGGGTATAAGGCCGGCGCTCTGACCAACATGAGCAACAGGGGCGTGATCGATCTAAGCGATCACGCCGGTATTCGAGGGTCGAGCGAGGCCAGGCAGGTCATAGGACAAGCATACCGGGATCGACACCAGGCTGCCATCAAAGGTGGTTGGTCGTTTGCGGCGCGCAGACACGCGAACGCCGGTGTGCCATAAAGCGAGCGAGTACCTCCGCCTTCCATTTCGGGGCAGCTTTTAGTCAGTTCGTGGTTCCAGAGGGCATCTTTTCGGTCGCCCGTCGGGTCAGGGGCGATTGTTGGTCAGAAAAAGGGCGTCTGTTGGCTTGAGGGAGGGCACTTTTTTGTCGTCATACATCATCCTTGGCCGGGGACTGAGGACGCAGGCAAGAGCCGAGCCAGAGGCCCAGCCATTGCCACGCGGAGCCGACGAATCGCGCCAAGGCCGATACGGCATTTCGCATAATGTATATTATGTTACAAAGAAGTCTGCCCAAACGAACCCCAAGCAGTCCAGTCCAGTCCAGTCCTGGCCGCATGCTGCCCCCCTTCAAGTAACCCTCCCAACGCCCCCAGAACCAGGCTCCACGGCGCCAACCTTCTCACCCAGCACGCAGGCCCGCCGGTGTAGGCTCGACGCACCACTTAAGGACGGGTTTGGCGATGCGCCTGGCTGATTTTATCGAACGGAATGCGCGGGAAATCCTGGAAGACGCGGTGGCATTCGCCGAAACGCAGGCGCCCGATACTGTCGAGTTCAGCGTAAAGCAACTTCGGAATCATCTTCCCCAGATTCTTCAGGCAGTTGTAGACGATCTCAGATCGCCGCAGACAGCCTCCCAGCAGGTCGCAAAGTCCCACGGGCTTGCACCGTTGAAGCCCGGCCCAGAGTCCGCCGCGTCCTATCATGGCCGAACCCGCGCCATCGCCGGCTTTGGCCTCAACCAGATGGTGGCCGAGTATCGAGCACTCCGGGCTTCGGTACTTCGGCGATGGGCATCCGACCAGCAGCTGATCACTTCATCGATCGATGACATCCTTCGTTTCAATGAGGCCATCGATCAGGCGGTCGCCGAATCCCTTGCTCAGTTCTCTGCCGAGGTCGAGTCCTGGAGGCAGATCTTCCTGGCAGCGCTCGGGCATGATCTCCGAGGTCCTTTGGCAGCGGTCATGTTCTCGGCGGACACTCTGGCCAGTGGACTGCAGGATCCGGCATTGTCCAGGCAGGCCGAGCGGATCCTCAATGGCAGCATGCGCATGAACAAGCTGCTCGACGACCTGCTGGCTTACAGCCGCAGCAAGCTGGGCGATGGCATGGCCATTCATCCGGTGGACTGCGATCTTGCACAATCGCTTGGCGAAGAAGTCGAATTGCTTCGCGCTTCCCTGCCCCACGTCCCCATCAAGTATGAGGCTGAAGGCGATGCCCGCGGTTGCTTCGACGCCTCTTCGTTGCGCGAGGCGGTTCACAACCTCACGACCAACGCTGCAAAGTACGGCGAACACGGCACCGATGTGCGGATCAGCCTTGAGGGCCTCGTCGACCAGATCATGATCACGGTGAGCAACACCGGGGCCGAACTATCGGACGAAGAGTTCAACAGTCTGTTCGATCCCTTGCGCAGAGGCTCGCACAACGCGTCACAAGGCGAACACGCGAGCTTGGGCCTCGGCCTGTTCCTGGTGCGGGAAATCTGCCACGCGCACCGCGGCACTGTCCATGGACGATGGCGGGATGGTCGCACTTCATTCGTCATCACGCTCCCAAAGAACGCTGATTGAGGCGACCGACCCGGCGACGGCACTACAGGAACCTGTGCATCACGAAGACATCGACCAACCCCAACTGACCGTGCCGGAACGCCTTCGGTAACGTCCCGACCACATCGAACCCCAGCTTCCGGTACAGCGCCACGGCCGGGCCGTTGGTACTGACTACGTAATTGAACTGCATGGCCAGGAATCCTTCCGCCCTCGCCCGCTCCAGGCTGTGTTCCACCAGCGCCCGGCCCACGCCTTGCCCTTGTTCCGGCGCATCCACCACATACGTGGCGCTGGCCACGTGCGCCCCTAGATCAGGGAAGTTCGGGCCCATCTTGTACATGCCCACCACCCGGCCCTCCAGCACAGCCACATGAGGTGCCTGGACCTGGAACCAATGCGCGCGAAACGTCTCGACGGCGAAAGAGCCGGCAAAGGGCAGCGCATCCTGCATCGCAATGGCTTCCTTGAACATGCCCCACATCACCTCGAAATCGCCTGCACGGGCGGGCCGGATCTCCATGCGTCTCCTGCAGATCTGTGGTCGTGACCAGGCCGGACACTACCAGAATCGAGCTCCGGCCCCGTAGCTGCTTCACGCGCCACCGCCATCCGCTCCGTAATAGTTGAGGAAATTCCAACCTTTTGAGCAGTAAATGCCCCCAGTTTCCGCGCGCATCCCACACCGCTTCCGACGATGGCGCGTGGCTGGCTACCTCCTGCTTGGCATCTACCTGCTGTACCTGCTGGCCGGCAACATCTTCCTCAACACCCCTCTGTTCGACCAGGTCACCAACCGCAAGCCGCAGAAGTTCGTGATGACCACCGGGCCGGCCATTACCGTGCTGCCCGGCCACGTCATTGCCTGGAACGTGCACATGCGCGGCCACGTGAACCACACCGTCTACGTGTTGCATGCAGACCGCGCTAGCGCCCGATTGGCGGTGCTGCCCCTGTTCCAGCGCGAGGTGCGGGTGCCAAGGCTGCAGGCCACCGGAGTTTCCGCCGAGATCAGCCGCGTCGAAGAGGCCATCCCTTCACCGCCGCGCAGCGACCAGGGCTGGACCTTGCGTTTCAACGCCATCCACAGCGACAGCATCCGCAGTGCACGCTTCGGCAAGCTGCTGATCATCGGCAAGGGCCAGGGTACCGTGGGGTTCCTGAAGCAGCTGCGTGGCGGCCCATCCGAACTGTTCGAATCCGAGGTTGCGTTCAGCGATGCGGACACCAGCTTTGACGGTGTGCAGCTGCTGGGCGACATGGATCTCACTGCGCGCTTCAGCTATCCGCGCCACTATCGGGACCAGGCGCCCGGCCTGGCCAAGCTGAAACTTCTGCATGCCCAGCTCGAGGTCGATGCCCGCAGCCAGGGCCTGCGGATGGACACTGATGTCGCCACGCCGAAGATTTCCAGTGCTCCGGTGCCTGGACGCCTCCAGCTGACGCTCCACATGATCGACGGTCAGCTCCAGCCCGGCGACCACGCGCTCTGGCAGGTGCCGCTCCACCTGGGCGATGGTGCCCCGGATCGCGGCCTGCTGGCCCTGCAGCTCAACGTGGCCAACGACCTGCGCCTGCAGGCGCGCCTGCCCATGCGTCGCGGCTCGGGTAGCGAAGTGGATGCGGATCTGCACATCAGCGGGCGCGACATCCCGTTCCAGGCGCCTGCCCGGCTGCTGGAACGCAGCTCGGGCACCGTGCGCGGCGAATGGACATTCACCTCGCTCAACTGGATCCCTGCCCTGTTCGTGCGCAAGCCATGGCTGCAGCTGGATGGTGGCGGCACGCTGAAGGCGGACCTGCACCTTCGCAACGGCGAGCTGATCGAAGGCAGCACCGTGGACATCCCCGCCGCCGAGGCCGTCGCCGAAGTCGCCGGCGTGCGCCTGGCGGGAACGGCCAGCGCCCATGGCGAGTTGAAGGCCGGCAGCCCCAATCAGGCACAGCTGGCCGTCCGGTTGCCGCGATTCACTGCGCGGCCAACCGATGCCAAGGACGTACGCCTGTTCGACGGCCGTGATCTGGCCCTCGACCTGACCGGCGATGGCCGCCTGCAGGAACTGCGCAAAGGTGTCCGCGCCCAGCTGCGCTTCAAGGAAGCAACCATTCCTGATCTGACCGCCTACAACCGCTACCTTGGCTCGCCACAGGTGCGACTGCTCCGTGGCACTGGCACCCTGAGCGGTGACGCGACCCTCGACACCGACGGGCGCGTCGGCCATGGCACGGCCCGGCTGCTGGGGCGCAACGCCAGCGCCAAGGTGGCGGGGCTGGACATGGGCGGCGACGTCGACGTGAACGCAACCCTGCGCCGTGGTGACTTCAACCAGCGTCATTTCGATCTGTCCGGCACCACGGTCGAGCTGCGCAACGTGCAGGTGGCGGGCACGCAGGGCTCGACTGCATGGAAAGGCCGCGCGATCTTCAAGCGTGGTCGTATCGATGCGCAGTCGCCGTTCCAGGTGGACGCCACCACGGATCTGGATCTCAGCGATGCACGACCGTTGCTGGCGCTGTTCGCAGAGCGCACCGACTACCCGCGCTGGACCCTGTCCCTGCTGGACTCCGGCCAGGTGCAGGCCCAGGCGACGCTGCGCTGGCGCCCTGGTCATCTGGTCATCGATGGGCTGCAGGCCGAGAACGATCGCCTGTCGGTGCGCGCGCGGCTGGATCTGCTCGAACAGCGCAAACGCGGTGATCTCTATCTTCGGTGGGGACTGCTGGGTGCGGGGATCGAACTGGACGGTGACCAGCGCCAATGGCATCTGGCCAAGGCACGCGAGTGGTTTGATCAACGGCCTTCGCTGCTGCCAGCGAGCCAGGGAACGGGTACCGCCAGCTCTTCAGACTGAACGCCCGCAACCTGCATCCATTCGCGGCCTCTGTGCGTATGCGTTGGCATGCGCATCACGGAGCTGCACGGTATGAAGCGGAGTTCACAGGTTTCCGGACTTCTGGCATGGGGGGCGATCACCTTCGTCGCGGCCGCCCTCGGCGGGTGGGCATCCACATCGGCGGCCAGCTTCTATGCCACCCTCGCCCTCCCCAGCTGGGCGCCACCGGCCAGCGTGTTTGGTCCGGTGTGGACGCTGCTTTACGCCATGATGGCGCTTGCCGCGTGGCTGGCCTGGCGCGAACGCGGCTGGCGAGGCGCACGGCCGGCACTGGTGCTCTATCTGCTGCAGCTGGCCGTCAACGCGCTGTGGAGCTGGCTGTTCTTCGACTGGAAGCTGGGCGCCCTCGCCTTCGCTGACATTCTTGTGTTGATTGTGCTGGTGTGCGCAACGATCGTCGCGTTTGCGCGCATCCGCCCGGTCGCAGCGGTGCTGCTGCTTCCCTACCTTGCCTGGATCTCGTTTGCTTCGGCACTCAACTTCGCGGTCTGGCGAGCCAATCCCGGGCTGCTGTAACAACGTGACAGGATTGTCTACCGCTCAGGCCTGGGCAATGGCCTGCGGGCGCCATGACCGCAGCAGCGCCGGCTTGAATGCCTGCTGGCCGCAGCCGGTGGGGCATCGCACCACCCGCGCCGCCGTATGGCTGACCAGGCCCTGCCCTTCTTCTGCCTTGAAGACCGTCTCGCAGGACAGGCAGCGGGCGATCAGCGAGTACAGATGCAACAAGCGGCCACTGGCAGGATCCTGCAGTGCATCCACATCCAGCAGTTCAAACTGGCAGCTGTCAGGGAGCATGCGGTACGGGGTCGCGGGCACGGTCTGCAGGTTCACGGGCATGGCATCTATGGAGAGTGGAGTCACCGTAGGGCAATCGTTGTCGAGCCGGCGTGCAGTTCAGATGTACCGACTGCGAAACCCCTGCCGGCCTTTACGCCCGAGTCTGCTAGGCTGCGCGCCGATGCCTACTCCCATCTTGCCAGCACAGCCTGATCACGTTGCGCTCAGCGTCGCGCTGAAGGAACACACGCGAACGGTCCATGCTCGCCTCGACCAGCATCTATTGCACCAGCACATCTTCGCGTCGCGCCAGCGCTATCTCGGCTTCCTGCGCGTGCAGTGGCACTTCCACCACACCATTGCGCCGCTGTACCGGATGTGGGATCCCGGCACGACCCGCTTGGCGCTGATCGAAGAGGACCTTCGTGATCTGGGCGCGATCGTGCCGGTACCCCACGCGTGGCGACCGCAGCCGCATGCGTTCTCGAAGGCGGCCGCGGTGGGC
Source organism: Stenotrophomonas veracruzanensis (assembly GCF_032911525.1). NCBI lineage: Bacteria > Pseudomonadati > Pseudomonadota > Gammaproteobacteria > Lysobacterales > Lysobacteraceae > Stenotrophomonas > Stenotrophomonas veracruzanensis. Next base: position 228,537 of record NZ_JAWJTI010000003.1, read on the forward strand.
TGGCGCTATGTGGCGGAGGGCTCAACGCTCGGTGCCGCCGTGCTGTTGAAGATGGCCGCGGCGTTGCAGCTTCATGCCGGCTACGGAGCGCGTCACCTGCGCCCGTCCGAACTGGGCGTGGCGGAGTGCTGGAGACGCGAGCGCGACGGATTGGATGCGCTCGTTTTAAATGCCGACGAGCGCGCGCAGGCCTGCGTAGCCGCGACAGACGCCTTCCAGTTCGTTCGCCGGTGCGTAGATGAAGAATTCAGGTTTGAATGAAATGCCTTTCACGTACACGTGGTGGTATGCGGATGCACACTTTTGCTTCACCATCCATGGATACCGGATGTATCACTGGGCTTTCCAGCCATCCACGAATCGTGAGTCTCGCCCTTGATGCCTTCTGCTGAGTCCGCGCACGACACTGCCCTGTCCGGCTGCGCGCGCGAACCGATCCACACCCCCGGCGCGATCCAGCCGTACGGCGTGCTTCTTGTCGTTGAGCCGCACTCCCTGCTGGTACGCGAGCGCGCCATCAGCCACCCGGGGCTGCTGCAGCAGTTTGGCGAGCCATTGATGCAGCCTGTCAGCGAGGTGCTGGGTGGGGTGCTGGCGCCGTTCCAGGGGTTGTTCCAGCAGGCCATGGTCGGCAGCAGTGCCCACGTCGGTGCAGTGCATCTGGACGGCCACGGCCGGCATCAGTTGCTGGTGCACCGTTCGGCCACCGATCTGCTGGTCGAGCTGGAAGCACCGGTCCCGGGCCAGCCGGGCTCACTGGAAGAGTTGTATCCGGCCATCCGCGAACTGATGACCGGCATTGAATCGGCGGCGACGGTGGAAGACCTGTGCACGCTGGCGGCCGCGCACATGCGCCGGCTCACCGGCTTCGACCGCACCCTGGTCTATCAGTTCGATGCTGGCTGGAACGGCATGGTGGTGGCGGAGGATGGCAACGGCCTGTTGCCGTCCTACCTGGACCTGCGCTTCCCCGAGTCGGACATTCCCGCGCAGGCCCGCGAACTCTACCGCCGCAACCGGGTCCGCCTGATCGCGGACAACAACTACACCCCTGCCCCGCTGATGCGGGCCGAGGACCATCGCGACGCGCCGCCCACCGACCTGAGCCTGGCGGTGCTGCGCAGCGTCTCGCCGGTGCACCTGCACTACATGCGCAACATGGGTACCGGCGCGTCGATGTCGGTGTCGCTGGTGCATGAAGGTCGCTTGTGGGGCCTGGTGTCCTGCCACACCGTGCAGCCGCGCCGCCTGCCCTACCACGTGCGCACTGCCTGCGAGTTCATGGGCCAGATCCTGTCGCTGCAGATTGCGTTGAAGGAGCGTGCGCGTGCGATCGAAGAGCGCGTTGCCCGTCGCTCGATACTGGTCAAACTACTGGGTCGCATGGCCGGCGACGAAGAATTCATGGCGGCCCTGCGCCAGGACGAAGCCAGCCTGCTGTCGCTGACTGGCGCGGCCGGCGCAGCGATCGTGCACAAGGGCGAGTGCCTGCGTGTCGGCGAGTGCCCTTCCGCCAGCGACGTGCTGGCCCTGGCGAATTGGCTGGCCACACAGCAGGCCGGCCAGGAAACCTACTGCACCGACCACCTGGCAGCCGACTGGCCGCCTGCCGCGCACTTGGCCGACGTAGCCAGCGGCCTGCTGGCGGTGTCCATTTCGCAGCTGCATGACAGCTACCTGATGTGGTTCCGCCCGGAAGTGGTCCGCACCGTGCGCTGGGGCGGCGACCCACGCAAGGCCGCGGCGCCCGGCGTGGCGCTGTCCCCGCGCAACTCGTTCGAGGCCTGGAAGGAGACCGTGCAGCAGCGCAGCCTGCCGTGGAGCGACGCTGACTGCGACGCGGCACACGAGATGCGCACGGCCATCGTCGATATCGTGCTGCGCAAGGCCGAGGAAATGGCCGAGCTGAACGAGCAGCTGCTCCGCAGCAACAAGGAACTGGAAGCCTTCTCCTACTCGGTCAGCCACGATCTGCGCGCACCGTTCCGCCACATCGTCGGCTATTCGGAACTGCTGGGCAGCTCGGCGGGCGAACGCCTGAACGATACCGAGCGCCGCTTTCTGGATACGATCGTTGAATCGGCCAAGTCCGCGGGGACTCTGGTGGATGACCTGCTCAGCTTCTCGCAGATGGGGCGCTCCACGCTGGGGCGTGTGCGGCTGGACATGACCGCGCTGGCCGAGGATGTGCGCCGCAGCCTGGCCCTGGACTACACCGGCCGCGACGTGCAGTGGACGCTCGCACCGCTGCCGGAGGTCGAAGCCGACCCAACGATGCTGCGCCTGGTCTGGCAGAACCTGCTGGCCAACGCGATCAAGTTCACCCGCGAGCGCGAACACGCGATGATCGAGGTTGGCCACGAGCGCAACGACGACGAAGACCACTTCTTCGTGCGCGACAACGGCTGCGGCTTCGATATGCGCTACGTGGACAAGCTGTTCGGCGTGTTCCAGCGCCTGCACCACGTCGAAGAGTTCGAAGGCACCGGCATCGGCCTGGCCAATGTCCGCCGTATCATCGGCCGCCATGGCGGCCGTACCTGGGCCGAGGGCGAGCCCGGCAAGGGCGCCACGATTCATTTCACCCTACCCCGTTCCACAGGAGATCACCCATGAGGGACCTGCGGCCGATCCTCCTGGTGGAGGACAGCCCCAAGGATGCCGAGCTGACGCTGGCTGCGTTGTCACGCTGCCAGTTGCTGAACGACGTCATCCATGTACGCGACGGCGCCGAGGCGCTGGATTACCTGCGCTGCGAAGGCAAGTTCGCCGGCGCCATGCACGGCGGGCCGGTGGTGGTGCTGCTGGACCTGAAGCTGCCCAAGGTCAATGGCCTTGAAGTACTGGAGCAGGTGCGTGGCGACCGGCAGCTGAGCAGCACCCCGGTGGTGATGCTGACCTCCTCGCGCGAGGAGCAGGACCTGGTTCGCAGCTACGAGCTGGGCGTGAATGCCTTCGTGGTCAAGCCGGTCGACTTCAAGGAGTTTTTCGACGCCATCCAGGGGCTGGGCATGTTCTGGGGCATCACCAACCAGCCACCGCCGCATCGGCCCAACGGCTCGGGGCAGAACAATGCGTGATGGATCGCGCCGCAGCGAGCGCCTGCGCATCCTCATGCTGGAGGACAGCGCGCTTGATGCGGAGTTGATCAGCGCCCAGCTGCAGCGTGCCGGCCTCGATTTCGAGGCTGAGCGCCTGTGGACCCGCAACGCCTTCATCGAGGCCATCGACAGCCGGCCGTTCGACGTGATCCTGGCCGATCATGTGCTGCCGGGATTCGACGGCGATGCCGCCCTCGCACTGGCACGCGAGCGGGTTCCGCAGACCCCCTTCATCTTCGTCTCCGGCACGCTGACCGAAGAGCTGGCCGTGCAGGCGTTGACCCGCGGCGCGCGCGACTACGTTGTCAAGCAGCGCCTGCAGCGCCTACCCGACGCGATCCGTCGTGCACGGCAGGAGGCCCATGAACGCACCCAGCTTGTGCGGGCCCAGGTCGCGCTGAACGACAGCCAGGCACAGCTGCAGCAGGTGACCGATGCGGTTCCGGCGCTGATTGCCCAGCTCGACAAGGCACATCGCTACCGCTTCGCCAACAAGGCATTCCTGGACTGGCACGGCGTCAGCCTGGCCGAACTGCTGGGTCGAGCGGCACGGGATGTCAGCGGTATTTCCGCCTTCGAACACGCCCTGCCCAGCCTGGAACGGGTACTGCAGGGAGAACGCACCAGCTTCCAGGTCGAGCTGGTCCATCGCAGCGGCGAGTCACGGTTCGTGCAGATGGACTGTGTCCCCGAGCATGCGGCCGATGGCAGCGTGGTCGGCTACATCTGCCTGGGTAGCGACATCTCGCAGCTGAAGCAGGCCGAGCTGGCCCTGCGCGAAGACAACCAACTGCTCGAGCAGCAGGTGCAGGCGCGCACTGCCGAGTTGCGCTCCAGCAAGCGACGCCTGCAGGCGATCTTCGAATCCAGCTTCCAGCATCAGGTTCTCCTGGATCTGTCCGGACGCGTGGTTGATGCCAATGACGCGTCACTGGCCGCGGTGCTTGCAGACAAGAAGGACATTGTTGGCATGCGCTTCGGCGAATCGCTCTGGTTCGCCACAACCGATGGCATCAGCGCGCTGATCGATGAGGCCGTCGCCGCAGCCGTACAGGGCCGGAGTTCCCTGCACTCACTGGAGCTGGAGCTTCCGACCGGGCGGCGCAGTTTCGACTTCTCGTTCCGCCCGCTGCTGGATACCGAAGGCGTGGTCACCGCCCTGGTCTCCGAGGCGGTGGAAACCACTGCGCGGCTGCAGGCCGAACACGCGCTGCGCCAGTCACAAAAGATCGAAGCGGTCGGCCAGCTCACCGGCGGCATCGCGCATGATTTCAACAACATCCTGACGGTCATCTCCGGCAACGTCGAGCACGCCATGCTGCTCAACGAGCGCGCCGGCGAAGCCGGAGCAATGGTCAGCCGGGCGCTGGGCAACGCACTGAAGGGTGTCGGCCGCGCCGCCAGCCTGACCCAGCGCCTGCTGGCGTTTGCCCGTCGCCAGCCGCTGCACAGCCAGGCCGCCAACCTCCACGAGCGCCTGCTGGACATGCACGACATGCTGCAGCGTGCACTGGGTGAGCTGGTGCAGCTGGAGATCCGCAGCGCCGAGGACATCTGGTGCGTGGAAATCGACGTCAGCCAGCTGGAGGCCTCCGTGCTGAACCTGGCGGTCAATGCCCGCGATGCGATGCCGCATGGCGGCCGGCTGGTGATCGAGGTCGACAACAGCCACCTCGATCACGACTACGCCGCCCTGTTCCCGGATGCAACACCGGGCGAGTACGTGATGTTGCGGGTGCGGGACAACGGCCACGGCATGGATGCGGCGACCCTGGCCCGCGTGTTCGAACCGTTCTTCACGACCAAGCAGGTCGGCCGCGGCACCGGGCTGGGTCTGTCGATGGTGCATGGGTTCGTCAAGCAGTCCGGCGGCCACGTGCTGATCGATTCGGTGGAAGGCGGCGGCACCAGCATCACCATGATGTTTCCGCGCTCACCGCTGGCCCTGCCCTGCGAAGCACGCACCCCGCAGACCGGTCTGGCGGGTTACTCACCGCGAGAGGAAACCATTCTGGTGGCAGAGGACAACGACGATGTCCGCGCCCACACGGTGGATTCGCTGCGGCTGCTCGGCTATCGCGTCCTGGAAGCCCACGACGGCCCCTCCGCGCTGCGGCTGCTGGAACGCCCTGATACCAGGGTGGACCTGTTGTTCTCGGACGTGGTGATGCCCGGCATGTCGGGCTGGGAGCTGGTGCGTGAAGTGCGTGAACGCTGGCCGGAAGTCGCTGTGCTGTTCACGTCGGGCTATCCACGTGACCATGATCAGGCGGGCAGCCAGGGACGCGCGGTTGCGCTGCTGCCGAAGCCGTTCACCCGCAGTGACCTGGCGACCGCGGTGCGCACCGCGCTGGAGGCCGCGCCACACTGAGGTCAGGCCGCCGGATCGCGTACGCCAGCTGCGATCCGGTTGATGTCCGCGCACTCCACCGTTGCCGGCGGATTCTCTCTGCCGGCCAGCGCAATCATCGCCTGACCGAGAGCCAGATTGCTGGTCATCAACGATGGCAAAATCGCGCCGGCCAGCTTCATCAACGGCGCGCCGCCCCAGTACAGGGGCTTCAGCAGGGCATGACGGGTGCCGGTGCCCGGGACCGGCCTGACGCCCCCCGGGCGCAGCATCACGGTACGCACCGGCAAGGCCTGCAATGCCACCTCGGTCTCGCCCTTCACCCTCAGCGGCATCAGTCGACTCGTGGGGTCCGCACCGGCACCTGATACATACAGGAAGCAGCCTTGCGGGTTCGCGGCAGCCCACGCGAGGGCCACGGCCAGCGTGGTGTCCAGGGTCACGCGCCGATACTCGCCCTCGGCCGTGCCGACCGGCGGTGCTCCAGCACAGTAGAAGCAGGCATCGAACCCGGCCAGTTCATAAGGCCGTGCGTCGATACGCAGGAAGTCAGGGACGATCAGTTCGCTGCCGGGCCCGCTCAGACTGCCTGGGCGCCGGACCAGCGCGGTCAGTCCGGCGACATCCGGCGAGCGCTGGCAGGCCAGCGCCACGCCCTGCCCCACCAGGCCGGCGGCGCCGGTCAACAGAATCCGCAGTGCACCCGTCCCGGCCATCGTCACACCCGCCCTAGAGCTTCACAAACCGCTGCACCTTCCGCGCCAGCCAACCACTGAACACCAGCGGCGCATCCAGCGCCGACACGCAGATGCACGGCACCCCTGGCGCGGTCACCGGTTGATGCTCCACATCTTCATCCAGGTCCGCAACATCGCCCGGCGCGAACAGCCCCAGCGCATCGTTGTATGAACCCCGAAGAATCTGGGTCAGTTCGCTGCGGCCATGGCTGTGCATGGGAAGGCACTTGCCCGGCGCGATCTTCAGCATGATCAGCGAGGGCATCTGCTCGGCACGGATGCAATGCACACCCGGCGCCATCCAGCGCCAATGCAGTCCGCTGAGCGACGCACCGAAGTAGGGATGCAGCGAGGCAGGCAGATGATCCGGATCGGCCTCAGGCCGCTCCTTCGACACGGGGCGTACGACCCCAGCCATGGTCATCGGCGCTTCCGTGGCCAGTTGCATCAGCATCGCCTCGCGCAACTTTTCGCGCCGCGCGTCGGCGGCAGGCGGCTGTGTCTGCTCCAGCAGCACCGAGCCGATAGCCTCTGCCTCGCGCAGTCGCTGACGGCAATGCAGGCACTGCTCCAGGTGGGCACCGGCCACGATGCTCAACGGCGCCGGCAGCGCGCCTGCGGCATAGCTCATGAGGGTGGATTCGTGCAAGTGGTGGTGCGGGTTCACAGCGCACCTCCCACTTTGGCCTGCAGCTGCAGGAACGCACGCCGCAGGTGTGACTTCACCGTCCCCAACGGCATGCCGAGCGCCTCGGCAATCTCGCTGTGGCTCTTGGCTTCGAAATAGGACATCCGCACCAGCCGCGCCTGCACCGCGGGCAGCTCATTGATGCGCTGGCGCAGCCGTGCCTGGTCTGCGAACTGCTCTGCGCTGCTGCGCTCGATCACGTCCAGTGTGGCGGCGTCCTCCACCGCTGACTGCACCTGCATCCAGCTTCGCTCGCGACGGATGCGATCGATATGCAGGTTCCGCGCAATCCGGTACAGCCACGTACTCAGCGCGCCCTGGGCCGCATCGTAGTCGGCCGCTCGCAGCCACAGGCGCAGCAGGCATTCCTGCGCCAGTTCCTCGGCAACCGCATCCGGTGCACCCAGGCCGCGCAGGTACACGCACAACCGCGGCATGAAGTAGTCGTAGATCCGCATGAAACAGTCGCGATCGCGCAGGCGCGCTACGCCGTCCATGTCCCCGGCCCAGTTCGTCGGCTCGCTGCTCGGCTGCTGGGAACTGGACACGGTGCGTGCGGTATCGAAGTTGAGGAGAGTGCTGGCGGCGTCAGGGTACATCGGCGTTCGCGGCGGGCGGGTGAAGGTCTGTCCTCTGTACGCGCGGGGGCAGCAATTGGATGCAGCGGGAACTGCGCATCCAACCGGCCGCCCCCGCCGTATCAACTGAGCCCTCCACCTCCGGATGAAGACCATGCGCACTGCCTGGCTGCTGCTGTGCCTGCCCCATGCCGCGCTGGCGGCACCCTGGCTGCGAAGTGAGGGCGTGGCTACCTCGGCGCAGGGCGACATCCTCTACCGTGAAGTGCACTGGCGGCGAGAGGCAACGGAGGGCGCCGAGCGCTGGGTGCTGTACCAGTGCCCGGATGGCCAACCCTTCGCCCGCAAGCATCTGCCCGCCAGTGCCCGCCCGCAGGCACGGGGTTACTCGCTGGAAGACCGCCGCAGCGGCCAGACCGCTGTAGTCGATGCCACTGGCGACTCGGTGTCGATCGCCTGGAAGGAGGATGCCGCCAGCGAGCTGCGGCGGCGCCAGCTTGAACTGCCACCGGACGCGGTGATCGATGCAGGGTTCGACGCCGCGGTGCGCGCGCACTGGCCGGCGCTGCTGCGCGGCGAACGCATCAGCCTGCCCTTCCTGGTGCCGGGGCGGCAGCGCTATTTCCCGGTGCAGGTGCGGCGCATCGGTCCGGTACGTTGGCAGGGTATCGATGGCCAATCGATCGACGTCAGTCTGGACACCTGGTACGGCGGCGTCGCACCCCGCCTGTCACTGGTCTATGCCAACGCCGACCGTCGCTTGCTGGAGTTCCGAGGCACCAGCAACCTGCGTGATGCCCGCGGCAGCTACCCGCAGGTGACGGTGCGCTTCAGCTCGCCAGCTGCCGAACGCCCGGCAAGCGACTGGCAGCGGGTATGGACCCAGCCCTTGGTTGACCGCTGCACCGTGACGCCCGGGTGAAGGCGAAATTTTCCGCGTCGCGTCGCATCCACTGCACGCTCTGCTGCGTACAGATAGCCAAGACACCCGCCGAGATCCGCCATGGCCTCTGTAGCGCCCCTCCCCCGTCGACGCTGGCGCCTGCTGCGTACGTTCCAGAGCTGGTTCGATACCGGCAATGGCGTAGTGGCCACCGGTGAACGGCCCGGCCGCATCGACTGGCTGCGCGCGGTACCCTTCGCATTGATGCACCTGGCGTGCATCGCGGTGATCTGGGTAGGCGTGTCGTGGACGGCGGTCGCCGTGGCCATGGCGCTTTATGCGGTGCGCATGTTCGCCATCACCGCGTTCTATCACCGCTACTTCTCGCACCGCACCTTCCACGCGTCGCGAACGGTGCAGTTCGTGTTCGCTGTCATCGGCGCTTCCAGCGTGCAGCGCGGTCCGCTGTGGTGGGCTGCCCATCATCGCCACCACCATCGTCACGCCGACCAGCCATTGGATCCGCACTCGCCGCGCGAAGGCGGCTTCTGGCGCAGCCACATGGGCTGGTTCCTGACCCGCGAAGCCTTCGCCACGGATCTGTCGCGGGTACCTGACCTGGCGCGCTTCCCCGAGCTGCGCTGGCTCGACCGCTTCGATACCGCAGTGCCGGTCGTGCTGGCCGCAGCGCTGTACGCACTGGGCGCCGCCCTGGAGCGCTGGGCGCCTGGCCTGCACACCTCGGGACCGCAGTTGCTGGTCTGGGGCTTCTTCATTTCCACCATCGTGCTGTTCCATGCCACCGTCACCATCAACTCGCTGGCGCATCGTTTCGGTCGCCGCCGCTTCGAGACCCGCGACGACAGCCGCAACAACCTGTGGCTGGCTCTGCTCACCTTCGGCGAAGGCTGGCACAACAACCATCATTTCTTCCCCGGCACCGTTCGCCAGGGATTCCGCTGGTGGGAAGTGGACCTGACCTGGTACGGACTGCGCGCGATGTCGATGTTGGGCCTGGTCAAAGGGCTCAAGCCCATCCCCGAGTGGGTTCTGGCCAAGGCGAGGTACTGACGTGCGTATCGCGGTCATCGGCTCGGGTATCGCGGGGCTGGCCAGTGCCTGGTGGCTGGATGGCCAGCACGACGTCACGCTGTTCGAGGCTAACGACTACCTTGGCGGCCACACCCACACCCACGACGTGCACGTCGATGGCGCACGCCTGGCGGTGGATACCGGTTTCATTGTGTTCAACCCCCAGCACTATCCGCTGCTGACGGCGCTGTTCGACGAGCTGGGTGTAGCCTCGCAACCAACCACGATGAGCTTCTCCATGCACAGTGAGCGCAGCGGCGTGGAGTACAACGCCACCTCGCTGGATGGGCTGTTCTGCCAGCGCCGCAACCTGGTATCGCCGCGTTTCTGGGGCATGCTGGCCGACCTTCGCCGCTTCTATCGTGACGCGCCGTTGCTGCTGGCAGAAGAAGACGGCCCCACGCTGGGCGAGTACCTGCGCAGCCAGCGCTATGGCCAGGCGTTCATCGACGAGCACCTGCTGCCGATGGCCTCGGCACTGTGGTCCTCACCGGCGGTCACCGTGCAGGACTTCCCGGCGCGCTACCTGGCCCAGTTCATGGCCAATCACCAGATGCTGCAGATGACCGGCCGCCCGAGCTGGCGGGTAGTCAGCGGCGGATCGGCGCGCTACGTGGATGCGCTGCGTCGCCGCTGGCGGGTGCATGAGCGGCTGCAATGCCCCGTCAGCACCGTCGAACGCATGCCCTGGGGCGCACGCGTGCACAGCGCTGCCGGTGTGGAGGCCTTCGACGAAGTGATCCTGGCCTGCCACAGCGACCAGGCGCTGGCCCTGCTGGCCGATGCGGACGCTGACGAGCGTGAGGTGCTGGGCGCCATCCGCTATCAGTCCAACGAGGCGGTGCTGCATACCGATGCCTCGTTGCTGCCGCGCAACCGCAAGGCTTGGGCAGCGTGGAACGCGCACGTGCCGCAGGATCGCGCCGCGCCCTGCACCGTCAGCTACTGCATGAATCTGCTTCAGGGCCTGCCCGGCGACACCCCCCTGGTAGTGACGCTTAACCGCAGCGAGGCAATCGACCCCACCAAGGTACTGCGAACCCTGCATTACGCGCACCCCGTACACGACCACGCCGCAGTGCGGGCGCAGCAGCGCTGGGCGGAACTGCAGGGCCGTCGCCACACCTGGTTTGCAGGCGCCTATTGGGGTTGGGGCTTCCACGAGGATGGTATCCGCAGTGCCCGACGCGTGGTCGACGCCCTGCAGGCCTGCGCGCCACACCAGCGGGCACAGGCTCCGGGCGAGGTGGCGGCATGAGCGCCAGTGCGCTCTATTTCGGGCAGGTGATGCATCGCCGGCATCATCCGCATCCGCACGCATTCCGTTACCCGATCGCGCAGCTGCTGCTCGATCTGGATGAACTCGATACGGTGTTCGCCGGGCGTTGGTTGTGGTCGGTCAATCGGCGCAATCTCGCCGAGTTCCGCCGCAGCGACTACTTCGGTGACCGGGCGCAGCCGCTGGCCGATGCTGTGCGCGACCATGCTGCAGCCACGCTCGGTTACAGGCCTATCGGCCCGGTACGACTGCTCACCCATCTTCGCTTCGCCGGGCATGTGTTCAACCCGGTCAGCTTCTACTACTGCTACCAGGCCGATGGCAGCACGCTGGACTGCATCGTCGCCGAGATCACCAACACGCCCTGGAAGGAACGGCACGCCTATGTGCTGCCGGTCGCTACCGCCACGCACCAAGGCAGTTCACTGCGTTGGCAGTTCGACAAGCGCTTCCATGTATCGCCGTTCATGCCGATGGACTGCCACTACGACTGGCGGTTCAACCGCCCGGGCCAGGACCTGCGCGTGCACATGCAGGTCTGGCGCGACGGCGTGCGCCAGTTCGATGCCACCCAGGCCATGCAGCGGCACGCCCTGGACGGCCGGGGGCTGGCCCGTGTCCTGGCCTGCTACCCACTGATGACTACCCAGGTGGTGGCCGCCATCCACTGGCACGCGCTGCGGCTGTGGTTGAAGCGCAACCCCGTGCACGACCACCCCACCCTTGCCGAGAAACCGCGATGAATTCGATGACTCCTTCGGTCGCGCTGCCGCGCCCCGGCACACTGGATGCCTTCCTGCGCCGCCGCCTGCTGGCCCAGCTTGCGCCGCTACGCGACGGCCGCCTGTGCGTGCGCGACGCGCTTGGCGAAGTCTGGCTGGGCGATGCCCGCGGCGAACTGCATGTCACCGTCACCATTGATGATCCCGCGTTCTATAGAAAGGTCGCGGCACAGGGCAGCGTCGGCGCAGGAGAAAGCTACATCCACGGCGAGTGGCACTGTGACGACCTGGTCGCACTGATACGCTTGCTGGTGCGCAATCGCGATCTGCTCGACGGCATGGAACGTGGCCCGGCGCGCGTGGGGGGCTGGCTGCTGCGCGGCTGGAACCGCCTGCGCCGCAACAGCCGTGAAGGCAGCCGCCGCAACATCGCCGCGCACTACGACCTCGGCAACGATTTCTTCGCGCTGTTCCTGTCGCCGGACCTGATGTATTCCTCGGCCCTGTTCGACACCGAAAGCGAGCCACTGGAGGCAGCGTCGCGGCGCAAGCTGGATCGGATCTGCCAACAGCTGGCGCTGAAGCCCGGCGACCGCGTGGTCGAGATCGGCACGGGCTGGGGCGGCTTTGCCGTGCATGCAGCGCAGCACTATGGCTGCCATGTCACCACCACCACCATCTCGGCAGAACAGCACGCACTGGCGGCCGAGCGTGTCCGCGCCGCCGGCCTGCAGGACCGGGTCACGCTGCTGATGCAGGACTACCGCGACCTGCAGGGCCAGTACGACAAACTGGTGTCGATCGAGATGATCGAAGCCATCGGCGCGGAATACCTGGACACCTACATGGCCACGTTGCAGCGGCTGCTGAAACCGGATGGCGTTGCCCTGCTGCAGGCCATCACCATCGAGGACCATCGCTACGAACAGGCCCGGCGCAGCGTCGACTACATCAAACGCTATGTATTCCCGGGCAGCTTCATCCCATCGATCAACGCGATCATGGCCGCCAAGACGTGCTCCAGCGACCTGCAGCTGATCGCGCAGCAGGACTTCGGGCATTCCTATGCACTGACGCTGCGCGCCTGGCGCCAGCGCTTCCTGGCGCAGCTGCCTTCGGTGCAGGCGCAGGGCTTCGACGCCCGCTTCTGCCGGATGTGGGAGTTCTACCTGGCCTACTGCGAGGGTGGGTTCCTCGAACGTTCGATCGGCGTATCGCATCTGCTTCTGGCACGTCCCGGCCATCGGCCCGACGTCCCGCCGGGCCAAGCCAGCTGAGATGCGCCGGCCATGGGGCAATCTGCTTGGCAATCAGCTGGTCTGGCTCTGTGCCGTAGCCGGCGCCGGGCGCGGCCTGCAATGGCCGGCGTTGCTGGCGGCGTTGCTCTACATCAGCAGCCAGCTGCTGACCTCGCCGCAGGCGCGGCTGGACGTCCGGCTGATGATGCTGGCGCTGGCCTGCGCATGGCTGGTCGACGCCAGTGCCGCCGCCAGCGGTACGGTGCGCTACGCGGCAGCCCCGTTGGGTTGGGTGCCGCCGCCCTGGATCATGGCGTTGTGGGCGGCGTTCGCGATGACGCTGACCAGGTCGATGCGTTTCCTGCAGCGACACCCCGCCCTGCCGGCCCTGTTCGGCCTGCTGCTGGCACCGCTGGCCTATCTCTCCGCAGCGCGGGGATTCGATGCGGTCCGGTTCACAGCGCCGCTGTGGCAGGGGCCGCTGGTGCTGGGTGTGGGCTGGAGCATCGCGCTTTCGCTGCTGTGCCAGGTCGCCCGTCGTGGCTCGCGCATCACCCCTCCGCCCTTGGCCGGAGCACCATCATGATCAATCTGTTGTGGGTCCTGCTGTATGCCGTGCTGGTGATGAGTTGGGGCTGGGCCTGGCAGCGCCGCCGCCACAACATCGGCGTGGTCGATGTGCTCTGGGCCAAGGGCGTGGGCGCCTCGGCCCTGCTGCTGGCGCTGCTCGGCGATGGCGCGATGGTGCCACGGGTTGCGCTGGGCGTACTCGGCGGCCTGTGGGGCAGCCGACTGGCCCTGCACCTGTGGCACCGGGTTCGCAGCGAACCGGAAGACGGGCGCTATCGCTATCTGCGCGAATACTGGCAGGGCCATCAGGGCAAGATCTTCGGCTTCTTCATGGCGCAGGCGCTGCTGATCGCCCTGTTCGCCCTGCCCTTCGTCGCGGTGGCCGCCAATCCCCGGGGCGACCTGACCCTGTGGGTGGTCGCCGCAGCGCTGGTCTGGCTGCTGAGCGTCGGCGGCGAAAGCCTGGCCGACCATCAGCTGGCCCGCTTCCGCGCCGATGCGGCGAACAAGGGCCGCACCTGCCGCGAGGGGCTTTGGCGTTATTCCCGCCATCCCAACTACTTCTTCGAGTGGCTGCACTGGTTCAGCTACGTCCTGCTCGCGGTCGGCTCACCACTGTGGTGGTTGGCCTGGGCCGGCCCGCTGCTGATGTACGTGTTCCTGCGCTACCTCAGCGGTATTCCATTCACAGAGAAGCAGGCGCTGCGCAGCCGTGGCGATGACTACCGCGACTACCAGCGCAGCACGCCGATGTTCTTTCCCTGGTTTCCCCGTTCTTCCAAGGAGCATTCCGCATGAGCGCGATCCCGTCACTGAATCCGGCCGAAGATGCGGAAACCGGGCTGATCGCCTGGGCCGAACGGGGACTGGTCCCCGATGCGGCGCTGCGAGCGGGTATCCGCCGCTTGTGCGCGCAACGCCTGCATGAGGAAAGCGAAGGTGGCATCGAAGGCCAATCCGCACGCTTCAGCCAGCGCATCGCCGAGCTGGCCGACAGCCCACTCGCGCTGCATACCGACGCGGCCAACCGCCAGCACTATGAAGTTCCTGCGGCATTCTTCCAGGCCTGCCTGGGCAAGCGGCTGAAGTACAGCAGCTGCTACTACCCCACCGGGCGCGAAACGCTGGACCAGGCGGAGGACGCCATGCTGGAACTGTACGGCCAGCGCGCCGGACTGGCCGATGGACAGCATATTCTTGAGCTGGGCTGCGGCTGGGGCTCACTGACCCTGTGGATGGCCGAACGCTATCCGCAGGCGCGTATCACCGCTGTGTCCAACTCGCACAGCCAACGCCAGCACATCATGGCGCAGTGCCAGGCGCGCGGCCTGGGCAACGTCGAGGTGCTGACGTGTGACGTCAACCAACTCGACCTGCCGACAGCGCGGTTCGACCGCTGCGTCTCAGTGGAGATGTTCGAGCACGTGCGCAACTACGAACGCCTGCTGGCCGGCATCGCACGGTGGCTGAAACCGGATGGCGCGCTGTTCGTGCACATCTTCGCCCATCGCACGTTGATGTATCCGTTCGAGACAGACGGTGGTGACAATTGGATGGGCCGCCACTTTTTCACCGGAGGATTGATGCCTGCGGCCGACACGCTGCTGCATTTCCAGCGCGACCTGTGCCTGGACCAGCGCTGGCTACTGGACGGTACCCACTACCAGCGCACGGCCGACCACTGGCTGGCCAACCAGGATGCAGCCCGCGAGCAGGTGATGCCGGTATTGATCGCCACCTACGGCCAGGCTGCAGCGAAGATCTGGTGGCAGCGCTGGCGGATGTTCTGGATGGCATGCGCCGAGCTGTTCGGCTACGACGACGGCCAGCAGTGGCTGGTGGCCCACTATCTGTTCCGCCCCCGCTGAGGTCCCCCATGCGCATGTTTTCGCTGCTTCCCCTGATCGCGGTCGGCCTGTTCGGTTCCGGCTGCAGTTCCAGCGATACCCGCCCGCTGCCGCGTCCGCCGTCGGTGGATGTGCCGCGTTTCATGGGCGACTGGTACGTGATCGCGCATATCCCATCGCGCCCTGAACGCGAGGCCTTCGACGCCGTGGAGAGCTATGCACTGCGCCCCGATGGACGCATCCAGACCACCTTCACCTACCGCAAAGGCAGCTTCGATGCACCACAGAAGTCGATGCATCCCATCGGCCGTGTCGAGAAGGAAGGCAATGGTGCGGTCTGGGGCATGCAGTTCATCTGGCCGATCCAGGCTGAGTACGTGATCGCCTGGCTCGACGAAAGCTACCGCCAGACCATCGTGGCGCGAAGCAAGCGCGATTACGTCTGGTACATGGCCCGCACCCCGCAGGTGTCGGACAGTGACTACCAGCAGGCGGTGCAGCGCATTGCCGCGATGGGCTATGACACCCGCAAGCTGCGACGCGTGCCGCAGTCGGTGCGATGATGCACTCCCCAGAAGCCCGCGAATGCAGGGACACTGCGCGTCGGCCAGACGGCGCGCACCCACGATGCCGGGTGCGTCCGCAGAGCGTCCTGAGCAACGGAAATCAGGCAGACCGGATGGCCTGCACGGGCATGATCGACGATGCCCTCAATGCAGGTGCAAGCACCGCCACCTGCCCCAGCAGCCACAACGCCAGCGCACTGATCGGCAGGTACGCCAAGGGAAGCCGTGGCAGTTCGTAGAACCGCATCAGACCAAGGTTGAATGCATAGGCGAGCAGCGCACCAGCGACGACACCCAGGCTCACGACCAGGAAGTTCTCCAGCTGGAAGTAACGCAGGATGTCGCGGCGGGTTGCACCCAGCGCACGGCGGATCCCGATCTGCCTGCGCCGCTGCTCTACCCAGTAGCTGGCAAGGCCGACAATGCCCAGCGCGGTGGCCCCCAGCAGCGCGACGATCACGCCCGCCAACAGGGCCATCATCAACCGTCCCCCGTGAAAATAGCCCGCGCGCAGCTCGGCGACGGTGCGGCTGGCGGCCTGGTCGAACACCACGTCGGGGGCCACTGCCGCCACCGCCCGCTGTGCGTCGGCCATCACCCGGGGCAGCGCTCCGGGCGCGGCCCGCACCAGGTAGCGCCCCGCCAACTGCGGGCCCGGCTTGGCCGGCATCAGCACGGACCAGTCGTTACCCAGCGCCTCCCCTCCACCGGGTTGTGATACGGCCAGGTGCTCGACCACGCCGATGACGGTGAAACGGCTGTCCATCGACCACAGGCTGTGTCCGACTGCCGGCTCACCGGGCCAGTAGCGCTCCGCCAGCTGCCGGGTTACCAGGATCGGCGCATTGGCGGGCACGTACTGCCCGATCGGCGCGTACTCGGCGGCATCCGGCAAGCGCCCGGCCAACAGCTTCAGATCCAGCGCCTGGATCGCTGCCGCGTCACCCAGGTAGAAGTCGAGGACCCCACCGAAGACCTTGCCGCTCTCATCGGTATGAACGCCTGCGCGAACGCCCGGTTCACCGAACGGAACGGCGCTGATGATGCCGACCGACGTTACGCCCGGAATCGCGTGCAGCGCGCCGGTCACACGGGCATTCAGATCGGCGGCCTGCGCGGCGTCGAATCCGGAGAGCTGCACGATGCCCAGTGACGACTCGGCGATGCCACTGTCCAGGCTCAGTGCACGCCCCTTCTGCGTGAGCATGAAGATGGCATTGCACAGCACGGCGCAGGCCAGCGCGATCTCCATTGCGATCAACAGGGTGGCCAGCCGGTGCTTGCGCAGCGCTGCGATGATCAGTCCGGTTTGCATGATCGTTTCCTTTACAGCAGCTTGAGCTGCGCCACAGGCTGGATCGAACTGGCGCGATAGGCGGGAATCGCGCCTGCCACCAGGCTGGCCAACAGGGAAAGGCCAAAGAGGGTCATGAACATGGCCAGGTCCAGATGCATCAGGTCCGCGTAGGCAACCGGCTGGACACGGATCACCCACAGGCCCAGCAGGGTCAGCAGCAGCCCGCCCACCCCTCCGGCGACACCGATCAGCCCCGCTTCCAGCATGCATTGTGTGAACACCGCACGCCGGCTGGCACCCAGCGCGCGCCGCAGGCCGATTTCTCCACCGTGGCGCAGGAAGCGCGCCAGCAGCAGCCCGACGACATTGGCCAGGCAGACCACCAGGAACGCAAAGGACAGCACCGTCTGCACCTTCACGTCACTTGGCACCACCTGGTTGAAGTCCAGCCACTCCATCAACGAACGGAGCCGGGTGTTGTCCGCGTGCCG
This sequence comes from Stenotrophomonas veracruzanensis, assembly GCF_032911525.1. NCBI lineage: Bacteria > Pseudomonadati > Pseudomonadota > Gammaproteobacteria > Lysobacterales > Lysobacteraceae > Stenotrophomonas > Stenotrophomonas veracruzanensis. Next base: position 245,976 of record NZ_JAWJTI010000003.1, read on the forward strand.
GATGCGCCCCAGACGCTGTTGTTCACCCGCGTAGTTGGACAGATAGTGACGATAGCTGGCCACCTTCTCCGGGCTGCCGAGCTCCACCCAGACCGCGACCGCCACGCAGGGCGAGTTCTGCAGCACGCCCGGGGTCTCGGGCGTCGCCCAGCAGGTAAAGGGCTGGAAGTCGCCCTCGTTGATATCCAGGCTGGTCGACATCGGCAGATAGATGTCATCGGCCGCGGCGTAGAAGCTTGAGGTCTCCCCCCCCGAGAACCGCCCGCCCCTGATCTTGTAGAACAAGGGAGAGGGCCGCCAGTGATCCAGCACGCCGATGACCTGCACATGGGTGTCCTTGACCCGAAGGGTCTGTCCGACACTGTCGCGGCCCCCGAACAGGCGCTGGTTCAACCGGGCCGAGATGACAGCGACGCGGCCGCGACGCTGGTCATCCTCGGCCGTCCAGGCGCGGCCATACTGAAAGGGCACCTCGAACATGGGGAAGAAGTCCGCCGTGGTCGAGATCGAAGATCCCATCAGCGGCGCCATCCCGGCCAGATCCGAACGGAGCTTCAGCGGATTGACCACCACCATGGTCTGGCGGTCCGCCTGGCCGGATGACCAGAGATCATGCGCGGTCCGGTAGTCGAGCACGTCGTGCGGCTCGCGCCCTTTCGATCCGGGATCGACATCCACCTGCGGATAGAAGATCCGATCGCTGCGGCCGGGCAGCGGATCTCCGGAAAGCAGGTGGGTGACGGTCAGGGTGGTCATGCTGGCGCCGATTCCCACGGCAACCGCCAGCACCATCAATGCGGTCATGATCGTATTGCGCCTGGCGTTGTGCAGCGCCAGCTTCAGGTAATAGCCCATCATGGAAGGTGCATCCCCCTGCGTTCGCCATGCTCCATGCAGATACGATGCAGGGGTTGCCAGAAAGGTTTAAACGGATGAGGCGGACGATGAGCCAACACCCCGGAAAGACAGACGCGCAGGCATGGGATGGCCTTGCGATTCGCCCCTTGCACCCCGCTGACCTGGATCTGATCTGCGCCCATCGCGAGGCGCTGTTCCGCGAGAGTGGCCGCCCAGCGGACGTACTGGAGCAGATGGCCGGTCCTTTCCGCGCCTGGCTCGAGCCGCGCTTGGCCTCGGGCGACTATTTCGGAAGCGAGATGGCGCGTGCACTGCACGGAAATGGCAACTGTCCATGAGGTGCGCCGCCCGACATGACGCGTCACGCTGATACGTCCGACTTCCATTCGGAAACCATCGGCTCGCATGGAACATGCGCCTCACCACGCAAGTACATTTCGTGGTGAGACAACGCATCCTTGTTTGCCCGCTCATCCAGAAGCTGGGCGCCTACCTGCTGCCCGCGAATCGCTTGATGCTGGCCTGGCGATCCATCAGTTCAATCAATCGGTGCGAATCGATGGTCACAATCCATCGATTCTTAGGAATAATCGCAAAAAACCTGCAGATTCGATGATCAGCAGGGCGCCAGCGCCAGAATGATCGCCACGCCCCCGGGCGCCGATCACCTCCCTGCGCATGAAAGGACATCCCGCACCGCGCCGACTGCGCCTTGCGCTCCTGGACGACCATGAAATCGTCCGTCGTGGCACTGCCCTGCACCTGTCACAGGACGCCCGCTTCAGGATCATCGCCAGCCATGGGCACAGCGATGCCTTCATCCAGACGCTGCAACAGACGCGGGTGGATGTCGCCGTCATCGATCTGACGCTGGCGCGTGGCGACCGCAGCAGCGCAGAACTGATCCCCCTGCTGCGCGCGGCATTCCCGGAGACACCGCTGCTCGCCTTCGCCACCCTCTCCCCCTGCACTCGTCTCCACCACCTGCTCATGGCAGGCATCAGTGGCGTCGTCAGCAAAACCGAGCCCCTTCCCATGCTGTCCGAAGCAATCATTCGTGTTTCACAGGGGCTGGAGCGGCTGCCACCCGACTACTCCGTTCCGGCGGACTACGCTGAGCTCAGCCGCAACGAGCGCGAGGTACTGGACCTGTTGCTGACGGGCCTGACCGTCTCCGAGATCGCGCGGCACCGCCACCGCAGCGTCAAGACCGTCAGCACGCAGAAGGTCGCCGTCCTGCGCAAGCTCGGGCTGCGCAACGATGCCGAAATCTACGCCATGCGGCGCTCGCAGGACGCCCCGTGAAGCGGCGCGATCCTCCCCGCCGGCTTGCCCCCTTCCTCCTGCTGCTGGCACTGCTTCTGCTGCCGGCCGCTTCGGCCGAGGACGCGCAGTCGCATCGGTGGCCGCCCGGTCGCGAGGTGCGCGTCGCCACCGCTCCGTCGCTGCGTCCATTGCCAGCAGGCCTGGCGGATACGGCATCGTTGCCCACCCTCGCGCACGGCTACGCCGATCTCGTGGCACGACACTCCGGATTGCAGTTCAAGGAGCACCCCTACCCCAGTACCGACGCATCACTGCACGCCGTATGCCGTGGCGACGCCGACCTCGTGCTGGTGGTCGGGGCGGCCGGGCATCCGCGGCAGCCCTGCAACCACCTAGCGTCCTCCGCCCCCTTCCGCGGCGGCCGGACCCTGCTGGCCGGGCGCACGGATGACCGATTGCCACACGACATCACACAACTGCACGGCCGCACACTGGCGGTGGTCAACGGCGGGCCGTATGCCGAATGGCTGGCCGCCCATCACCCGCGGGTCCCGCTGCTGCACCTGCCTGATCGCCATGCCACCCTGTCCGCCGTGGAGGCCGGCATGGCCGATGTTGCTATCGGAGTGGAAACCACACTGCAACCGATGATCCGGCAACACTTCGCCAGCACGTTGCAGGTGCAGCCGTTCCAGATGGGATTCTCCACCGACATGCGCCTGCTGGTCCGCCGGGAGGACCAGCAATTGCTGGCGCGCATCGACCAGGCCCTGCACGACATCACACTGGAAGAGCATGCCGGCCTGCTGCAGCTCTGGGCATTGCAGATACTTCCGGCCCAGGCCGATGAGGTGATCGGCTGGATGCGCATGCCGCCCCAGGCCTGGCTGTTGGCCGCGCTTGCCCTGCTGGCCGGACTTCCCGTGCTCTGGCTTTCGCGGCACCCGCAGCGGGACCGTGACCCGCGCAAGCAGGCACGCGCAGCGGGTGTGATCAGCCACGAGATACGCAATTCGGCCCAGGTCGTGCTCGCCTCGATCGATCTACTCGGCCAATCGCCCACGCCCACGCAGCAGCGCGAACTACTTGCCGCCGCCAAGGCGGCTGGCCATGCGTTGCGCGGCATGTTGAATCGCTCGTTGGAATTCGCGCGTCTGGCCGAGGGCGGATTCATACCGCTCGCACAGCCCTGCGATGTGCTTCTGCTCTGCCGGCAGTCGCTGGACGCCATCCGCCCACAGGCGCTGCTGAAGGGGCTGGAGCTGCGCTTCGAAGCCATCCCAGAGCGAGCACCCGCGGTCATCCTCGATCCCGAAGGCCTGCGGCAGATTGTCGACAACCTGCTGGCCAACGCGGTGAAGTTCACCGATATCGGCGGGATTGATCTGCGCGTACAGCTGCGGCCCGCTATCGATCCGCAGGAACTGCTGATCGATGTGATCGACAGCGGCATCGGCATCGATGCCAGGCAGGCTGCACGCTTGTTCCAACCGTTCCAGCAGGGCAAGGATGGGCAGGTGCGCGGCGGCAGCGGCTTGGGCCTCGCTATCGCCCGGGAACTGGCGCACGCCATGCGCGGCACACTGACCCTGCACAGCGTGCCCGGTCGCGGCAGCCGGTTTACCCTGCGATTGCCGGCACGGATCGCGAAGACCGGCGTGCCGCCAGCGGAGCGCCCCCCCTTCGGTCTGCCACTTTCCGGCCTGGAATTGTTGCTGGTCGAAGATCACGCAATGAACCGCCAGATCATCGCCGAGCAACTGCGTCGCCTCGGGGCCGGCGTGCATGCCTTGGCCGACGCTGCCGATGCGCTGGCCGAGCAGGTCCGGTACCCACGACGGATCGTGCTGGTGGACATCGGCCTGCAGGGCATGGATGGCTACACGCTGGCCCGTCAGCTGCGCAGACAGCCCGGCACGTCGCCGCGACTGATTGCGCTGTCTGCCCGGACAGGCCGCAGGCATCGGGCCCGCTGCCGCGATGCAGGTTTCCATGCGGTCCTGGCCAAGCCCTTGCAGATCGGGCAGCTGCTGCAGGCACTCGAGCTGCCGCCAGCGGCCGGGGGAACGACTCTGGACACCGTGGCGCCACTGGATCAGGCGTATCTGGACGACATCAACGGCGAGCTGCTGAGCATCGCGCGGGCCACCGAAGAATGCGATGCGACGGCATTGCGCCATCATGCGCACCGCCTGCAGGGCACGCTGCAGTTCTGCGGTGCAACCGGTCAGGTCGGAATCGCGGCCGATCTATGGGAGCTCGGGAACGACGCCGCACCCGACTGGGCCGAGGTGCGGCGTCTGCTGCAGGTACTGCAGTGCTGGCATGGCTCCCGTAGTACGGAAGCCATGCCGCCTGACTGATCAGGCCGCCAGACGCTCGACCTGACGACGGGTCAGATCGTTGAAACGGCCCAGCGACATCAGGTGCTGGTGGATCAGGGCCAGCCAGCCGCTGCGGTGCCACTCGATCACAGTCGCTTCCGGCAGCGCCACGAACTTCTCGACGTCCACGACCAGGAAGCCGTTGAGATTGAACTCGCGGCCATCCGGGGTGCGCACGGTAGCATTGCGCTCGACCAGCAGGCCGTTGTCGATCAGGGCCTTGGAGAAGGCCTGGGTCTGTTCGTGCTCGCGGGTGTACTGGCCGCAGAACTCCAGCGCCTGCTGCACCATCTCGGTGGCCTTGCCGTCCACGAACAGCGGCTGGCCTTCGTCACCGCCCTTGACCACGCGCGAGCTCTCTTCGTCGATGCCCAGCAGGAAGTCGTTGTCCGCACCGGTGTCGATGAAGATGAAGGGATGGCGACGCAGGTAGGCCGGGATGTAGGCCTCGTCTTCCCACAGGCCGTCCTTGATGAACAGGTTCTGGTCGGAAACACCGACGGCGGCCATCGGCACGGCGGTCGGGCCAGCGAACAGGATCGGGAAGTGGTGCAGCGCCAGCGAGAACTCACCGAGCACCAGCGGAATGGCGTTGTTGCCAGCAGCAAACTCGAGCCTGCCCGGCAGGATGCGCAGATCGGCGTGCACATCGGCCTGCAGCGGCACCGGACGGGTGTAGAACAGGGGGGCGCCGCTCGGCGCCGCTTCGGTGGTGGTGTCGCTGGTGGTGGTCATCTTGGGAACCATTCGATCATGCGCGCCTGCCATCCCGGGCGCGCCAGCGGGAACAACCTGAATCCCGCATTATCAACAAGCTCGATGACAACGGCCACCCCACCGACGGCCTATTTCAGCTGCAGGGGGTAGCGCTGCCAGAGGACATGAACCAGGAATCCGGCCAGTTCGGTGTCGCGCGCGCTGACCGCAGCGCGGATCTTGTCCAGCAGCACCATGTCCGAACAGGAACGCACATCGGCATGGTTGGCCTGCCCTGCCCGGCGTGCGCGGTACCGCGCCGCCCGCTGCGCGTCACTCATGGCGTACCCGAACTTGGGCGGACGCCCGCGCTTTCGCGGCAGGGTCAGCTCCAGGGTTCCGGGGTCTTTGTCATCACGCATGAGAGGGGTGCGGGCGGCGGCGAGCAACGGGGGGTGCGCAATTTATCGTGAGGCATCACTTTAATCCAGCTTTTTCTGCAGTTTTGTTGCGATGCAGTGCAAAAAATCGCATCCCGAGGGCCGCATCCACGCCATGTGTGGATGTACGGCTCCGGCCACAAAAAAAGGAGCCCGCGAACGGGCTCCCCTCTCCTTCCTCATGCAGCACGTACCGGCTCGTAGCCGTGCAGGTGCGCCTCGCTGCTCGCCCGCCCCTGGCTGAGCGAACGCAGCGAGGTGGTGTAACCCACCAGCTGCGCCAGCGGTGCGAAACCACTGACCTCGGCACGACCGTCCTGGTCCTCGATACGGGCAATACGGCCGTGGCGTCGGTTGAGATCGCCGACCACATCGCCCACCGACGCCGACGGCGAGTGCACCGTCACCGCCATCACCGGTTCCAGCAGCTGCGTGCCACCTTCGGCCAGCGCCGCCTTGATCGCCTCGGCACCCGCGCGATGGAACGCCATCTCCGAAGAGTCCTTGGCATGGGTCTGGCCATCGACAAGACTGACCTCGATACCGACGACCGGATGACCCTGCGGCCCTTCCGACAGCGCAGCACGTACACCCTTCTCCACCGCGGCGATGAAGCTGCGCGGCACCACGCCACCCACGATGCGGTCGTTGAACACCACCTGGTCGTCCTCGCGCGGCGAGACATCCAGCACCACGTGCGCGAACTGACCCTGGCCGCCGGTCTGCTTGACCAGCCGCCCGACCACACCGGTCATCGCACGCATCGGCGTCTCCTGGTAGGCCACGCGCGGCGCACCTACGCCCACATCAACCTTCCATTCACTGCGCAGGCGCTCGACCATCACCTCCAGGTGCAGCTCGCCCATGCCCCAGATCAGGGTCTCCGCCGTGTCGCGATCGGTTTCGACGCGGAACGAGGGATCTTCCTGGGCCAGGCTGGCCAAGCCTTGGGCCATCCGGATCAGGTCGGCCGCACGCGCCGGCTCCAACCGCCAGGCCAGCACCGGCGCCTGGGCCTGGATGTTCTCCAGGCGTAGCGGCTGCACACGGCCACTCAGCGTTTCACCACTGACCGCATCCTTCCAGCCCAGTACCGCGACGATGTCACCGGCAACCGCCTGTTCGATGTCGTGGGTCTGGTCAGCCTGCACCCGCACCAGGCGGCTGACGCGCCGTCCCTGCGGATGCTGCGAACTGGCCACGGTGTCGCCCACCTTCAAGGTGCCCGAGTACAGCCGCACGAAGCTCAGCGCGCCGTGCTGCTGGTGGGTGATCTTGAACAGCAGGCCGGCCAGCGGACCCTCCGGATCCGGCGGCAGCACCACCTCGCCCTCATCGCTTTCGGCGCTGACGGCAGGACGATCCAGCGGCGACGGCAGGTAATCGACCACGGCGTCCAGCAGCGTCTCGATACCCTTGTCCTTGAACGCAGCACCGGCCAGCACAGGCACGCCCGCACCCGCCAGCGTCGCCCGGCGGATCGCCGCACGCAGCATCCCGGCATCGATCACGCAACCTGCCAGCCAGGCATCGGCCAGTTGCTCGTCATGATCGGCCACGGCCTCGACCAGCGCATCGCGTTGGGCTTGCCACTGGGCCCGCGCCGCGTCGTCCCACGGGGTAACCGTCGCTGCCGCGCCGTCCTGCCACTGCAGCACGCGCTCATCGACCAGATCGACCCAGCCGTTGAAGCCGCTTTCGCTGCCCAGCGGCACGCCCAGCGCCCACGGCCGCGCCTGCAGTTTGTCCTGCAGCTGCTCCAGCACGCGCTCGAACGACGCGCCGACGCGGTCCATCTTGTTGACGAAGGCGATCAGCGGCACGCGATGGCGACGCGCCTGGCGCCACACCGTCTCGGACTGCGGCTGCACGCCGTCCACGGCCGAGAACACGGCCACCGCGCCGTCGAGCACGCGCAGTGAACGCTCGACTTCGATCGCGAAGTCGATGTGGCCGGGGGTGTCGATCAGGGTCAGCCGATGCGGCGGCAGGTCACGCGGCGCCCACTGTGCCTGAACGGCGGCAGCGCCGATGGTGATGCCGCGCTCGCGTTCGATCGCCGAGAAATCGGTGGTCGCATTGCCGTCGTGCACTTCGCCGACGCGGTGGATTTCGCCGCTTTTCCACAGCAGGCGTTCGGTCAGCGTGGTTTTGCCGGCGTCGATGTGGGCAATGATGCCAAGGTTGCGACGGCGGGAAAGGACTTGGGTGTTCATGAGAAAGGTTCCTGCAAAGCCAACTTCAGGGGCCGCACACCCCGGTTGGCGACAGGGTGCGCGGCTAGCGTTCGGTTTCGGTGATCTGGTGCATGGCACGTTCTCCTTCGCAGTACTGGGTAGCGTCGAGTAGGTAGAGTCGACTGTTAGTCGACTAACAAGAAACAAAAACGAAAAGAGCGCCCCGAAGGGCGCTCTGTCGAAGGTCCAGCGATGGCCGCTTCAACGGCGTCGTGGGGCTCCAGGCAGACACGCCCGTTCCGCGCTCGCGCGGGTCAGGGTGAAAAACTTCAGGAGCGGCATCCGGTTCATGGTGCGCATTCTAGACCTGCCAATCTGGCGCGCAAGTGAATATTGCACACAAAAATGGAACGATGAGGCCAGCCTGCGTCAGGTCAGATTCCTTTGCCACAGGCAAAGGGATCTGACAGCTGCAAGGCCTCACCTGCACTCATGCAACCTGCGAGCCTCGGCCACTGTCGTCGCCTGGTCGTCCTCCATCGGGATCCATCCCTTCAACGACATCGCCGGATCCACCTGCGCCTGACGCGGGCCACCGTGGATCACTACCTCCGTCCAGCTGCCGACCGGCGCCAACTCGGACAGACGGGCCGCCTGATCATCTTCGGTACTGAACATGTCATCCGGCGACGCCGGCTTGGCGTTGTTCACGGTCTCGGTCTTGGCCGTCCGAACCCGCAGCGCGCCATCGGCCATGCGCTGAGTGGTGACGTCATAGCGCTCCACACCGTAGGCCCAGCTGCTCTCACCCACGCGACGGGTTTCACTGCCGTCGTCGCCTACCTCCACGGAATCGCCCGCCGCTTCGGCCACGGCTGCCAGCGACCCCATTCCGGACATCAGTGCCTGATAGGCAATCATCTGCCGCGTCTCGGGCGCCAACGCGCCGGCACCGGCCTTGCCCGCAGGAATCTTCAGGTACACCGCCTCTTTGCACAGCATCAATACCTGCTGGTCATCCCAGCTGATGAGCATTTCGTCATTGGCGAAGTAGCGGGTCGTTACCGGAACCGCCGGCGCACCCTCGCCGGCCGAATGCCGGCTCTCGATCAGCGAAGCCCGGTCGGCGGCCTTGACCAGGGAGACCGAGGCGGCCGACGCCGTGTTTGCGGCGCACACGGAGGCGACCAGTGCAGACAGAAGCGCGCAGCGCGTGAGGGTACGGATCATTGTGTCAGTCCATTGAAGAAAACGAACTGCACATGATACGTCGCCGCGCAGAACGGCTGGGCTCTCAGGTCACCACCACCAACGGCACCCCACGCCGCGGGTGCTCCAGCACCACCACATCCTGCTGGTAGACCTGCTGCAGGTTGTCTTCGGTCAGCACCTGCAGCGGCGTGCCATCAGCCGCCACCCTGCCCTGCTCCAGCAGCACGATGCGATCGGCATAGCCCGCGGCCAGATTGAGGTCGTGCAGCACTACGATCACGCACGCGCCGGCCTCGGCACAGGCGCGCACACTGCGCAGCGTGCGCTCCTGGTGGCGCAGATCCAGCGCGGCGGTCGGCTCATCCAGCAGCAGCAACGGCGTGTCCTGCGCCAGCACGCGCGCGAACGTGGTGCGGGCGGACTCGCCACCGGACAGCTGCTGCACCTCGCGCAGGCGCAGGGCCTGCAGTTCGGCGGCATCGATTGCCGCTTCCACCTGGGCGTCGTCCACGGCTGGATCCGGCGGATGCGGCAGCCGCCCCATCGCCACCACTTCTTCCACACTGAACGCGAAGCGCACGCCGTGCTCCTGCGGCATCACCGCGCGCTCGCGCGCCAGTGGCCCGGCCTTGTAGCTGGTCAGCGGCCGGCCCAGCAGACTGACTTCGCCCGCGTCAGCGCGCAGGTCACCGGCGGCGACCGCCAACAACGTGGACTTGCCCGCGCCATTCGGGCCAACCAGTGCGGTGACCGTACCCGGTTCGAACGCCAGCGAGATGCCGTGCAGGATCTCGCGCTGCTGGCGGCGTACCACCACCTCATGCAGCTTCAGCAGCACGCTCATGGCGCGGCCTTGCGGCGCTGCTGCAGCACCAGCCAGAGGAAGAACGGCGCACCCAGCGCGGCCGAGAACAGGCCCAGCGGAATCTCCGCCGGCGGATCCAATGTGCGCGCGGCGGTGTCGGCCACCACGATCAGCAGCGCACCGAGCAGCCCGGACAACGGCAGCAACCAGCGATGACCAGGGCCGACCAGCAGGCGCGCTACGTGCGGCACCACCAGGCCGACGAAACTGATCGAACCGGCAAACGCCACCGCCGCGCCCACCAGCAGCGCACTGAACGCCACCAGACGGCGACGCGTGCGGGTGACATCCAGCCCGAGGTGCTGTGCCTGGCGTTCGCCGAGCGCCAGCATGTCCAGCGGCGTGGCCAACCGCTGCAACGCGAACACGCCGATCGCAAACAGTGGCACCACCGCGGCCACGTCGGCCCAGTTGGCGCGCGCCAGCGAGCCCATCTGCCAGAACACCAGCGACTGCAGTTCGCTTTCGCTGGCGATGTAAGTAAGGAAACCGATCAGCGCCGAGCAGAACGCCGCCATCGCGATGCCGACCAGCAGCAGCGTGGCGTTGCCACTGCCTTTGCCGGGCCGCGCCAGCGCGTAGGTCAGGCCGATCGCCAGCGCGCCGCCGGCGAAGGCGGCCACCGGCACCAGCCAACCGGCTGCGCCCGCAGCGCCGAGAACAATGGCAGCCACCGCACCCAGCGCAGCACCCTGGCTGACACCGACGATACCGGGATCGGCCAGCGGGTTACCGAACAGGCCCTGCAGACTGGCACCGGCCATCGCCAGCGACGCACCGACCATCGCACCCAGCAGGGCGCGCGGAATGCGCAGCTGCCAGACCACCGCCAGATCACGGCTGCTGACCGCCTGCGGATCGAGCAGGCCCAGCTTCACCGCCAATGCCTGCATCACCTCCAGCGGCGGCAGCCGCAGCGGGCCCACGGCGAACGAGGCCAGCACTGCCCCCAGCAGTGCCAGCAACGCCACCATCAACATCGCCCGCCCGCGACGGCGGCGCCGATCCGCCGGACTCATGCCTTCGGCAACCCCGCCAGGGCCTTGGCCAGCGCCAGCGCGCCAGCACCGGAACCGACACTGGTGTACTTCAGCTGCACATCCGGCATCACCCAGACCCGGTTGGCTTGCCCGGCCGGGGTCTGCTTCAGCGTCGGGTACGCCTTCCACAGACCCTCGGCACCGCCGAACAGCTTCAGGTCATGCTCGGTCACCAGGATCACCTCCGGCGCCGCGGCGACCACGCCTTCATTGCTGAGCTGCGAGTAGTTCTTCACCCCCGCTTCGGTGCCGATGTTGACGCCGCCAGCCAGCGCGATCAGCTGCGCCGAGGCGCTGTCGGCACCGGCAACAGTCGGTGAGCCACCGGCGCCGGTGGCCGACACGTGGATCAGTCGTGGCGCATGGCCCAGGCCCTTGCCAATCGCTGCAGCCTCGTCGAGCTGACGCTGCACCTGCGTGGCCAGTGTTTGCCCTGCTTCGGCCAGCCCTAGTGCGGCGGCAACCTTGCGCACCTTGTCCGGCGCCGGCTGCAGGTCATCGATGACCACCGCCGGCTCGCCCACTTCGCGCAGCTTTTTGGCCAGCTCGGTGTGGCGGCGCAGGCTGTTGCCGAGGAACAGCGAGCCCTGCAGGCTCAACACGCCCTCCACGCCAGTGGTTCGGTTGAACAGGAATTGGTGCGGCGCGGCCAGGCCGGCCTGGGTGGTGGTATTGGTCGGCGCCGCGAACACCTGCTTGCCCAGCCCCAACGCCTCGATCACCGCGATGACGTCGTCGCCACCGGCGATGATCCTACGGGTGTCGGTCACTTCAATGTCAGCACCATCGTCGGAATGCACCTTGGCCGGCAGCACTGCCTTCTGGTCATGGACGGCCGGCACTTCGGCGCCGGCCACGCGCTGCCAGCCTGCCGGCAATGCGGTTTCCGCAGTGGTCGTTGCGGCGGGCGGCTGGGCGGCCTTCTGGCCATCAGGCGGCGTCGACGAACCGCTACAGGCAGACAGCGCCAGTGAAACAGCCAACGGAAGCGCACACAGGCGCAGACGGGACGCGATGTTCATGCTTGTTCTCCTTGCTGGCAGGGCGAAGCGCACGCCGCCCTGCCCTGTGACTTACTGCTTCGGGGTGATGCGGGTGATACGGTCACCCTTCGGGTCTTCGGCGCCGCGCGACTTGTTCACCGCGAACACGTTGCCCTTGCCGTCGGCGCGGACATGATTCGGCAGCGTGCCGCCATCAAGATTGGCGACCACCTTGCCGTCACCATCCACAACGGTGACCGTGCCAGCGCCACGGTTGCTGACGTAGGCCAGGCCGGAGGCATCATCGAAGGCGACGTTCAGCGCACCGGCGCCAACCGGCACGTCGTGCAGCACCTTGCCGGCGGCCACATCGACGATCAGCAGGTTGTCAGTGCCCTGCGAGGCGACGTACAGGCGGTTGCGCGCTGCGTCGAAGGCCACGCCCGACGCACTGATCGAGTTGCCCAGGTCGATGACCTTCTCGACCTTGCCGCTGGTCACATCGATCACCGCCGCTTCCGGGGTGCCGATGCTGACGGTGAACAGCTTGCCGGCCTTTTCGTCCAGCACCAGGCTCATCGGGGTGAACTTGCCGTCATCCACGCCGGATTCCAGCGTCACCGCCGGCAGCTCCTTGAGGGTCTTGGCATCGAACACTGACAGGTGGTCTTCACCCGTGGCCGATGCGAACACCTTGCCGTGGGTGCCATCAACCACCACGTCGCGCGCGTGCGGCACGGTGTCGACCGGGAACTGATGGACCAGCGACAGGTCCTTCTGGCGATAGACGGCGATGGAGTTCTGGCGGGTGTTGGTCACCCAGACGTTGCCGTTGGTGTCATCCACGCCCACACCGTAGACCGCGTACACCGCACCGTTGGTGCTGCCCGGCACCTGCGCCGGGGTGATCGCCCTGGTCACCTTCAGCGACGTCGGGTCCAGCTTCAGCAGCTGCGACTGGGTTACCGGCGGGCGGCCCACGGCCGAGGTCACGAACACCGCGTTGCTGGCGGCGCTGTAGGCAGACTGGTACAGGCCCGGCACCAGCTTGCTGGACTGGGTGGCGAACTGCGCCTGACCAGACAGCGGCAGCTGCGGCGACACGCGCAGCTTCAGCACCGTGGCCGCAGCCGGTTGGCTGGCGCGCACCACCACCGGATGGGTGCCCGGCACCGCGTCGGTCGGAATGCTCAGCTGGGTCTTGAAGTTGCCATCGGCATCGACCACCAGCGGCTGCGTGTTGAGCACGCTGTCGCCACGCAGCAGGCTGACCATCTGACCCGGCACGAAACCGCGACCGACCACGTCGGCCGTGCTGCCAGGAACCACGTTCTCACCGCGTGAGACGACCTCACCCTTGAAGGTGGCGTTGGCCGGCTGATCGAACACCGGCTGCGCGGTGGCGGTCACCGCCAGCAACAGACCGGCGGCAAGAGAGGTAAGACGGAAAGACGGACGGAACAACATGGCAGGCTCCTTGCACACGTAGGCCGCGCCACGTGGCGCGGGATTCATCGGTTGCCTGGGCCGCTGCACGTCGGCAGTCTCGCCTGGGTAGTGGGGTCGCACGGCATCGCGTGCGAGGGATTCATTCGGCGGCGTTGTCACCGCCATTGGACGCGCCGTCACCGGCGCTGCGGTCAGTCACGCCGTACAGCTCATGCAGCGCAGCGTGGAAGGAAGCCGGCAGCATCGGGCCGTGACCGAGGCCGTCGAACTCGCGGTACTGCACGCTCAGGCCCGGCACCTTGCCCAGCCGTTCGGACAGCTGCATCGCTGCATCCGGGGTGGCGCCACCGATGCGGCGCAGGTGTGCGACCACGCGCGGATTGTTCATGTCGCGCTTGCCGCGATCGCCGACACGCTCGGCACCGCCCAGCATCAGCCAGAGCTTTGCCGGCTGGCCGTGCACGTTCTGCACGAACTGCTGTTCCGGATCGCCCAGTGCCGCGCCCTGGCTCCACCACAGCGACGGGCTGGCCGCCAGATAGGACTGGAAGGCGGCGGGGCGGGTGTAGAGCGCGTTGAGTACGAACAGCCCGCCCAGCGAGTGACCCCACAGCGCTTGCTGCTGCATATCGACGCGTGCGCGACGCTCGACTTCCGGCTTGATGCGGCGTTCGATCACATCCAGGAAGGCTGCGGCACCACCGCCGACCGCCTGGGTTATTCCGCTTTCATCGTCGGCGCGATCGATCCATGCGGTGTAGTCGCGGGTGCGCGCCTTGGAATCAATGCGCAGGTCATTGTCGTAGCCGATCAGCACCAGCACCGGTGGCGCCTTGCGCGCGGCCAGTTCGGCCAGCAACGGCTGGTCCAGCACCATGGCGACGGCGTTGCCGTCCAACGCGTACAGCACCGGCAGCGGCGCCTTGCCGGCCTTGGCGGGAATGGCCACATTCACCCGCCAGCGGCGTTGCTGGTCGGGGCTGTCCACCACGAAATGCTCGAAGCGATAGCTGGCCGCTGGCTCGTCGAGCACGGTGTGGCCGATCTTCTGCAGCGGATTGCGCTGCTGCGCATGGGCGTACGGGGTGGCCAGGAGCAGACCCATCATCAAGGCGGCCAGGCCGCGGGCCAGCGGACCACGGCGCGTAGGAAGGACGAAATGCTTCATCAGCGGCGGCAGAAGCGGCCCAGGGCCGCCGGTTCACAAGGGACCGCAGTCTACCTTAAACGCGAATGATTATCACATCGATCAAACGTCACGCTGTGTATCACGCGCGCGCATGCCCGGGTTGCGCAAGGGGCGGCACTTCCCCTATTTTGCCGCCCATCGGGGCATTGGATCGCCCCGCTTCCAGCGCAGCCATGGATGGCGGGTACTTGCCGCCATCCGGGTCGCGTTCATCTGTACACAACCGCCATGGGATTGGATCCCATGATTGTGAGAACCCTTGAAGCACAACGCACTGATCGCCCTTGCCCTCGGCCTGCTCGCCCCGCTGGCCGCCCACGCCGCGCAGGACCTGCCAACGCTCTACCAGGCCTTTGAAGAGGCCGGTAATTCGTCACTGGGCATGGACCAACTCAACCAGACGGTGACCTTCAGTGCCGTAGCACTGAGCGTTTCCAGCAACCTGGCGGGCGAGCCGCTGATCGAGGCCGGCGATGACCAGGGCAATGTCATGGCCCGGCTGACCACGGACGATGAACAGCAGGCCGCCAGGCTGGGCGCACTGGAAGAAGGCGCAACCTTCACCGCCAGCTGCACGCTGCAGTTCAGCTCGGGCACCGATTACCTGTCCTTCGGCGATTGCACCATCAAGTAAAGATGAAGCCGGCAAGATGCCGGCTTCTTTTCTTTGCCTCTGTAGCGTCGAGCCATGCTCGATTCACGCAACGTCACGGCCCCGAAGGCACCGGACCATAAACGTTCTCCTGCGGCGTGCCCGGCAGCAACGAGAAGATCATGATCACGATCCCGCCGCCTGGCACCAGCGCCAACAGGAACAGCCAGCCCGACTGGTTGCAGTCATGCAGGCGGCGTACGGTCACCGCGATCAGCGGCACGATCGTGACCAGCCACATCACACACAGCAGTACCACCATGCCGATCAGGATGCCGGCCAGCGCATCGGCACTGTTGCGCAGAAGGATCGCCAGCACGCCGGCCAGCAGCATCACTGCCGTTGCGACCAGGAACAGGAACAGCTGGTACATCCAGTACTCGCGGCGGTTGGCGCGACCCTCGAACTGGGCGTAGCGCTTCAACGGCAGAATCATTTCCTGCACGGCATCAATCCTTGAAAAAGTAGCCGCGCAGTGTGCCAAAGACCGGCGCCGGGGACAATGTAGCGCCGAGCCATGCTCGGCTGTCGGGAGCCGTGAGGTGCTGCGAAAAGCAGTCGAGCATGGCTCGACTCTACAGAAGCCGGGTCAGCGGCCCTTCGCGGCTCGCGCGGCCTCACGCTCCGCGCGCAGCCGATCCAGTTTTTCCTTCAACTTGATCTCCAGCCCGCGCGGCACCGGGTTGTAGTACACGCGCTCACCCATCGCATCGGGGAAACCGGTCTGGTCCAGTGCGATACCGCCTTCGGCATCATGGTCGTACTGGTACTCGGCGCCGTAGCCCAGCTCTTTCATCAGCTTGGTCGGCGCATTGCGCAGGTGCAGCGGCACTTCTTCGGTACCGCTCTCGCGCACGTCGGCCTTGGCCTGGTTGAAGGCCGCATAGCCGGCATTCGACTTGGCGGTGCTGGCCAGGTAGAGCACCAGCTGGGCGAACGCCAGCTCGCCTTCCGGGCTGCCCAGCCGCTCGTAGATGTCCCAGGCTTCCAGCGCCATGCTCTGCGCGCGCGGATCGGCCAGGCCGATATCCTCAATCGCCATGCGGGTCAGTCGCCGCGCCAGGTAAGACGGATCGCAGCCACCATCGAGCATGCGGGTCAGCCAGTACAGCGCGGCATCCGGGTTGGAACTGCGTACCGACTTGTGCAGCGCCGAGATCTGGTCGTAGAACTGCTCGCCGCCCTTGTCGAAGCGACGGGTACGGTCGGCCAGCACCTGGGTCAGGGTCTGCGGGGTGATGCGACCGCCCTCCCCGCCCGCCAGCTCGGCGGCGATTTCCAACAGGGTCAGCGCACGACGCACGTCACCATCGGCGGCGCTGGCGATTTCCAGCAGCAGTTCGGGAGCGACCTCAATGCCCTCTTCGCCCAGGCCGCGCTCGCGATCACCCAGCGCACGTTCCAGCGCCTCGACGATGTCGGTCGGCGAAACGCCTTCCAGCACATGCACGCGGCAACGCGACAGCAGCGCCGAGTTCAGCTCGAAGGACGGGTTCTCGGTGGTGGCGCCGACGAACAGGATGGTGCCGCGTTCAATGTGCGGCAGGAACGCATCCTGCTGCGCCTTGTTGAAGCGGTGTACCTCGTCCACGAACAGCACGGTGCGGCGGCCTTCGGCGAAGCGCTGCGCGGCCTCGGCCAGCACCTGGCGCACTTCCGGCAGACCGGACAGCACGGCGGAGATGGCGCGGAATTCGGCGTCGGAATATTCGGCCAGCAGCAGCGCCAGCGTGGTCTTGCCGCAGCCCGGCGGCCCCCACAGGATCATCGAGTGCACGCGACCGGATTCGACCGCGCGACGCAGGGCACTGTCCGGCGCCAGCAGGCGCTTCTGCCCGACCATTTCGTCGAGGGTGCGCGGGCGCATGCGCTCGGCCAGCGGGCGCATGTGCTCCCGATCAACACTCAGCAGATCGGGGCCGGGGAATGAAGTGGAGCGATGTCTTGGCACGCGGTCATTGTACCGCGAGCGCGTGCCAACCAAGGTTGGCACCCACCAGCGCCGGGCCATGATCGGGCAGTGCCGGCCGCTGGCCGGCAGATCAAAAGCGTGTCAACCAAGGTTGACACCCACCGGAGCAGAAGGTTGACACCCGCCAAGGCGGTGCCGGTTGACACCCACCAGGGCAGGTAGCGCCGGGCCATGCCCAGCGACCGCAATCAATTACCGATGACGTCGGTGCCCTTCGGCGGGGTGAAGCTGAAGGTGCCGGCGGCAAAGCCCGGGTTGCGCTTCCAGCCACTGAAGCTGATCACGGTACGCTGGCCGACCGCATCGGTGATTTCCATCTTGGCCAGACCCTGGGCATTGAAGCCCAGCGCGGCGTACTGGAAGCTGGCTTCGGTCTCGCGCTTCGGCGACAGCGACAGCCACTGCAGGCCATCGCGCTGCGCGGCCTCTTCACTGACGTCGTACTGCTGTTCCAGCAGCGCCGGGTTGATCAGCGCGGTCAGCGGGCTGTTCTGCTCTTCCTTGCCCTGCTCGCGCACGGTGGCCTGTTCCAGGTCCGGCTCGTACATCCAGACCTTCTTGCCATCAGCCACGATCAGCTGTTCGTGCGGGCGCACGTACTCCCAGCGGAACAGGCGCGGCGCCGACAGCGCCACACGGCCACTGGTCGATTCCTTCACCTTGCCACGGCTGTCGAACACCTGCTGGCTGAACTGGCCATCCAGGCCCTTCAAGCCACTGGTGAAGGACTTCAGGTCATCGCGGGCGCCAGCCCAGGCGCTGCCAGCGGAGGCGCAGGCCACGGCCAGGGTGGTGGTGGCAAGGAAACGGCGGAAGCGGAAGTTCATGCGGGAATCCTGTGGGCGCGGGCGCCAGGAAAGGTGGTTGCCAGTGTGCCCGGGGAAAGATGAATGGGCGATCAGGGCGACATTATGCCGCCCTGAACGTCCATCGGCGATTCAGCCGCCGGATGCCGGCAGCTTGCCGTACAGCACCTGGCCACGGAAGCCGCGCCGCACTTCGCGGTACAGCGCGCGGAACGCCGGATAGTCCTGCGGCTGGCACAACGCCTCCGGCCCACGCACCGCGTTCTGCTGCAAGCGGTGGTGCACGATCACGTCCTGGCCTTCGCGACTCCAGTCCACCCGGTACTCACCGGCGGCATTCGCGAAACGCTGGCTGGCCGGGATAGCGATGATCGGCGCGTTGGCCGGGAACTGCAGGCGGTAGGTCTCCTCACGCAGGCTGGCATTGCAGTAGAACGGCGTCTCGTTGGCCGGCGCCGAGGCGGTCGCGTACAGGCCGCGCACCGATTCGCCGCCCGGCGGGTCCGGCACGGCCATGCCGCCGGCCACGCTGAAGTCGGCGTAGTCCTCGGCCTGGAACGCCATGCGGTAGCCGAACGGCCGGGTCAGGTCGACCGGAACGCCCTGGATCTGCAGCTGCCCTCGCCCGTCGAAACCGGACGCGGCCATGATCTGCTCTTCAGCGCGCGCACGGTTCTGCGCATTGAGCTGGGAGAACTGGGCGCGCATGCCGATCTCGGCGTTCTCGCCCAGCTTCGGGATCGTCTCGCCGCGCAGGTTGCCGTTGGCGTCGAAGGTGAAACGCACGTCCATCGAGGTGGCATTGCGCTCCGGCGTGTTGGCCGGGGTACGCGCCAGCGTGGCGTCACGGGTACGCATCACCGGGGCGCCCAGGTCACCTTCCGGCAACTGCCCGAAGCGCGCCCACGCCGTGGTCGAATCCAGGTACAGATCGAACTCGGGAATATAGGTGATGGCGTGGTTGAAGCGGCCCAGCACCGGAATCTTCGGCAGCGTCGGGCCACCGCCCGCACCGATCAGCACCGGCGAGCTGGCGATGCCCTTGGCCGCCAGCAGCGCCTCGAGGATCGTCACATGGTCCTTGCAGTCGCCGTAGTGGTTGTCGAGGATGCTCTGCGCGCTGTTCGGCTCCAGGCCGCCATTGCCCAGGTACACCGCCACATAACGGATGTTCTGCGCCACCCAGCGGTACAGCGCGTCAGCCTGCTCGCGACGGTCGCTGATGCCAGTCGTGATTTCGTCTGCCAGCGCCTGCAGTTCCGGTGTGACCTGCGCGGCCGGGCCGGCCTTGAGCTGGTAGGCGCGCCCCATCTGCGACCAGTCACGATAGGTGCTGGCCATGATGTTCGGGCCGAACTCCCAGCCCGCCGCCGACCAGTTCTGTGCCGGCATGGCTTCGCGCCGCTGGTAGCGCCAGCGCCACTGCGCCTGGCCGTTCTTCACCGTGGGCCGATCGCTGCCCTGCACGCCGCGGCTGTCGACGAACATCGGCAGGTTGGCCGGCGCACTCAGGGTGACCTCGGCGTCCTCGTACTCGGTGAAGACGTTGAAGGTCTCCCACAGGCCGAAATAGCCCGGGAAGTACGGCGTAGCCTGGGTGCGGCGCACCTGGTAGTACAGGCGCGTGCCCGGGGCCAGGTTCGGGAACACGATCACCCGCACCTTGCGGTCGGCATACATTGCCGCCGAGGCGCTGGAGTAGCTCTCCTGGGTATAGATGCGGTCGGCGGGGACGTCGCGGCGCTGGCCATCGGCGGTGATGGTGTAGGCGCCGAGCACTTCCAGCGTCTCCATCTTCTCGCTGTAGCTCAGCCGCACCTGGCTGAACTGCTCGACGGAGGCCTTGGTCTTGAGCAGGACTTCGTAGGTTTCGGTCTGCACATTGCCCGCATCCGGCCGCACCTGGTAGTCGGCGCGGTAACGGACAATGCTGAAATTATTGCTGGCTTCGGTATCGCCGCTGGTGGAAGGCGGCGCCGTGGCGGGCGCGGAGGTGGCGGTTTCTGCCAGTGCCGGGCCGGCAGCCAGGAAGGCTGCCAGCGCCAGTGCCAGCGCGCTTGGTACGGGGTGAAGCATGCGTCGGTTCCTTGGACGTCGTGGGGGATACGTCGGGTCTTACTTCGGCGGCGGCGGTGCCAGCACCGTGCGGTCGCCGTTGTGCTCGGGCGAGCTGACCACGCCGGCCGCTTCCATGGCCTCGATCAGTCGCGCTGCACGGTTGTAGCCGATCTTCAGCCGGCGCTGCACGCCGGAAATCGAGGCGCGGCGGGTCTCGGTGACCACCCGCAGCGCTTCGTCGTACAACGGGTCGGACTCGTCGCCGGCAGAGCTGTTCTCCGGCAGGCCGGTGGCACCGACGACCACGCCGTCGCCCATCGTCTGCACTTCGTCCAGCACGCCGTCGACATAGTCGGCCGGGCCCATCGCCTTGAGGTGCTCGACCACGCGATGCACTTCCTCGTCGGAGACGAAGGCACCGTGCACGCGCTCGGGCATGGCGGTGCCCGGCGGCAGGTACAGCATGTCGCCGTGGCCCAGCAGGGTTTCCGCGCCGGACTGGTCGAGGATGGTGCGCGAGTCGATCTTGGAGCTGACCTGGAAGGCGATGCGGGTCGGGATGTTGGCCTTGATCAGGCCGGTGATCACGTCCACCGACGGGCGCTGCGTGGCCAGGATCAGGTGGATGCCGGCCGCACGTGCCTTCTGTGCCAGGCGCGCGATCAGCTCTTCCACCTTCTTGCCGACGATCATCATCATGTCGGCGAATTCGTCGATGAAGATGACGATGAACGGCAGCGTCTCCAGCGGGCGCGGCGCCTCGCCCAGTTCCGGGTTCGGCTTGAACAGCGGGTCCATCAGTGGCTGCCCGGCATCCTGGGCTTCCTTCACCTTCTTGTTGAAGCCGGCCAGGTTGCGCACGCCCACCGCGCTCATCAGCTTGTAGCGGCGCTCCATCTCGGCCACGCACCAGCGCAGGCCGTTGGCGGCCTCCTTCATGTCGGTGACCACCGGCGCCAGCAGGTGCGGGATGCCCTGGTAGACGCTCAGTTCGAGCATCTTCGGGTCGATCATCAGCATCCGCAGATCTTTCGGCGAGGCCTTGAACAGCAGGCTCAGCACCATCGCGTTGACCGCCACCGACTTGCCCGAACCGGTGGTACCGGCCACCAGCAGGTGAGGCATGCGCGCCAGGTCGGCCACGGTCGAGCGGCCAGCGATGTCCTTGCCCAGCGCCAGGGTCAGCACGCTGGCCGACTTGTCGTATTCCTTCGAGCGCAGCAGCTCGGAGAGATAGATCATCTCGCGGGTGACGTTGGGAATTTCCAGGCCGATCACCGACTTGCCCGGAATCACGTCGACCACGCGCACCGACTTCACCGACAGGCCGCGCGCGATGTCCTTGTCCAGCGAACTGATCTGGCTGACCTTGATGCCCGGCGCGGGCTCGATCTCGAAGCGGGTGATGACCGGGCCGGGGTTGGCACCGACCACCTGGGCGTCGATGCGGAAGTCCTTCAGCTTGAACTCGATCTGCCGCGACAGCGCGTCCAGGGTTTCCTTGTCGTAGCCCACCGGCTGCGGCTTGGGGTCGTCCAGCAGGGCCAGCGGCGGCAGGTCCGAGCCGTCGCCGTTTACGCCACGGAACATCGGGATCTGCGTGTCGCGCTTGGCCCGGTCACTCTTCTCGATCACCGGTTCCGGGCGCGGTTCGATCTTCACCGGCTCGCGCTTGGCGCGCACCTCGGCATCGGCCTTGCGCACTTCCTGGCGCTCCTCGCGCATCACCCGGGTCTGCTGCCACTCGGTGACTTCTTCCTTCTTGCGCGCCAGCAACGGCGCCAGCGACATCACGCCGCGGCCGATCTTTTCCATCACCGTGAACCACGACAGCCCGGTGGCCAGGGTGATCGAGGCCAGCAGCAGCACCAGCACGAACAGGTTCGCGCCCAGCGCGCCGAAGCCCACGGTGAGCGAATTGCCGACCAGCTTGCCGAGGATGCCGCCGGCACTGGAGATATCACCACTGAACAGCCGCACGTGCAGGAAGCCGGTACCGGCGATGAGGAAGCCGACCAGACCGACCAGGCGCAGTGCCGGGTCCAGGTCGTTCTCGCCCTTGCTTTCGCGCTTGAGCCCGAACATGGCGATCCACGCCAGCGCGCCCAGCACCACGGGCAGCAGGAAGGCGATGTAGCCGAACAGCTGTAGCAGCACATCGGCGATCCAGGCCCCGGCGCGGCCGCCGAGGTTGTGCACCGGCGCGACTACGCTGCCGGTGTGCGACCAGCCCGGGTCCGTCGCTGAATAGGTGAAAAGACTGGCCGCCAGGTACAGCAGGGCCGGCGCGATGGCGATCAGACCCAGATCGCGCCAGAGGCGCTGGCGGCGTGGATTGTCGGTCGTCGCCGCCGCGGCCGTGCGACGTGACGCCTTGCTGTCGTCGGACTTGGAGCGTTCGGGGACCTGCTTCGCCACCTTAGACCATACCTTTGGAATGCGCTGTTAGTGATTGATAATAAATGAGACGGCGTCAGTTTTCAGTTATGCGACATCTGACAGGGTCTGCGGAGGGCAGGAACCACCGCTGGATGACGGCGTTCTGTTCATCGGCTTGAATCGCCCTGCCCCAGCCGCCACTCTATGACCTGCCACGGATGCTGCGCAAATATCGCCAGCGCCTTGTCCCATCTACCTTTTCGCGAGTTTACATGAGCACCAGCCTGCCCTCCCGCCACCAGCGCCTCGTCATCCTCGGTTCCGGCCCGGCCGGTTGGACCGCCGCCGTCTACGCCGCCCGCGCCAACCTGAAGCCGGTCGTGATCACCGGCCTGCAGCAGGGCGGCCAGCTGATGACCACCACCGAGGTGGACAACTGGCCGGGTGACGCCCACGGCCTGATGGGCCCGGACCTGATGGCGCGCATGCAGGCTCATGCCGAGCGCTTCGAGACCGAGGTCATCTTCGACCACATCCACACCGCCGACCTGTCGCAGCGCCCGTTCAAGCTGATCGGCGACAGCCACGAGTACACCTGCGATGCGCTGATCATTTCCACCGGCGCCACCGCCAAGTACCTGGGCATCCCGACCGAAGACGAGTTCAAGGGCCGCGGCGTGTCCGCCTGCGCCACCTGTGACGGCTTCTTCTACCGCGACCAGGACGTGGTCGTGGTGGGTGGCGGCAACACCGCCGTGGAAGAGGCCCTGTACCTGTCCAACATCGCCCGCAAGGTCTACCTGGTCCACCGCCGCGACACCCTGAAGGCGGAGAAGATCATGCAGGACAAGCTGTTCAAGAAGGTGGCCGAAGGCAAGATCGAGTCCGTCTGGCACCACCAGGTGGAGGAAGTGCTGGGCAACGACGCCGGCGTGACCGGTGTGCGCGTGAAGTCCACGCTGGACGGCAGCACCCGCGACATCGACGCCCACGGCTTCTTCGTGGCCATCGGCCACCACCCGAACACCACCCTGTTCGACGGCCAGCTGGCAATGAACAACGGCTACCTGGAAATCCGCTCGGGCCTGGGCGGCAATGCCACCCAGACCTCGGTGGAAGGCGTGTTCGCCGCCGGCGACGTGGCCGACCAGCACTACCGCCAGGCGATCACTTCGGCCGGCTTCGGCTGCATGGCGGCGCTGGATGCCGAGCGCTACCTGGACGCGCAGGGCAAGGCCAGCTGAGAGGCTGACCCGCTTCTGTAGGGTCGAGCCACGCTCGACTCCGGATAGAAGGCCGACGCCAGTGCGTCGGCCTTTCTGTTTCATCTGCCCTATCCTTCCCTCATGTCCTCCCCTCGCTTCCTCGACTCCCTGCAGTCCATTGCCGCCGCCGACTGGGATGCACTGCACGACGGCCGCAATCCTTTCGTCAGCCACGCCTTCCTGTCGGGCCTGGAACAGCATGGCTGCCTGCGTGAGGACTGGGGCTGGCAGCCCCGGCACTTCACGCTGTGGGAGGGCGACACGCTGGTCGGCGCCATTCCGGGCTACCTGAAGACCAATTCGCACGGCGAGTTCGTGTTCGACCATGCCTGGGCCAACGCGTATGCCCGTCATGGCCGCGACTACTATCCGAAGTGGCTGGGCGCGGTGCCGTACTCGCCGGTCACCGGCCCGCGGCTGCTGGCCCGTCACGATTCAGAGCGCGTCACGTTGCTGTCGGCATTGCGCGAGGCGCTGCCAACGCTGGACGTGTCCTCGGCCCATATCAACTTCCACACCGCAGTGGACGAGGCGCTGTTCGGCGATGACTGGCTGCTGCGCGAGGATGTGCAGTTCCAGTGGCATAACCCCGGTGACTGGGCGACATTCGACCAGTTCCTCGGTGCGATGAACCACAAGCACCGCAAGAACATCCGCCAGGAACGGGCCAAGGTCACCCGCCAGGGCATCAGCTTCCGCGTGGTGCACGGCGACGAGGCCAGCCGCGCGGATCTGCAGGCGATGTATCGCTTCTACCTGCAGACGTTCCTCGAGTACGGCAACGCTCCGGCGCTGACCGAGGCGTTCCTGCGCCATCTGGCCATTTCATTGGGCCGCGGGCTGGTGCTGTTCCTGGCCGAACAGGACGGCGAGCCGATTGCCGGCGCGCTGTGCCTGCGCGGTGGCGACACGCTGTACGGCCGCTACTGGGGCGGCGCCACCCTGCCCGGCCTGCACTTCGAGGCCTGCTACTACCAGGGCATCGAATACTGCCTGCGCGAAGGGCTGACCCGTTTCGAGCCGGGTGCACAGGGCGAGCACAAGCTGGCGCGCGGCTTCCTGCCGACGCGGGTGCGCAGCCGGCACTGGGTGGCCGATCGGGATTTCGCAGACGCACTGCAGGACTGGTGCCGGCAGGAGCGGCGCAATGTGCGGCGTTACCAGCAGGAGCTGCAGGGGCATGGGCCGTTCCGCGTAGATCTGTAGAGTCGAGCTTGCTCGACTGGCGCGGTACCGAGAAGCGTGCCAACCAAGGTTGGCACCTACCAGAGCAATGAGGCCTGCCAACCAAGGTTGGCACCTACCAGAGCGATGAGGCCTGCCAATCAAGGTTGGCGTTTATCAGAGCGATGTCGAGGGTGCTGTGCTCAGGTGCACTGCCAGAAGTGCCCACTCACCCGGCACTTCGCACACCAGAACGTGTAGAGCATGCCGCCACTGCCCCATAGCAGCGCGCCTCCACCGGTGGTCGGCAGCGTCGAATCCAGCTGCATCACGAAGGGCATCTCCTCACCGCAATCGATGCACGCCGGATACCAGGCACTCTGCACCCAGCTGGGCGCACCGCCCACGCGCGACAGGTTCTGCCGATGATTGGACTGTCCCCAGTCCTGCTGCTGCCAGCGCGCACTGTCCATGGCGGCCAGACCCACCTCGGCCTGCATCAGATCACCGCTGTCGGTCGGCGTTGCCGGCACCTCCAGACGCTGCCTGGGGTGGCAGCTGGGCAGGCCGGCGGCATCGTGGCGATAGAAACGCACGGGCGGATCTTCCCAACCGCAGCAGTCCAGGCACAGGCCCAGCGTGATCTCACCCGCCGCGCCCGGCTGCAGCGCGGCAGCATCGGTTCGCAGCAGGCGCTGCAACGGCGCATGGCAGCTGCCACACAGCGCTTCCAGCGGCCCTCCCATCTGCCCGGCGTGGTGCACCTGCCCACCATTCCAGGTCGGGTGCAGGCGCCAGATGCGCTTGCGCCAGCTCGGCTCTTCGGCCACCTGCGCGCGATGCTGCTCGCGGCCGAAGCGGATGTGCAACGGCCGCTCCCCATGCAGGCGCCGCGGCTGCGGTCCGTCGGCGACGCCGGCCCAGTGCGCCCAGACCTCGGCATCCAACCGCCCCCAGTCGACCGCGTAGCCGCGGGCAACGGCGTAGGCCTCCGGCTGGGCTGCAAGCAACAGCGCCCGGGCTCGCGCCATCTCGCGATCGTCATCGGCTTCGGCCAGGATCTGCGCCCACTGTGCGGCAATGGCAGAGGGCAAGCCACGCCAGACCTGCGACGCCAGCTGCAGCTCATCCTCAGTGGCGACCGCCAGCAATGCCTCCCAGTCGTCCTGCAGCAGCTGTGGCGCCTGATAGCTGGCGAACTCCATCACGCTGGCCAGCAGCTCGCCGCGCTCGCCATCTCGATAGCGACGCCAGGCCTCGACACAGACCGGCGCAACCGCTTCGTCGGGCAGCAGATCCAGCGCCATGTCGAGAAAGGCCGAACTGGGCGAACGCCGGGCGAGGGCCAGCAGCATCAGCGCACCGAGCTGGTCCGGCTGCTCAGTGGCCAGCGCCAGCAGCATGCTCTGGCTGTCGTTGCGCGTGCGCGGGGTGTCGTGCACATCGAGGATGGCGGTGATCGCGTCACTCATGCGTAGGGCTCCTTGCCATTGGACGCTGATGGTGCCAGACATCAGCGATCACCACGGCGAATACAATGGCGGCATGACCCGCCAGCTGCCCTGGCGCCTGGCAGATGCGCCGGACGCCCCCTTCCCTCCGGCCGAGACCGCCCTGCGCCAGCCCGACGGCCTGCTCGCGGTGGGCGGCGACCTGCATCCGGTGCGTCTGCTCAATGCCTATGCCGGCGGCATCTTTCCGTGGTTCAGCGAGGGCGAGCCAATCCTGTGGTGGTCGCCGGACCCGCGCATGGTGTTCCGCACCGAGGGTGTGCATCTGTCCAGCCGCTTCCGCCGCCAGTTGCGCAGCAGCACGTGGGAGATCACCGCCGACACCGCCTTCAGTCGTGTGATGCGCGCCTGCGCCGCGGCACCGCGGCCCGGCCAGGTCGGTACGTGGATCAGCCCGGCGATGGTCGAGGCCTACGGCCAGCTGCACGATCTCGGCTTCGCCCATTCCTTCGAAGTCTGGGATCGGCAGACGCTGGTCGGCGGCATCTACGGCGTCGCGATCGGCGCCATGTTCTTCGGCGAGAGCATGTTCAGTGGCGCCAGCGGCGGCTCCAAGATCGCCCTGGCCGCCCTGGCATCCACCCTGCGTGGTTGGGGCTGGGAACTGATCGATGCCCAGGTGGAGAATCCGCACCTGCTGCGGATGGGCGCCGAACACCTGCCGCGCGCGGACTTTCTGGAGCACGTCCGCGAGGCCGTGCACCGTGACGGCCGTGAAGGCCCCTGGACCCAGGCGGTAGGACGCTTGCCAGCACGGCGTTTGGCCGGGGGTTAACACAAACTTTGCAAGCCGGGCCCATCACGCGTAAAATACCGCGCCTTAGGCCCAGCGTGGCCGTTTTCTGAACCGCACAGGACTACATGTCGAAAGACGATTCCATCGAGTTCGAGGGCACCGTCAGCGAGACGCTGCCGAACACCACTTTCCGCGTTCGTCTGGAAAATGGGCACGAAATCATCGCCCACATCTCCGGCCGCATGCGCAAGAACTACATCCGCATCCTCACCGGTGACCGGGTCAAGGTTGAAATGACCCCGTACGACCTGACCAAGGGTCGTATCACCTACCGCATGAAGTAAGCGGTCGGCGCACTGCGCCACTCCGACAGGGCCGGCCTCGCTGCTGGCCTTTTGTCGTGCACGGAAGAAAGTTCCAGACTTCGCCCGCAGCGCATTTTCGTCGTTGTCTGAAATCCAGCGCCGCGCCGGGTAGCTAGACTCAACACGTTCTTCACACAGGGTGCAGCGCGCATGACCTACCTGATCGTCCTGGATCCCCAGTCCGTCACCAGCCGTTGCTACGCCAGCAAGGGCCCGGACGGCACCTGGTTCGGCCAGCCCTGCCTGGTCTGTACCAGCATGGATGCGTCGCACCCACTGTACCTGGCCGTGCAGCGCGAGATCCCGCACATGGGCAGCACACTCAAGCAGCGCTTGCACATTCCGCACGAAGCGGTCGCATTCGTGATCGAGGATGGCGGCGACCAGGGCCGCCAGCAGGGATTCCGTTCAATCGCGGCCTGATGCGCCAAAGGTCATCGTGACCGATCTCACCATGGCGTCGGTCAGCCCTGCTTGCGGCAGATTCGCATTTGCAGCGACAGCGTCATCGTGGGATCCGATCCAGTCCGGATCGCCACCCCCGCCCGATCATGAACGCCCTGCTCCCGCACGTCCTGCTGCCGGCAGTTCTGCTGGCCAGCCTCCCCCTGTCGGCGCGCGCCGCCGAACCCGCCAAACCCGCCAAACCCTCCACCCCGGCCGAGTGCATCGCCCTCGGCACCAGCCGCGACATCCGCCCCTCCAGTACGGAACGCGAAGTGCTGCTGCGCGACGGCAACAACCACTATCGGGTCCACCTGCAGAAGCGCTGCCTGGGCGCCGCGGCATCGGCCAGCTACGTCTTCTTCACACCCAACACGACCGAGCAGATCTGTGGCGATGCTCGCAGCACCCTGCAGACCGACAGCAACCACTGCACCGTGACCTGGATCGAGCCGGTCGATGCGGCAACCTTCAAGCGCCTAGCCCAGCAGGGACGTTGAAGGGCGGATACGCAACAAGGGCGGCCGGAGCCGCCCTTGTTTTCCAACCGCACCCGGAATCGATCCGGCGCCGCCTTACTCCACCGTCACCGGCAGCAGGCGCTCTGGTTCGGCCTGGGTTTCGACCACCAGCTCGTCGTCGCGGACGTCGATGCTGACCTTGCCACCGTTGACCAGCTTGCCAAACAGCAGCTCGTCGGCCAGCGGACGCTTGATCTTGTCCTGGATCACGCGGGCCATCGGGCGGGCACCCATCAGCGGGTCGAAACCATGGTGGGCCAGCCAATCACGCGCGGTCGGCGTGGCCGACAGGCTGACGTGCTTGTCCTGCAGCAGCATCTCAAGCTCGATCAGGAACTTGTCGACCACGCGCAGGATGTGCTCGAAGCCCAGCGCCTGGAACTGCACGACCGCGTCGAGGCGGTTGCGGAATTCCGGGGTGAAGCTGCGACGGATGGTCTCCATTGCGTCGGTGGCATGGTCCTGCTTGGTGAAACCGATCGAACGCCGCGAGGCCTGCGCCGCGCCGGCATTGGTGGTCATCACCAGCACCACGTTCTTGAAGTTGGCTTCACGACCGTTGGTATCGGTCAGCACGCCGCGGTCCATCACCTGCAACAGGATGTTGAAGATGTCCGGGTGCGCCTTCTCGATCTCGTCCAGCAGCAGCACGCAATGCGGCGTCTTGACGATCTTCTCGGTCAGCAGGCCGCCCTGGTCGAAGCCGACGTAACCCGGAGGGGCACCGATCAGGCGACTGATCGAATGCGGTTCCATGTACTCGGACATGTCGAAGCGGACCAGCTCAATGCCCAGCTGTAGTGCCAGCTGCTTGGTCACCTCGGTCTTGCCGACACCGGTCGGACCGGCAAACAGGAAGTTACCGATCGGCTTTTCCGGATTGCCCAGGCCCGAACGGGCCAGCTTGATCGCCGAGGACAGCGTCTCGATGGCCGGGTCCTGGCCAAAGATCACCATCTTCAGGTTGCGCTCCAGGTGCTGCAGCACATCCTTGTCGGTGGCGCTGACCTGCTTGGTGGGAATGCGCGCCATCTTGGCGACGATCGCCTCCACTTCCTCGACGTCGATCAGCTCCTTGCGCTGGCCTTCCGGCAGCAGGCGCTGGCGGGCGCCGGCCTCGTCGATCACGTCGATGGCCTTGTCCGGCAGCAGGCGGTCGCCTATGTGCTTCACCGACAGGTCAACCGCAGCCTGCAGCGCCTCGTCGGAATAGGTCACGCCGTGGTGCAGCTCGTATTTGGACTTCAGGCCCTGCAGGATCTCGTAGGTCTCGCCGACGGTCGGCTCAACGATGTCGATCTTCTGGAAGCGACGGGCCAGCGCCCGGTCCTTCTCGAAGATGCCACGGTATTCCTGGAAGGTGGTCGAGCCGATGCAGCGCAGCTCGCCGGACGCCAGCGCCGGCTTGATCAGGTTGGACGCATCCATGGTGCCGCCCGACGCCGAGCCGGCACCGATGATGGTGTGGATCTCGTCGATGAACAGCACCGCGTTGGGCACCTTCTTCAGCGCGGTCAGCACGCTCTTCAGGCGCTTTTCGAAGTCGCCGCGGTACTTGGTGCCGGCCACCAACGCGCCCAGGTCGAGCGAGTAGATCACCGCGTCGGCCAGTACCTCAGGCACCGAGCCCTCGACGATGCGGCGGGCCAGGCCCTCGGCGATGGCGGTCTTGCCCACGCCGGCCTCGCCCACGTAAAGCGGATTGTTCTTGCGGCGGCGGCACAGGACCTGGATGGTGCGCTCGATCTCGTCGGCACGACCGACCAGCGGGTCGATGCGACCGGCCCGGGCCTGTTCATTGAGGTTGCTGGCGAACTCGGTCAGGGCATCTCCCTTCGGCTCGCCCTCCCCGCCTTCGATGCGGCCTTCGCCCTCGGAGGACGAGGACGGCTGCTCGCCTTCTTCGCCCAGCTTGGCAATGCCATGGGACAGGTAATTGACCACGTCCAGCCGGGTGACGTCCTGCTGGTTGAGGTAATAGACGGCGTGGGAGTCCTTTTCGCCGAAGATGGCGACCAGCACATTGGCGCCGGTGACCTCCTTCTTGCCCGAGGACTGCACGTGGTACACGGCCCGCTGCAGCACGCGCTGGAAGCCCAGGGTCGGCTGGGTATCGCGGCCGTCATCTTCGGCCAGGCGGGACACGGAGGCCTCGATGGCCTGCTCAAGCTCCTGGCGCAGGCGTTCGGCGTCTGCACCACAGGCTTTCAGTACGGCCTGGGCGGACGGGTTGTCGAGCAGTGCCAACAGCAGGTGTTCGACCGTCATGAACTCATGCCGGGCCTCACGGGCGCGCTTGTAGCACTGGCCGATGGTGTGTTCGAGGTCTTTGCTGAACATGGATTACTCCGGCGGCAGATAGGGACAATATGCGGCCTGACTACGCGATTTCCATCACCCTAGCGGATTGCTGCGTTCAGATGGCGTTAGCAGTGCGAATCGCTTGATCTTCATTCACCCCAGGACAGCCCACCCAGCATGAGCGAACCCTACCTGAGCCGCTGGCGATTGCGGCGTGATGGCGCGGCCATCGAAACGCCCCATGCCCAGCTCTGGCCGGTGCTGACCGCCGCCGGAGAGCCGGCCATGCTGAAGATCAGCAGCGAAACCGAAGAGCAGAACAGCCATCGCCTGCTGCGCTGGTGGGAAGGCGATGGCGCCGCCCGCCTGCTGGCCCACGAGGGGCCGGCGATCCTGATCGAACGTGCCGGTGGCGACTCGCTGCGGCAACGTTCGATAGGGGGTGACGATGACGCCTGCACCACGATCCTGTGCCAGGTCCTGCAGCGGCTGCACCGGCCACGGAGCGCGCCGCCAGCGGAACTGGTCTGCCTCCGTAGATGGTTCGCCGACCTGCTGCAGCCAAGGGCCGCGCTGCCGCCACTGCTGGAACAGTGCAGATCACTCGCGGAGGCCTTGCTGCAGGAAGAGCGTGAGATCCGGCCGCTGCATGGCGACCTGCACCACGACAACGTGCTCGATTTCGGCGCGCGCGGCTGGCTGGCGATCGACCCGAAGCGGCTGCTGGGAGATCGTGCCTTTGATTACACGACGATGTTCAGCAACCCGGATCTCTGCGGTCCCGGCATCCACGTTGCCACGCGGCCCGAACGGTTTGCCGCCCGGGTGGAACAAGTCAGTGTGCTGGCAGGCGTGGAGCGCACGCGCCTGCTGCGCTGGATCGCAGCCAGCGCGGGGCTGTCAGCGGTGTGGTTCCGGGACGACGGCGACCCCGCCGAGGTCGACGAGGCAGTGGCGCGCATGGCGCTGGAGGCGTTGGCGCAGGCGTGACCTCCGCGCCTGGTGGGCGCACTCCATCCGGGATCATTGCGCCGGGACGAAAAGCAGCCGAGCATGGGCACGGCTCTACAGGTTTCTGCCTTGGTAGGTGCCCACCTTCGTGGGCACGCCGTGTCCGGAGTCGATGCACCCGGACGAGGATCGGCAGCCGGTCAGGCCTTTTCCATCGTGCACAGCAGCGGGTGCTGGTTCATCCGCGAATACTCGTTGACCTGGGCCACCTTGGTCTCGGCCACTTCGCGGGTGAACACCCCGCATACGCCGCGGCCACGAGTATGGACGTGCAGCATCACCTGCGTGGCCTTGTCCAGGTCCATGCTGAAGAACTGCTGGAGCACGTCCACCACGAAATCCATCGGGGTGTAGTCGTCGTTGAGCAGCATCACCTGGTAGAACGGCGGCGGCGCCACTTCCGGGCGCGCGGGCTCCACGGCAACGCCGTGCTCGTGATGGGAATCGGGGGAAGACTCATGGGGCATCTGCCCATTATAGAGGCACGGGCAAGCCTGCGTCGGCCTGCCGCAGATTGGACGCCACGCACGCCCACCGTCACAATTGCACCCTCTCTCAACACTGTTTCACAGGATCTTCATGAAAAGGACCCTTCTCCCCGCTCTGCTGATCGCCCTGGCTGCAGCCGGCTCCGCTGCCGCCGCAGACGCCGACAAGGCCGTGGCCCGCCACCTGGACAAGCTGGGCTACACCTACGAAGTCGACGAGGATGGCGACTACCGCATGGTGTTCGACGTCGAGGGTGACCGCACCCAGATGGTCTATGTGCGCTCGTCGGTGGAAGATTTCGGCAGCCACAACATCCGCGAGATCTGGTCGCCGGCCTACAGCGCCAAGACCAAGCAGTTCCCGGTAGCCGTGGCCAACCGCCTGCTGGAAGACTCGCAGGATGCCAAGATGGGTGGCTGGGTCAAGCAGGACACCACCGCCATGTTCGTGGTCAAGATCGACGCCGATGCCACTGCCGACCAGCTCAGCGACGCCATCGATGCGGCCATCCGCACCGCCGATGCGATGGAGCTGGAACTGACCAAGAAGGACGAGTTCTGAGTTGAACGCCACGCCGGACCCGCGCTGGGCACCGCACGCCACTGTCGCCACGGTGGTGGTCGACGGCGGCTGCGTGTTGCTGGTTGAAGAGACCGTCGACGGCCGCCAGGTGCTGAACCAGCCGGCCGGCCACCTCGAGCCGGGCGAAAGCCTGGCCGAGGCAGCCCTGCGCGAGACCCGCGAAGAAACCGGCTGGACGGTGCAGCTGACCCACTTCATCGGCTGCTACCAGTGGACTGCCGGCGACGGAACAGCCTTTCTGCGCTTCTGCTACGCAGCCCGCCCGGTATCGCACAACCCGGCGCAGCCGCTGGACACCGGCATCGACCGCGCGCTGTGGCTGACCCCGGCCGAACTGCAGGCCGCCGGTGAACGCCTGCGCAGCCCGCTCGTCTGGCAGGTGGTGGCCGATTACCTGGGTGGCCAGCGCCACCCACTTTCCCTGGTCCGGGAGGTCGCATGAGCACTCCGCGCGTGATGGTGGGCGTTTCCGGTGGCGTCGACTCCTCGGTCGCCGCCTGGCGCCTGGTACAGCAGGGCGAAGCCGTGGCCGGCCTGTTCATGCAGAACTGGGCCGACGACGGCAGTGGCGATTGCCGCGCGGAGGACGACCGCCGCGACGCGGTGGCCGTCTGCGGCCTGCTCGGCATCCCCTTCCACTTCCGCGATTTCTCCAGCGAATACTGGCAGGGCGTGTTCGAGCACTTCCTGGCCGAGTACGCGGCCGGGCGCACGCCGAACCCGGACGTGCTGTGCAACCGCGAAGTGAAGTTCAAGCACTTCCTGGACGCCGCCCGCGAGCTGGGCGCCGAACGCATCGCCACCGGCCACTACGCGCGGGTGACCCAGCGCGGCCATCAGTGGCTGCTGCTGCGTGGTGCCGACCGCTCCAAGGACCAGAGCTACTTCCTGCACCAGCTGGGACAGGAACAGCTGTCGGCGACCCTGTTCCCGATCGGCGACCTGGAAAAGACCGACCTGCGCCGGATCGCGCGTGACGTCAGCCTGCCGACCCACGCCAAGAAAGACTCCACCGGCATCTGCTTCATTGGTGAGCGCGACTTCCGTGAATTCCTCGGCCGCTACCTGCCGGCCAAGCCCGGCCAGATCCTCGACCCGGCCGACGGCAGCGTGATCGCCGAGCATCCGGGTGTGTTCTATTTCACCCTGGGCCAGCGCGAGGGCCTGAACATCGGCGGCGTGCGTGGCCGCCCGGCCGCGCCGTGGTACGTGGTTGGCAAGGACGTGGCCAGCAACGTGCTGTACGTGGACCAGGACCGTGACAGCAAGTGGATGCTGTCCGAGCGCCTGCGCTCGGAAACCGCGCACTGGATCGCCGGTTCGCCGCCGGCACGGCGCTTCGAATGCACCGCCCAGACCCGCTACCGCCAACCCGACGAGCCGTGTACGGTCGATGTGCTGGACGATGGCAGCGTGCTGGTCACCTTCGCGCGCCCGCAGCGCGCCGTTACCCCTGGTCAATCGCTGGTGCTGTATGACGGTGATGTGTGCCTGGGTGGCGCGGTGATCGCCGCCACCGATGCGCCGCTGGAACAGCGCCTGCGCACCACCCCTTCCCCTTTTGAGGTAATCGCTGCATGAGTTTCACTGTCGACGACCGCGTCCTGGCTTTGGCCGGCATTGCCCAGGCCCTGCAGCAGGTACGCCGTATCGCCGATACCGGCCATTCCGACGCCGCCGCCGTGCGCACCGCCGTGGACAGCGTGTTCCGCGTCGATGCGTCCTCGCCGCAGGAGGTGTTCGGTGACCGCCATGCACTGAAGTCCGGCCTGCGCCTGCTGCACAACTACTTCCGCAGCCAGGGCCAGGACCCGATCCTGCCCAAGCTGGCCCTGTCGGTGCTGCAGCTGGAGCGCCGCTTCGTTCAGGATGGCGCCACCGTGAACAAGGTCGCCTCGGGCATCGAGCGCGCCCAGCGCCAGGCCACCGAACTGGGCGACAGCGGCCACCCGGACGTGCTGGCCAACCTGGGCGGCCTGTACGCCGACACCATCAGCCACCTGAAACCGCGGGTCATGGTGCAGGGCAACCCTCACTACCTGGGCCAGGCCGGCGTGGTGGCCGAGATCCGCGCCCTGCTGCTGGCGGCGGTGCGCTCGGCGGTGCTGTGGCGCCAGCTGGGCGGCAGCTACTGGGACTTCCTGTTCAGCCGCAAGGCGATGATCGAAGCCGTGGACCGGCAGCTGGCCTGAGCCGCATGAGGTCGGATCCCTTTCCGGCACGGAAAGGGCTCTGACCCCGAGGCCGCCAAGGCGTCGGAAAACCGGCGCATTCAGAATGCACTTCGAGGCATTTCGACGTTAAAGAGAAAGGGGGTACGGCCGATACATCCTCCGTGCACCTCCCGAGAACGTCCATGTACTCACGCATTTTCATCCGTCTGGCCGCCCCCCTGGCTCTGACCCTGCTGCTCCCCTTCGCCATCGGTTTCGAATGGCCGGCCGCCCTGCGCTGGGCGATCCTGACCACGATGACGCTGAGCTGGCTTGGCTTTGCGTGGTGGACCACCCGCGCCCAGGCGCACCGCTCCCCCGAACACGCCCGTGTCCTGCGTGAGCAGGACCAGCTGCTGACCGAACTGCGCAACTTCGTCGGCAACGAGATCGACGGTTCGCGTGGCGAAGTGGAACGCGCCCGTGACCTGATCCGCCAGGCCGTCTCCAGCCTCGGCGGCAGCTTCGATGCAATGAACCGCAAGTCGCGCCAGCAGAGCCAGGCCCTGTCGCGCATCGTCGACCGCGCCGGCGATGAAGGCAGCGCTGGCCTCGACGTTGCCCGCTTTGCCCAGCATGCCAGCCACCGCATGGAACAGCTGGTGGAAGCACTGGAACAGGTGAGCGGCCAGAGCAGCACCACCGTGCAGCACATCGATCAGATGGCACAGCACCTGGATGGCATCTTCGCGCTGCTGGAAGACGTCAAATCGATCGCCGACCAGACCAACCTGCTGGCCCTGAACGCTGCAATCGAAGCGGCGCGTGCCGGTGAAGCCGGTCGTGGCTTCGCGGTGGTCGCCGACGAAGTGCGCAACCTGTCCGAGCGCTCGACCACCTTCAACGAGCAGATCCGCAAGCTGGCGCACAGCTCCAAGGACGCCATTGCCAAGGTGCGCGAGACGGTTTCGCACATGGCCTCGCGCGATATGGACCGCTCCCGCGAAGCCCGCCAGGAAGCGGCGGCGATGCTCGACAACGTCGCGCAGATCAACGCCTCGCTGGGCGACGGCATGCGCGAAGTCTCCGAGTGCGCCCGCTCGATCGATGGCAGCGTGGCCGAAGCGGTGCGCGCCCTGCAGTTCGAGGACATTGCTACCCAGGCGCTGGGCGGCGTGCACACCCACCTGGACCGCCTGACCGCGATCAACCGCGAAGCGGTGGCCCTGCAGGAACTGCTGCATCGCAACGGCGGCGTGTTCGACGAAGAGATCGCCACCGCCCTGCAGCGCACCGGCAACCGACTGCGCGAGCTGCGCAGCGAATGGGAACGCCCGCCGCACAAGCCTGTTGCCCAGCAGAGCATGGGCGCCGGCACCGTCGAGCTGTTCTGACCCTGATGTCCGCTGCCGTCGCCGGCAGCCCGCAAGGCCCCGGTTCGTCCGGGGCCTTTGCCTGTAACCCGCCGTTGGATGCATCCTGTACACGCACCATGACCCTGATCCGCGCCCTGCCCTCCCTCACCGACACCGAGCGCCCGCGCAACGCGAGCGTGCGTGAGCAGCTGCAACAGCTGGAAGAGGTCGCCCGCGAGGAGATCCGCGAGCTGCAGCAGCTGGCGGATGCGCGGCCCGCCCCGTCTCGCGCGGACGAGGAGCTGCTGGGACTGGCGTGGGACCTGGGGTTGGACGGCGAGGCGCTGAAGTAGATCCACGCCATGCGTGGATAGGCCGTCGCGCATGGCATGATCCGCCGGTCCCTTTCGTGGAAGACCGATGGCCATCGCCCTGATCGCAGTACTGTTGATCGAGACCGTCCTGCTGATGGCCTGGGTGGCCGGCTATTTCAGCTGGGGCATCACCCTGTTCAACGAACGCATCGCAGCGTCGCCCGCCATGCAGGCCCGGCTGTCGCTGGGCAGCCTGGAACGTGACCTGCCGCAGGACAAATGGCTGCAACTGGCCTTCCATGCGCTACCCGACGGCAGCATGGCGTTCCGCGAGAGCTTCGCGCCGAGCTTCGGCCTGCGCTACTTCCCGGTAATGCGAGGACGCGTCGTGCTCAACGCGCGACGGCACGAGGTGCGGGTGATCGGCCTGTGCAGCTGGTTCGTGGCGATCCTGTCGCTGGTGCTGTTGCCGCTGGTGGCGATGCGCCCGATGGTGGCGCCAATGCTGCTGGTACTGCCGCTGTTCCTGGCCAGCTATCTGGTCCAGAAGCGGCGCTATGCGGCCATTGTCGAGACGCTGCGCATGCAGTTGAAGTCGGAGTTTCCAAGGTAGATCCACGCCATGCGTGGATGATCGCGCGTCCAGGCATCAGTGCCCACCAACGGACGGCACCCACCAAAGCGGATTGCGGTAGACCTACGCCATGCGAGGATAGACACAGCAGCCAAGGTCAGTTCCAACCAGTGCAGCTGATCAGCGCACCAGCACTGCTTCGCCGCTGGCGTCGGTGCGCATCGGGGCCGGGTGCTGCTGGCGCAGCCACTGCGCCAGGTCACGCGGGCTGAGCGGACGCGAGTACAGGTAGCCCTGGATCTCGTCGCAGCCCTGGCGGCGCAGCATGTCTTCTTCCTGGTGCGTTTCCACGCCCTCGGCCACCACCTTCATGCCCAGCGCGTGGCCCAGGTGCACGATGGCCTGGGTTACTTCGGCCGTGCCCGAATCGTGCAGCATGCCCTGCACGAAACTGCGGTCGATCTTCAGGCGACCGACCGGGAAGCGGTTGAGATAATTGAGGTTGGAGAAGCCGGTACCGAAGTCATCCACCGCCAGCGGCACGCCGTGCCGTTCCAGCACATCGAAGCAATGGCGCAGGATGTCGGTGTCACGGATCAGCGCGGACTCAGTCAGCTCCAACTCCAGCCGTTGCGGCGGCCAGCCGTGGGCATGGCAGATCTCGATCACACGTTCGGCAAAGCCGCGGTCACGCAACTGCACCGCGGATACATTGACCGCGATGCGGTCGAAACGCAGCCCAGCCCGGTCCCAGGCCATCGCCTGACGGCAGGCTTCGTTCAACACCCAGTCACCGATCCGAACGATCTCACCGCACTTTTCGGCAATCGGAATGAACTCGGCCGGGCTGCAGTAGCCAATGCCGGGGCGGTGCCAGCGCAGCAGTGCCTCGATCGCCGGCGGCTCGCCGTGATGGGCGTCCAGCAGCGGCTGGTAGGCCAGGCTGAACTCGTCGCGCTCGATGGCGCCGTGCAGCGCATGTTCGAGCTCGAGCCGGCGCTGGATGCGGGCCAACGCGTCCTGGCTGTAGTACTGGTAGGTGTTGCGCCCCGCTTCCTTGGCCGCATACATCGCGGCATCGGCCGCGCGCAGCAGCGAATCAAAATCAGTCTGAGCCTCACCGAGCATGGCGATGCCGACGCTGGCGCCGACCTTCAACGTGGTTTCGCCACGGCGCAGCGGCTCGGCCAGCGAAGCAATCAACTTGCGCGCGACGTGGCCGGCGTCTTCCGGCTCGGCCAGGTCGCGCAACACCACGATGAATTCGTCGCCACTGAAGCGACCAAACAGGTCGTTGTTGCGCAGGTTCTGGTGCAGGCGCGTGGCCGCGGCCTTCAGCAGCGCATCACCGGTGGCATGACCGAAGCTGTCGTTGATGGTCTTGAAGCCATCCAGGTCGATGAACAGCATCGCCAGCGATGTGCCACGGTCGCGCGCTTCCTCGATGGCCTCGGCGGTCTGCTCGCCGAGCAGCACGCGATTGGGCAGGCCGGTGAGCAGATCGTAGTGCGCCAGCAGCTCGATGCGCTCATTGGCCTCGCGCTCGCGGGTAATGTCACGGAACAGGACAACGAAGCGCGGCGGCAGGCCGTCACGGCGGTCCAGCTCGATCAGCACCTGCACCCAGACGCGCAGGCCGGACTGGCGGTAGAAGCACAGGTCCAGCTGCTCCGGCAGGCCGCCATTGGCGATACGGGCGAGCGCCGCTTCGAAGGCGTTGCGTGAGTCCTCGGTGTACAACGCCAGCGCCTGGTCGAGGGTGATCGGTTCCTTGCGCAGGCCGTGGATGCGGTAGCACTCCTCGGTCCACTGCATGCTGCGGGTCAGCACTTCGATTTCGCAGCCGCCGATGCGGCCCAGCGCGGAAACCCGGTTCAGCAGTTCGGTGCGCCAGCGGATCAGTGCATCGGTCTGGTGCTGCTCGGTGATGTTCTGCACCTGGCCGAGCAGGCGCTTGGGCTGGCCATCCATGTCCAGCAGCGGCTGCATCCACAGGCGCAGATGCTGCGACGGTTCATTGCCCCGGGTCAGTTCCAGTTCGATGTTGGCGGCCCGGCCATCGCGCCACAGGCGCCGCCATGCTGCGCGCAACGCTCCCCGCGATCGCGGGTGCAGCTGCTTCAACCAGCGTCGCTGGCCGGGTGCACTGCCCTGCTCCAGCGCCAGCATCGAGCGCAGCTCCGGCGACCACCAGAATTGACCGCTGTTGGGGTCGAACGACCAGCTGCCCATGCTGGCGATGCGCTGGGCCTCGCTCAGGTGCAGCTGCTGTTCCTGAAGCAGCCCTTCCAGCTGCTTCTGCTGTTCGATATCGGTATGCGTGCCGACCATGCGCAGCGGCTGGCCATCGGCGGTGCGGGCGACGACGCGACCGCGGTCCAGTACCCAACGCCATTGGCCATCGGCCTGGCGGAAACGGAACTGTGCGCTGTACTGCTCGCTCAGGCCACGCAGATGCTCGTCCAGTGCAAGCCGCGCCTGGGCGATGTCCTCGCTGTGCACGCGGGCCAGAATCCCGGTGGCGGTTTCATCACCCAGTGCCGGGGTACGCAGCACACGGTCGCTGGGAATGTCCCAGTCCCAGAGGCTGTGGCCGGCACTGTCCAGCGCCAGCTCCCAGCGCCCGCCGCCGCCGAGCGGCACCGGTTCGGGAATGCTCAGCGTAAAGGCCAGCAGATTGCCCGCGCCATCGTGCACGGCACGCAGGTGACCATCGTAGTGCCCGTGCGGGCCGCCCGGCAGCGTGCAGGCCACGATGCCGCCGTCGGCGGCCATCAGGCGTAGATCTTCCAGCATCGGCGCGTACGCGGCCACGGTAGCCGGCAGGCCATGCTCGCGCGCAGCCGGATTGGCCGCCAGCGGGCGGCCCGTGCGGTCGACGATGACCAGCGCAGACGCAAGCGGGTGCTGCAGCAGGCTGGCGATGATCCCTTGGTCCACGCGATCTTGCTCCGGATGACACGCCCGTCAGCGGGGCACGCAGTGGTTAACGGCGCCTGCGGCGGATAATTGAGTGGTCAGGGCACACCCGCGCGGTAAGATGGCCGGCGCCCCTTTCTTCCGCCCTGTCCATGCCCGCAGAACCGACCGGCAACGCCCCAGTTCCCGACCCGCGGATGGCGCAGGCGCTGAGCCGCGACCGGCGCCGGGTGGTGCTGAGCTACCTGGCGATGGCACTGGCCTGGATGATCGCAACCGACGGCGCCATACGGGCGCTGGTGCCCGACCCGCAGCAGGCCGCGTTGTGGCAGAGCCTGAAGGGTTCGTTCTTCGCTGTGGCCAGCGCCGGCCTGCTCTACCTGCTGCTGCGTCCCCTGGCCGAGCATGTGCTGCATACCCATGCTCGTCAGCAAACCTCAGAACTGCGCCTGCGGCAGATGTTCGAGGGCAATCCCGGCCCGATCCTGGTCTACGACCTGGACACGCTCGCGATCCTCGACGCGAACCCGGCGGCCTGTACCGCCTTCGGCTGGGACCGTGACGAACTGCTGGAACAGACCATCGACGCGCTGTGGCCGCCAGGCCAGGACCATGCGCTGCAGACCAAGCTGGAGGCGATCCGCGAGGCGCCGGAAGAACTGTGCATCCTGCGTACCCCGCTGCAGCTGCGTGATGGCTCGCTGCGGCAGATGGAACTGCGCTCCAATGCCATCAGCTATGACGGCCACAACGCCCGCTTGTTGATTGCCATCGACCGCACCGCCGAGGATCTGGCCCAGCTGCGCCGCGACCAGGCGCTGGCCCGGGTGGAGGAAGCCCACGAGCTGGCCCGCATCGGCGCCTGGGAGCTGGACCCCTCCACCGGGCTCGGCCGCTACTCGAACCAGGTCTACCGCCTGCTCGGCCGCCGCCCGCCCGAGGCCCGGCGCTGGCATCGCTTCGACGAACTGCTGGTGCCGGCCGACCCTGCCACCGCGACCCAGACCGAACAGGTGTTGGCCGAGCTCTGCTCCGGCGAGCCGGTCCAGGTGGACGTGCTGCTGCCACTGCTGTCGATGGATGGACGCGCATTGATGGTGCATCTGCGTGCTGCCAGCGGCATCGACGAGGCCGGCCGCAAGCGCGTGCTGGGCACGCTGCAGGACGTGACAGAGCGCGAGCAGTCGCGGCGCCTGCTGCGCGAACGCGAGGAACAGTTCCGCGAACTGGTTCGGGTACTGCCCGACGGCGTGGTGATCCTCTCCGACGAACACGTGCTGTACGCCAACGCCTGGGCCGCCAGCCTGTTCGGCTATGGCAGCCACACCCTGCTCGGCGAGCCCCTGTCGGCACTGGTGGACAGCGCCGATCTGGCCCGCGTGCGCAGCCAGCTGCGGGCAGGCCAGCCCCACTTGGGGCCCGGTCACAGCAGCGTGGTGGCAATGCAGCGCGCTGACGGCCGCAGCTTCCATGCCGGCCTGGCAGTGGGTGAAGTGCGTTATGGCGGACGCGACTGCAAGCTGCTGATCGTGCGCGACCTGAGCGATGCCGAGCGCACCCGCAGCGCACTGGAAACCAGCAACCGTGAACTGCAGGCGATGGCCGGCCGCCTGTTCTCGCTGCAGGAGGACGAACGCCGCGCGATATCGCGCGACCTGCACGACGACATCGGCCAGGCCATCACGGCGATCAAGCTGTCCGCCCATGCTGCGCAGGACGAGCATGATCCGCAGCGCCGCGCCGAGGATCTGGCACAGATCGTCAGCCTGGCCGACACCACCGTGGCCAAACTGCGCGACATCTCCACCCTGCTGCGCCCGCCGCAGCTGGACGCGCTGGGCCTGGAAGCAGCCCTGAGCTGGCAGGCACGGGTGCTGTTCCGTTCCTCGCCGGTGGAACTGCTGGCCGAGATCGAGCCCCTGCCACACCGTCCTGACAACAGCATCGAGCAGGCCTGCTTCCGTATCGCGCAGGAGAGCCTGACCAATGCCCTGCGCCACGCCCGCGCCAGCCAGGTCCTGCTGCAGCTGCGCGATGTCGGCCAGCGCGGACTGCACCTGCAGATCCGTGATGATGGCGAGGGCTTCGACCCGGACGGTCCACGAGGCCTGGGCCTGATCGTGATGCGCGAACGTGCGCAGAGCGTCGGCGGCCACGTGCGGATCGAATCCGCGCACGGCGAAGGCACCCTGATCGACGTTCATCTCCCTTACCAGGCGGCCAGCATGGCTGCCGTCGAGTCACCGGAATACTGAGCCTATGTGGAATCCCAACCTGCCCCCGGTCAGCATCGATGATGCGCCCGACCGCCTCGGCGCCGGCAACCCCGAGCTGCAGGCGATGGTCGCCGAAGCGGCCTCGGGCGGCACCGCACTGATGCTGATGCATGTGGACATCGACCACTTCGCCTCGGTCAACGAGAACATGAGTGCCGAGGTGGGAGACCAGGCGCTGGTCCTGGTGGCTCAACGGCTGCAGTCCTATCTGCGCGGGCGCGGCAAGCTGTGGCGCCATGGTAGTGACGAATTCCTGATCGCGGTGCCCCGCACTGCCGACGTGCCGCTGCCGGAAGACTTCGCCGAAGAGATCCGCCAGCAGATGGAACTGCCGCTGTCGGTGCTGCCGTATACGTTGTTCATGACCGGCAAACTGGGCGTGAGCCTGTGCCCGGAGCATGCCAGCGGCACGTCACGCCTGCTCGACCACGCCGAAGACGCGCTGTACCAGGCCGCGCGCGAAGGCGGCAACGCGGTGCGCATCCACGCGGTGGATACTCCGCCAAGCGCGCACAGCGAGAGCATCATCGCGCGGCAGATCGTCGACGCCATTCCCAATGGCGAATTGAAACTGCGCTACCAGCCGCTGGTCAGCGCTCGTGATGGCCACGTGGTCGGCATGGAAGCGCTGTTGCGCTGGCAGTCGCCGACGCTGGGCATGCTGGTACCGGAGCGCTTCATGCGCACCGCCGAGCGGCTGGGCATCATCGTGCAGATTGGCACCTGGGTGCTGGAAGGCGCACTGAAGCAGGCCCGCCTGTGGCGCGACCAAGGCTTCGACGACTTCACCATCGCCGTGAATGTCTCCACCCTGCAGTTGCTGCGGCCGAACTTCTTCGCCGAGGTCATGGGCCTGATCCAGTCGGCCGGCGTGCCGGCGCAGATGCTGACGCTGGAGATCAACGAAAGCGCGCTGACCAACAACGTCAACTTCGTGCACGAGACGCTGGCCAACCTGCGCAACGAAGGCATCAGCCTGAGCCTGGACAATTTCGGTACCGGCGACTCAAGCCTGAGTGCGCTGGTGCGCTATCCGGTGGACAAGCTGAAGATCGATCGCAGCTTCATCAAGAGCGCACCGGCCGGCAACCGTGAGGCGGCCATCGCCCGCGCGATCATCGCCATGGGCCACCAGCTGGGCATGACGGTGATCGCCAACGGCGTGGAGTCGCAGGCGCAGTTGGGCTTCCTGCGTCGCAACGATTGTGATGTATTCCAGGGCTACCTGTTCGGCGAACCGATGTCCGCCGATGCCGCCGGCATGACCCTGCGCCGCCGCTACCTGCGCCCGGAGGCCTTCGCCGAGACCCGCCCGGATCGCACGCTGCTGTTGCTGGACGACGAAGAGAACGTGCTGCGTTCGCTGGTGCGCCTGTTCCGCCGTGACGGCTACCGCATCCTGGCGGCCGGCAACGTGCGCGATGCGTTCGACCTGCTGGCCATCAACGACGTGCAGGTGATCCTGTCCGACCAGCGCATGAGCGACATGAGCGGCACCGAGTTCCTGGGCCGGGTGAAGATGCTGTACCCGGATACGATCCGCCTGGTGCTGTCCGGCTACACCGATCTGAACACGGTGACCGATGCGATCAACCGCGGCGCGATCTACCGCTTCCTGACCAAGCCGTGGAACGATGACGAACTGCGCAAGCACATCCACCAGGCGTTCCGCACCTACGAGGAACAGCGCCGCAGCAACGCCGGTCCCGCACCGGTGGAGAGCGGAGACGGCGGTGAGGATCGCCCGTTGCGGTAACGGTCCCCTCTGGTAGCGCCGGCCGCTGGCCGGCTGCTCTGGATGTCAGGTTCAACGAGGTTGCCGGCCAGCGGCCGGCACTACCAGAAGCAGTCAGCGCGGCTGCTTCACCGGCAGCACCACGCGGAAGCGCGAGCCT
Source organism: Stenotrophomonas veracruzanensis (assembly GCF_032911525.1). Lineage (NCBI taxonomy): Bacteria > Pseudomonadati > Pseudomonadota > Gammaproteobacteria > Lysobacterales > Lysobacteraceae > Stenotrophomonas > Stenotrophomonas veracruzanensis. The sequence continues at coordinate 290,277 of NZ_JAWJTI010000003.1, forward strand.
ACGCCCGGGGTGCTGTCCAGGTCGATGCGGCCATGGTGCTTGTTGATGATGCTGTAGGAGATCGACAGGCCCAGGCCGGTGCCACTACCCACCGGCTTGGTGGTGAAGAACGGATCGAAGATGCGCTGGCGCAGTTCCGGCGAGATGCCGCCGCCGGTGTCTTCGAACTCGACCCACACGTGATCGCCATCAACGCCGGTGCGCACCGTGATGGTGCCGCGCTCGGCAATGGCATGACCCGCGTTGAGCAGCAGGTTCATGTAGACCTGGTTCAACTCCGACGGCAGGCATTCCACCAACGGCAACTGGCCGAACTCGCGCACCAGGTGCACTTTGTACTTGAGTTCATTCCAGATGATGTTGATGGTCGATTCCAGGCCGGAATGCAGGTCCACCAGCTTCCATGACTCGTCGCGGCCGGAATACGAGAAGTCCTTCAGGTCGCGCACGATGCGGGTGACACGCTCGATGCCTTCGCGCGACTCGGCCATCAGCTGCGGCAGGTCGCGGCTGATGAAATCGATGTCCAGGCGATCACGAATGTCGTCGATTTCCGGGATCAGCGCCTTCGGATCCGGCGCCCGCAGCGCACGTTCGTAAGCCTCGATGACGGTGAACAGGCTGCGCAGGTACTCCTGCAGGCTGCCCAGGTTGGAGTGCACGTAGCCGATCGGATTGTTGATCTCGTGCGCGACGCCGGCAGCAAGCTGTCCGATCGAGGCCATCTTCTCCGACTGCAGCAGCTTTTCCTGGGTACCGTTCAGGCGCAGGTACGCCTGGCGCAGCTCGGCATGGCGCTGCTGCAGTTCGCGTTCGTAGTCTTCCTGCCCTTCGATGTGGCGGAACAGGGCCAGGAAGTGCCCCTGGCCGACCGGGCCGTGGTGGTAGAGGTGCGCGATGACCACGCCCTCGCCCAGCGGCAGGCTGCCATTCCAGTGGCCGTGCTGGCGCGCCTGTTCCAACGCATCGGGCGGCAACAGCTCGCGAAGACGCTGCGGCGGAGGCAGACCACCGCCCTCACCACTGGCCAGCAGGTTCTGCGCGGCCGGATTGGCCAGGGCCACCTGCCCGTCTTCGGTGAACAGCAGCAGGCCTTCGCGCAGGCGCTCAAGCAGCGCCTGCAGCACCGGCTGCGGCGGAAGGGGGGCGGTAACCAGGGCGTTGGCAGCGGACACGGCGACTCGGGGCATTCGAACAGGCGCCCAATATACGCGGTCACGCAGCGGGCTTCAGCCCGTGTGATGGGGTTGTGCGACCGCCGTCGCGTCAGGCGACGGCGAGTGGACGGCGCGCAGTGACAGTGTGCGCCTGGCCCTTGGCATCGTAGGCCGAGGCATCTTCAGTGCGGCCGAGCTGGCGCAGCGCCCAGTTGACCTCGCGGCGGCGGCGCGACAGCAGCACGCCGTTGGCGCGGTTGCGCTCGGCCAGTTCCTGCAGCTGTTCGCCCTCGCCCACCGGCAGCGCGCCTTCCAGCGCACGCAGCGCTTCCAGCTTGGCCCCGGTGGCCCGGATCAGGGCGTGCACGTCGTGCTCGACCAGGGCCTGGCGTTCAACGTCCAGGGCCTGGGCAAGGCGCTGCAGCGGCTCGCTCATCGCCGCGGTCATCCGTGAAGCTGCTGGTCCAGCTCGAGCATGCGCGATGCGATCGCGTCCGGATTGATCTTGTAGGTGCCGTTCTGCAGCGATTCGCGCACGGCGGCCACGCGCTGGGCGTCGATCGCCGGGGCGGTGGTCAGCTCACGCTCGATGGCCTGCAGATTGGTGGCCTCGCCGGTCAGGCGCAGGCTGTCAGCCGCCTCGACCGGGCGGGTCGGCGCATCGGTGCTGACGCCGGGCTTGTTGGCCGGGGTCGTCACGCTGCGCAGTGCCTGGGGGACCTGCAGGTTGCCGTCGATTTTCTGGCTCATGGGGTATCCTGGAGTTGCCGTTCACAAGGGATAACGGCCGCAGGGCCGTGATCTTTAGGGATATTTTGCGGTAATTCAACGCGCCACGATTACGTCACCTGCGGCATCGACCGTGCCCTGCACGATCCGCCGCGAGGACAGATTCTCCACCGAGACCCGCTCGTTCTCACCGGCATCACCCATCGCGCGGCCGGCAATACGGACCTCGACCGAGCCGCGACGCGAGACCAGGGCCACATTGTCTCCTCGCTTGATGAGACGCTGCACCACCAGATCGTTGTTCGACAGCAGGGCTCCGGCCTGCAACGGACGGCGGGCGATGCGGCCGATCGCTGCATTGGGGTCGGCCAGCACCGCACCGGCAATCCGGGCGGCATCACGTTGGGCAGTGGTGATATCGGCGGCGGTGAGGGTTTCTCCAGTGCCGATTCCACGGTTGAGCACCAGCACGGTCTGGTTGCGCCGCACCTTTACGGGCACGAACAGGCGCCAGCCACCGGCATCGGGGCAGCTGACCTCAACCGTGGTGTTGGCAGTGGGCTGCACCTGCAGTGCGCCCCCACACTTCGGCAGGCGCAGCGCATCGGCCACCTGGGCCTCGCCCTCGCTGCCGGCCGGCAGCGTCGACAGCGCCGCAGTACGGATGCTGGCCACCGGCTGCCAGTCGGAGGCGGTCGCCCATGGCGAGGCCAGCGACAACGCGATGGCGAATATGGATGTGACCCGGCGCATGGCGCCTCCTGTCGAAGGGATCTGGCCCAGGTGCGTGCAAGAGGTGTGCCAGAGGGGCTTGTGTAGAGTCGAGCTTGCTCGACTGCTTTCATGGCCAGTCGAGCAAGCTCGACTCTACAGAGGCAGGGTCCGCATGGCGTGGCGCCATAAAGGCGGTGTGGAGCGCGCGGGCGGCTGAGCGCCCTCAAGTTCGGCGCCTACCCCGCCGATACAGCAGCCATGTCCCATGACCTGCTCAACCGGATCGACCAGCGGACCCGTCTGGCCGGCCACAATCGCCTGGCGCTGCTGCTGTTCCGTCTCGGCGGACGTCAGCTTTTTGGCGTCAATGTCTTCAAGGTGCAGGAAGTCCTGCGGCGCCCGGAGCTGTTCCAGGTGCCCGGGCTGCCCAGCCAGTTCTCCGGCGTGGCCGACGTGCGTGGCCGCTCGGTGCCGGTGCTGGACCTGGGTCTGGCCATCGGCCACCCCGAGCGTGAGCCCGATGCGGACACCTCGCCCGGCTATCTGGTCGTCACCGAATTCAACCGTTCGATCCAGGGCTTCCTGGTCAGCGGCGTCGAGCGCATCGTCAACATCGCGGTGGAAGACATCCACCCGCCGCCGGAACTGGGCGCCGAATCGAGCTATCTGACCGCAGTCACCCGCTTCCAGGGCGAGCTGATCCAGGTGATCGACGTTGAAAGCGTGCTGGCCGATATCGCCCAGGTGCGCGGCGAGGCGGTGCTGGACCCGACCATGGCAATGCCGGCCGACGGCCCGCAGCTGCAGGTGCTGGTGGTGGACGATTCACGCGTCGCCCGTCAGCAGATCCGCAGCGTGCTGGACCAGCTGGGAGTGGGCGCCACCCTGCTTTCCGATGGCAAGCAGGCGTTGGACCACCTGCTGCAGATCCACGCCTCGGGCGAGAACCCGGCCGAGCGCTACGCCATGGTCATCTCGGACATCGAGATGCCGGCCATGGACGGCTACACGCTGACGACGGAAATCCGGCGGCACCCGGGCCTGGCCGGCTTGTACGTGCTGCTGCATACCTCGCTGTCGGGCGTATTCAACAATGCGATGGTCGAGCGCGTCGGCGCCAACGCTTTCGTAGCCAAGTACTCGCCGCACGAGCTGGCCGACTTCGTGCTGGACCGCCTGCGCAAGGTCGCGATGGCGGCCTGACGGCCCTCTCCTGTACAGCCGAGTCCATGCTCGGCTTGTGCGGCGCCTGAACGAAAGGCAGCCGAGCATGGCTCGGCTCTACAGGATCGCGCGCACTTTGGCACACCCCTTGCAGCTTCCCGGGCAACGTTCCCGTGGGAGTGCACCGTGCGCAACCTGATTACCGACTACCTGGGCGTCCACGCCCAGGCCATGCCGTTGCGCGAACAGCGGATGAAGCTGATCGCCAGCAACCTCGGCAATGCCGACACTCCCGGCTACAAGGCCCAGGACCTGGACTTCGATGCCGCCCTGCGCCACGCCCAGGGGCAGGATGCCAACGGCCTGATGACCACTACCAACGAGCAGCACTACGAAATCAGTAGTGGCCTGAACCCGTTCCAGATCGCGCGCGAAGGCGTGCAGCCCAGCCTGGACGGCAACACCGTCGATCCCGATGCCGAGCGTGCCGCCTATGGCCGCGCCGCACTCGAATACCGCGCTTCGCTCAGCTTCGTCGAGAGCAAGGTGCGTTCCATGCTGACCGCGATCACGGGGCAATAAGCCATGAGCAACCTGCCGATCTTCGATATCGCCGGCTCCGCACTGCAGGCGCAGTCGGTGCGCATGAGCACCATCGCCTCCAACCTTTCCAACGCCGACACCGTCGCTGGTTCCGCCGACGCCGTGTACAAGCCGCTGGAGCCGATCTTCCAGGCTGTAACCAGCAAGAACGATCCGAACATCACCTCGGTGAAGGTCAAGGAAATCACCCAGAGCGATGCGGCACCGATCAAGCGCTACGAGCCGGGCCATCCGCTGGCCGACGGCGATGGCTACATCTACCAGCCCGACGTCGATCCGGTGGCGCAGATGGTCAACCTGATCTCGACCTCGCGCAATTACCAGGCCGGTGTGGAGATGCTGACCACCGCCAAGGAACTGGCCCTGGCCACCCTGACCATGGGCCGCTGAGCCCCGCCGCACCGGATACCGCCATGACCACTTCCGTCAACAACCAGACCAGCCAGGACGTCTATTCCGCGCTGGGCCTGAACGCTCCGAACAGCAACGCCACCAAGAAGAAGAACACGCTGGACCAGGCCGATTTCCTGCGCCTGATGACCGAGCAGCTGCAGCACCAGGATCCGCTGAAGCCGATGGACAACACGCAGATGGTCGCGCAGATGGCGCAGATGTCCACCGTGCAGGGCATCACCGATCTGAACAAGACGGTGAAGGGCTTCCAGGAGTCGATGGCCAGCGACCAGGTGCTGCGTGGTGCTGCGCTGGTCGGCCACCAGGTGCTGGTGCCATCGGAAAAGCTGATACTGGAAAAGGAAGGCAGCGTCGAAGGCACGGTGGCCGCACCGTCGGCCGGCATCATCACTGTCGACATCACCGATGCCAACGGCGCCAAGGTCACCTCCCTCAGCGTTGAAGCCAAGGCGGCCGGCGAAACCGCCTTCCAGTGGGACGGCAAGGATGCGAACGGCAAGCGCATGGAGCCCGGCAAGTATTCCATCGTCGCCAACCATGTCGACACCGCCGGCAAGAGCACCAAGCTTTCCACCTACGTGCAGGCACCGGTGGAAAGCGTGACCGTCGGTTCCGACGGCCTGTACCTGAACCTCAAGGGCCTGGGCACGGCCCCGATCGACTACGTGCTCCGCGTCAGCTGAGCCGCACACCCCGCACTTACCAGGAGCATCCCATGGGCTTCAATGTCTCGCTGTCCGGCATCAATGCCGCCAACTCCGACCTGAGCGTCACTGCCAACAACGTCGCCAACGTCAACACCACCGGCTTCAAGGAATCGCGCGCCGAGTTCGCCGATCTGTTCTCGGCCACCGGCTACGGCCTGTCGAAGAATGCGGTGGGTTCCGGTGTGCGTGTCTCCAATGTCGCCCAGCAGTTCAAGCAGGGCCACAACGAACAGACCGGTCGCAGCCTGGATATGGCCATTTCCGGTGAAGGCTTCTTCACCATGAACATGAACGGCAGCCGCGTGTACTCGCGTGCCGGCAACTTCCAGACCGATGCATCCGGCTATGTGGTCAACCCACAGGGCGCGCGCCTGCAGGTGTTCGCGCCGAATGCCGATGGCACCAACTTCGATGCCGGGCGCATGGTCGACCTGCAGCTGCTGACCACCGACAGCCCGCCAAAGCAGACCAGCGAAGTGAAGGTCGGCTTCACCCTGCCGGCCAACGCCAAGCAGCCGACGGTCACCACCTTCGATCCGACCGATTCGAACAGCTACAACCACTCCAGCGGCGGCATCACCGTGTACGACTCGCTGGGCGTCAGCCACATCCAGGTCTCGTACTTCGTGAAGGGTGCCAACCCGAACGAGTGGACCGTGCGCAACTACGTGGATGGCCAGCCGGCGGGCAACCCGACCCCGGTCACCTTCGATAACAGCGGCAAGCTGACTGCACCGACGGACGGCAAGGTCAGCCTCGGCACCTTCACCCCGACCACCGGTGCCGGCGTGCTGAACATGACGCTGGACATCAACGGCTCGACCCAGTACGGCGAGAAGTTCGCGCTGCGCAACACCCAGCAGGACGGCTACGCCGCCGGCAAGCTCAACGAAATCACCGTGTCGGAAACCGGCGTTGTCTACGCCCGTTACTCCAACGGGGCCGACAAGCCGCTGGGCCAGGTCGCGCTGACCACCTTCAACAATCCGCAGGGACTGGAGTCGAAGGGCAACAATCTGTGGGTGGACACCTTCAGCTCGGGCACGCCGCGCACCGGCATGCCGGACACCTCCAACCTCGGCAAGATCCAGGCCGGCTCGCTGGAAGCGTCCACCGTCGACCTCACCGAGCAGCTGGTCAACATGATTACCGCGCAGCGCAACTTCCAGGCCAACGCGCAGATGATCACCACCCAGGACCAGATCACCCAGACCGTCATCAACATCCGTTGATGACGCGCTGACCCTGTCACGGAACTCCCCGCATGGATAAAGCCCTTTACGTGGCGATGACCGGTGCCCGCGCCTCCCTGCAGGCGCAGGGTACGCTCAGCCACAACCTCGCCAACTCCGATACTCCCGGCTTCAAGGAAGCGCTGGCCAACACCGAAGCCTTCCCGATCCGTGGCCCGGGCTTTGCCTCGCGGGTGGATGCGCTGCATGTCGATGCCGGGTTCAACCGCACGCCCGGCTCGCAGCACATCACCGGCAAGCCGCTGGATCTGTCCCTGCAGACCGGCACCTGGCTGGCGGTGCAGTCCAGTGACGGCAGCGAGGCGTACACGCGCGGCGCGGCGCTGTCGGTCACGCCGAACGGCCAGCTGGTGACCTCCAGCGGCCGCACGGTGCTGGATGACAACAACAACCCGATCGCCATTCCGCCCTACCAGGCGATGGAGATCGGTGCCGACGGCACTATCTCGATCATTCCGCAGGGTGAAGGCCCGCAGACCATGGCGCAGATCGGTCGCATCAAAGTGGTGCAGGCCCCAGATGAGCGCCTGGAGCGTGGCCTGGATGGTCTGTTCCGCAACACCGACCCACGCCAGCCGTTCGCACCTGCTCAGGGCACGGCCGTGCACAGCGGCCAGCTGGAAGGCAGCAACGTGGACGCCGCAGGCGCGCTGGTGCAGATGATCCAGCTGCAGCGCCAGTACGAAATGCAGGTGCAGGTGATCAAGCACGGCGACGAGAACGCGCGCAGCGCCAACAGCATGCTGCGCCTGGGCAGCTGACGGAATTCCGGCGCCGGCTGATGCCGGCGCTGGCACACCGCTTGCACACCCGCATTCAAGGGCCGCACCACGCGGCCGGCTTCACCAGACAGGACACCGAAGATGAACCAGGCATTGTGGATCGCGAAAACCGGACTGGATGCGCAGCAGATGCGCATGTCGGTGGTTTCCAACAACCTCGCCAACACCAACACCACCGGCTTCAAGCAGGACCGTGCCAGTTTTGAAGACCTGCTGTACCAGCAGGTGCGCCAGCCCGGCGGTTCCTCGTCGGCGCAGACGCAGCTGCCCACCGGCCTGCAGCTCGGCACCGGCGTGCGCGTGGTTGCCACCGCCAAGAATTTTGAACAGGGTGGACAGCAGCAGACCGGCCGAGCCCTGGACGTGATGGTCAACGGCCGCGGCTTCTTCGAGGTTCAGATGCCCGATGGCAGCTCGGCCTACACCCGTGATGGCTCGTTCAAGATCAACCAGGACAGCGAGCTGGTCACCAACAGCGGCTACCCGGTGCAGCCGGGCATCCAGATTCCCGAAGGCGCGCAGTCGGTGACCATCGGTACCGACGGCACCATCAGCGTGAAGATGGCCGACGGTGCGGCGTCTGTGGAAGTGGGTGCGCTGACCCTGACCGACTTCGTCAATCCGGCCGGCCTGCAGGCCCGCGGCGAGAACCTGTTCCTGGAGACCACCGCTTCTGGTCCGGCACAGAACGGCAACCCCGGGCTCAACGGCCTCGGCACTGTGGTGCAGGGCGCGCTCGAAGGCAGCAACGTCAACGTGGTGGAAGAGCTGGTGTCGATGATCGAAACCCAGCGCGCCTACGAGATGAACGCCAAGGCGATCTCCACCACCGATTCGATGCTCGGCTACCTCAACAACAAGCTCTGACCGGCCAAACCGGGAAACCGCCATGTCGCCCATTTCCAACTTCACCCGCACTGCCCTCGCCTGCGCCGTGGCCGCCCTGCTCGGTGGCTGCGTGATCGCGGGCGACGTGCGTCCCTACCCGACGATGGCGCCGATCCAGCCGATCATGCCGCCGCAGGCCCAGCCGACCGCCGGTGCCATCTACGCCGCCGGCCCGACCCTGCAGCTGTATTCGGACCGCCGCGCACGCGATGTTGGCGACCTGCTGACCATCACCCTGCTGGAAAACACCACCGCGCAGACCAGTGCGAATACCGCCACCAACAAGGAATCGAACCTGAGCCTGGGCACACCGTCCATTCTCGGCGCGCCGGTCACCCTTGGCGGCAAGGACATTCTCAGCGCATCGGCAGCAGGCAAGCGTGACTTCACCGGCAAGGGCAACAGCGCGCAGAGCAACCGCCTGCAGGGCAGCGTCACGGTCACCGTGGTGCAGCGCCTGCCCAACGGCAACCTGGTGGTGCAGGGGCAGAAGAACCTGCGGCTGAACCAGGGCGATGAACTGGTGCAGGTACAGGGCATCGTGCGCCCCGGCGACATCAGCCAGGACAACACCATTCCGTCCAGCCGCGTGGCCGAGGCCCGCATCGTCTACGGCGGTCGCGGCCCGGTCGCGCAGTCCAACGCGATGGGCTGGCTGAGCCGCTTCTTCAACTCCGGCCTGACGCCGTTCTGAGTATGGCCATGAAACGCTTCCTCTCTTATTCCTGGCAGCGCCGCGTGGCGTCGTTCGTGACGCTGATGCTGCTGGTCGTGGCAGCCCCGGCCAGCGCCGAGCGCATCAAGGACCTGGCCCAGGTCGGCGGCGTGCGCGGCAATGCGCTGGTGGGTTATGGCCTGGTGGTCGGCCTGGATGGCAGCGGCGACCGCACCAGCCAGGCACCCTTCACTGTGCAGAGCCTGAAGAACCTGCTCGGCGAGCTTGGCGTCAACGTGCCGCCGAACGTCAACCCGCAGCTGAAGAACGTGGCGGCCGTAGCGATCCACGCCGAGCTGCCGCCGTTCGCCAAGCCGGGCCAGCCGATCGACATCACCGTGTCCTCGATCGGCAACGCGGTCTCGCTGCGTGGCGGTTCGTTGCTGATGGCACCGCTGCGCGGTGCCGACGGCCAGATCTACGCCATCGCCCAGGGCAACCTGATCGTCGGTGGCTTCGGTGCGCAGGGCAAGGATGGTTCCCGCGTCTCGGTGAACGTGCCCAGCGTCGGCCGTATTCCCAACGGTGCCACCGTTGAACGTGCCCTGCCCGACCCGCTGGCCAACGGCGGCGACATCACCCTGAACCTGCACAACAACGACTTCACCACCGTCTCTCGCATGGTCGCTGCGCTCAACAACGCATTCGGCGAAGGCGCAGCGCGTGCGGTCGACGGCGTGACTGTGGCCGTGACCGCGCCGACCGACCCGGGCGCACGCATCGGCCTGCTGGCGCGCATCGAAAACCTGGAACTGACCCCGGGCAGCGCCGCGGCCAAGGTAGTGGTCAATTCGCGCACCGGCACCGTGGTCATCGGCCAGCAGGTACGCGTGGGACCGGCCGCGATCTCGCACGGTTCACTGACCGTGACCATCCAGGAAAACACCAACGTCAGCCAGCCCAACGCGCTGTCCGGCGGGCGTACCGTAGCCAGCCCGCAGTCGACCATCACCGCCACCAACGACGGCAGCCGCATGTTCAAGTTCAGTGGCGGCACCACCCTGGACGAGATCGTGCACGCGGTGAACGCGGTAGGCGCTGCACCGGGCGATCTCATCGCGATCCTGGAAGCCCTGAAGCAGGCCGGCGCATTGAGTGCCGAGCTCGAGGTGATCTGATATGCGTATCAATCCCGCATTCGATCTGCACCCGGCGCAACAGAACGATCCGGCCAAGATCGACAAGGTCGCGCGCCAGCTGGAAGGCCAGTTCGCGCAGATGCTGGTCAAGAGCATGCGTGACGCCAGCTTCGGCGACTCGCTGTTCCCCGGCGAAAACAAGATGTTCCGCGAGATGTACGACCAGAAGATTGCCGAGGCGATGACCCGCGGCAAGGGGCTGGGCCTGTCGGGCATGATCAGCCGGCAGCTGTCCGGCCAGGCCGCCGAGGGTCCGGCGCTGGATACCCGCCTGGACCCGGCCAAGGCCAGCCGTGCCTACCAGCTCAATGCGCCGGCCAGGCCGGCACCGTCGCTGCCACTGGAAGATGGCAGCCAGGCCGTGCGTCTGCTGCAGCAGATGGCCGCCGGCGCGCAGCAGGGGGCACAGGCGGCAGTCGCGCCGATGGAGCAGGCCCTGGACCTGATCGCCGGCCGTGAGAGCAGCAGCATGCACCGCTCGCTGGGCACCGAAGATCCGTACATCGGCAGCCTGCAGGGTGAAGACTGGGCCGCCCGCAGCGACCAGTGGTCGGCCACCGCCAGCAATCGCGGCACCGCGATCAGCCCAACCGATGCGCTGGCCACCCGCACCGCCGTTGCCCAACTGGGCGAGCACACCCCGGAAGGCTTCGTCGCCAGTATCTGGCAGCACGCGCAGAGTGCAGCCAAGGAACTGGGCGTGGATGCCCGCGCCCTGGTTGCACAGGCGGCGCTGGAAACCGGCTGGGGCAAGCGCCACATCAAGCACGCCGATGGCAGCACTTCGCACAACCTGTTCGGCATCAAGGCCAACGGGTGGAACGGCCAGCGCGCCGTGGCCGGCACCCATGAATATGTCGACGGCGTACGCCGCAACGAGACTGCCAGCTTCCGCGCCTACAGTTCGCCGGCCGAGAGCTTCGCCGACTACGTGCGCCTGCTGAAGACCAGCCCGCGTTACCAGCAGGCCCTGCAGGCCGGCACCGACGTGCAGGGCTTTGCCCGCGGCCTGCAGCGCGCCGGCTATGCCACCGATCCGCGCTACGCGGCCAAGATCGCCGCGATCGCCGGTGGACCGACCATCGAGCGCGCGGTCAGCGCCGTAGCCGAGGCCGGCACGCGCCTTGGCCAGACCTTCGCCAGCACCGCAACCGCGGCGCTGGGTATCACTCGTCGTTGAGGAACCCCATGTCCAGCGTACTTTCCACCGGTACCGGTGCCCTGCTCGCCTTCCAGCGTGCGTTGGCGACCACCAGCCACAACGTGGCCAACCTCAATACGCCGGGCTACAGCCGGCAGAAGGTCAACTTCGCCACCGCTGATCCGCAGAACTACGGCTACGGCACGGTCGGCAACGGCACCCGCATCACTGACATCCGCCGCACCGCCGATCAGCTGGCCATCTCGCGCCTGCTCGACAGCAGCGGTGAGCTGGCGCGCCTGAAGCAGCTCTCCGGCATGGCCGACCGGGTCAACGCGCTGTTCTCCGACGCCGCCACCAACGTGGCCGGTGTGTGGTCGAACTTCTTCGACTCGGTCAGTGGCCTGTCCTCCAATGCGTCCGGCACCGCCGACCGCCAGAACATGCTCGATGGCGGCAAGGCGCTGGCCAACCGCTTCGTGCAGCTCAACACGCACCTGAACAACCTCAACAGCGAGGTCAACAACGGCCTGATGGCCGGTGCCACCGAGGTCAACCGCCTGGCGCAGGAGATCGCGCAGATCAACGGCGCCATCGGCACCAATCTCGCCACGGCCGCGCCTGACCTGCTTGATCGTCGCGACCAGCTGATCACCCAGCTGATCGGCTACACCGGTGGCACGGCGGTGATCCAGGACGGCGGCATCATGAATGTCTACACCGCCGGCGGCAACGCGCTGGTGGTGGGTACCACGGCGACCAAGGTCACCACCGTGGCCGACCCATACCAGCCCGAGCGCCTGCAGCTGGCGCTGGAGACCCAGGGCAACACGATCCGGCTTGACGCAAAGGCGGTCGGTGGCCAGATCGGTGGACTGCTGGAGTTCCGCGACACCGTGCTGACCCCGGCCCAGGCCGAACTGGGCAAGCTCGCCGTGGGCCTGGCCGAAACGTTCAACCAGGCCCATCACCAGGGCGTGGACATGTATGGCCAGCTGGGTGGCGACTTCTTCAACATCGGCAACCCGCGCGTCACCGCCAACAACGCCAACACCGGCACCGCGAGCCTGAGCGCCACCTATGGCGACCTCGGCAAGCTGGATGCACAGAACGTGGTGCTGCAGTTCGACGGCACCAACTGGAAGGCCAGCCGCGCCGACACCGGCGCCAGTGTTCCGCTGACCGGCACTGGCACCGCTGCCGACCCGCTGGTGATCAACGGCGTCAAAATGGTGGTCGGCGGCACCCCGGCCGCCAACGATCGGTTCCTGCTCCAGCCCACCGCAGGTGTGGCCGGCAGCATGGAAGTGGCGATCACCGATCCCTCGCGCATCGCCGCTGCCGCTGCGGTGAAGGGCGCGGCCGCAACCTCCAACACCGGCACCGGCAAGCTCAGCGGGGTCACCGTCAGCGATTCGACCAACGCCAACCTGCGCAATCCGGCCGCGATCGTGTTCACCTCGGCCACCACCTACACCATCGATGGCGGCCCGCCGCAGACCTACACCCCCGGCCAGACCATCAGTGCCAACGGTTGGAGCTTCGTGCTGGACGGCGCTCCGAAAGTCGGCGACACCTTCAACATCACCCCGACCCCGGCCGGCTCCTCGGACAACAGCAATGCCGCCAAGCTGGCCAAGGTCGAGAGCGCCAAGGCGTTCAACGCTGGCACCGTGACGCTGAACGGCGCGCTGGGCGGCCTCACCACCCAGGTCGGCGCCGCAGCACGTTCGGCCGAGTACTCGCTGGACGCCCAGCTGGTGATCAATGACAAGGCGCAGGAAGCGCGCGATGAAGTGTCCGGCGTCAACCTGGACGAGGAAGCCGCCGACATGCTGCGCCTGCAGCAGGCCTACCAGGCGGCCTCGCAGCTGATCTCCACCGCCGACAGCATGTTCCAGACCATCCTGGGAGCCGTCCGCCGATGAGCAGCCGCATCTCCACCAGCATGATGTTCAATCAGTCCGTGTCGCTGATGATGGCCAAGCAGGCCAAGCTCAGCCACTTGGAGCAGCAGATCGCCACCGGCAGCAAGATCGTCAGCGCCAAGGACGATCCGGTCGGCGCCGGCGCTGCGGTGGGCCTTGACCGCAGCCTGGCGGCCCTGGACCGGATGAAGCTCAATGCCGGCAACGTGCAGAACCGGCTGGGCGTGCAGGAAAACACCCTGGCCCAGGTCAATGATCTGATGGGCCGGGTCAACGACCTGACCATCCAGGCCAGCAACCCGGCTTTGAGCGCCGCCGACAAGAAGACGCTGATCACCGAGCTGAACCAGATCCGTGACGGCCTGCTTTCGCTGGCCAACGCCGAGGACGGCACCGGTCGCTATGTATTCGGCGGTACCAACGACGGCGACCCGCCGTTCGCCAAGATCAATGGCAAGGTGGTCTACCGCGGTGACCAGACCCAGCGCCAGATCGAGGTTGGCCCCGATACCTACGTGCGCGATGCCCTGCCCGGCAGCGAGATCTTCATGCGCATTCCTACTGGGGACGGCTTCGTCGATGGTGTTGCCGCCGCCGGCAATACCGGCAACGGCGTGCTGACCAACATCACCCGCGATGGCAGCGACAGCTGGAACGGCCAGTCCTTCAGCATCCGCTTCACCGCCGCCGACCAGTACCAGGTACTGGACGGTGCTGGCAACGTGACCGGCACCGGCACGTTCAAGGCCGGTGACAACGTCGAAGTCAACGGTGTACGCCTGCAGATCACCGGCGCACCCGCTGCCGGTGACAGCTTCAGTGTGAAGCCGGCAACCAGCCGCGACATCTTCGACACCATGGACAAGCTGATTGCCGCGCTTGATGCCGACACCGGCACCACCGCCAAGATGAGCGCGCAGCAGAACGAACTGCAGAGCGCCCTGCGCGATGTGGCCCGTGCGTCGGAGCGGATGATCGATTCGCGTGCGGCCGGCGGTGCGCAACTGAAGGCGCTGGACAATGCCGCCGACATGCGAGAGGCCAACGGCGTGACCCTGAAGACCACGCTGTCGCAGATGCGCGACCTGGACTACGCCGATGCACTGAGCCAGTACCAGCTGCAGAGCACTGCGCTGCAGGCGGCGCAGACGATCTTCTCGCAGATGCAGTCGATGTCGTTGTTCAACAAGATCCGCTGACGCTTCCCCAGCGTCACCATTTGAAGGCCGCGATGCCCTGCATCGCGGCCTTTTTCGTTTCTGCGGTCCGTTGCCGCGGAACACGCCGGCCCACCAGCACGCCCTGCGCGCATTTTCCGTGATTGCCCATCAAGCCAGGCTGGCCCCCGCCGATACCTTCATCAGCGCTGGCTGGGCTTGCCCAGCCGCCCCTTCCGGGGGCACTTCCACGCCCTTCCAGGGCTGGAAAACCCCGGGAAAACAGCCTCCGGCAACGAATTACGGCTTCAACGGAATTCACGGCTAAAGGTTGTTGACAAAGCGCCGTTATTCATTTGGCAACAGCGAAGCACACAGCCACACAAAAAAACAGGCGGCGCTTCGTTTCATTCACCAACGGGTTCCATATAAGAGGAGACGACCCCATGGCACAGGTAATCAACACCAATACGATGTCGCTCAACGCTCAGCGCAACCTGAGCACCAGCGGCAGCTCGCTCGCTACGACCATCCAGCGCCTCTCGTCCGGCCTGCGCATCAACAGCGCGAAGGACGACGCGGCCGGCCTGGCCATCAGCGAGCGCTTCACCACCCAGATCCGTGGTCTGGACGTGGCCATCCGCAACGCCAACGACGGCATCTCGCTGGCCCAGGTCGCCGAGGGTTCGCTGAACGAAGTCGGCAACAACCTGCAGCGCATCCGCGAACTGGGCGTGCAGGCCTCCAACGCCACCAACTCGGCCAGCGACCGCAAGGCCCTGCAGGCCGAAGTGACCCAGCTGGTCTCGGAAATCGACCGCGTGGCCAAGCAGGCCGACTTCAACGGCACCAAGCTGCTGGATGGCAGCTTCACCAGCCAGCTGTTCCAGGTCGGCGCCAACGCCGGCCAGGCCATCGCCATCAACAGCGTGGTCAACGCCAAGGCCGATTCACTGGGCGCGGCCACCTTCGCCAACGGCTACACCGGCACCAGCCTGGCAGCTGCCGACAAGGCCACCGCCGACACCACCTACTCGGGCCTGCAGGTCTCGGTCACTCCGCCGGGTGGCACCGCCACCACGGTCACCATCAGTGACTTCACCGTGAAGGCCGGCGAATCGATCACCTCGGCCACCGCTGCGGCGATCAACAACAAGCTGGGCGAAACCGGCGTGGTTGCTTCGGTCAACGCCGGTGTCATCAGCCTGGCATCGGTCAAGGATGGCCAGACCTTTGCTCTGGGCGTCAGCGCCGCAACGCCGCCGACCGGCGTCACCGCCGCCACCCTCGCCGGCCTGGGCCTGACCGAGACCAGCACCAACGGCGGCACCCTGACTGGTGCAGCGGTCAGCTTCGTCAAGGACCTGAACGTCACCACCGCCGAGGGCGCGCAGAAGGCGATGTCGATCGTCGACAAGGCGCTGGAGTCGGTCAACAGCGTCCGCGCCGACCTCGGCGCGATCCAGAACCGCTTCACCTCGGTGGTGGCCAACCTGCAGACCTCCTCGGAGAACCTGTCGGCATCGCGCAGCCGCATCCGCGATACCGACTTCGCCAAGGAAACCGCCGAGCTGACCCGCACCCAGATCCTGCAGCAGGCCGGTACGGCCATGCTGGCCCAGGCCAACCAGGTACCGCAGAACGTGCTCAGCCTGTTGCAGCGCTGACATGAGCCGCCCCCGGGGCACGTCGGGGGCGTCTAACCCAACTCACGTGCAACCGCTCAAGGACCTCTCCTCATGGCACAAGTCATCAACACCAATACGATGTCGTTGAATGCTCAGCGTAACCTGAGCACCAGCGGCAGCTCGCTGGCCACCACCATCCAGCGCCTGTCCTCCGGTTCGCGCATCAACAGCGCCAAGGACGACGCAGCCGGCCTGGCGATCTCCGAGCGCTTCGGCACGCAGATCCGCGGTACCGACGTCGCCATCCGCAACGCCAACGACGGTATCTCGCTGGCCCAGGTCGCCGAAGGCTCGCTGACCGAGATCGGCAACAACCTGCAGCGCGTCCGCGAACTGTCGGTGCAGGCCTCCAACGCCACCAACTCGGCCAGCGACCGCAAGGCCCTGCAGGCCGAAGTGACCCAGCTGGTCTCGGAAATCGACCGCGTGGCCAAGCAGTCGGACTTCAACGGCACCAAGCTGCTGGACGGTTCGTTCTCCAGCCAGCTGTTCCAGGTGGGCGCCAACGCCGGCCAGGCCATCGCCATCGACAAGACCATCGACGCCAAGGCCAACGCCCTGGGTGGTGCCCGCTTCGATACCAACGCGCTGGCCCTGGCCGATCCGGGCACCAACGCTGACTTCAGCACCACCGGCCTGTCCATCAATGGCGTGGCCATCGCTGACGTCTCGGTCAAGCAGGGCGCCGACGCCGCTGCCACCGGCAAGGCCTCGCGTGAAGCGCTGGTGACCGCGATCAACGCAAAGATCGGCGAGACCGGTGTCTACGCCGAAGTGAACGGCACCGCCGGCGTCACCCTGACCTCGGTCAAGGACAGCGCCAACGCTGATGGCTCGTTCAAGGCGATCACCGCGACCCCCGGCACCTGGGCAGGCAACACGCAGGCGACCTTCACGGCCACTGCCGATGCTGCGGCGCCGGCCGCCAAGTACGCCAGCAACCTGGACGTGAGCACCGTGAAGGGCGCCCAGCAGGCAATGGAAATCGTCGACAAGGCCCTGGGTGCGATCAACAGCACCCGCGCCGACCTCGGCGCGATCCAGAACCGCTTCACCTCGGTGGTGGCCAACCTGCAGACCTCGTCGGAAAACCTGTCCTCGTCGCGCAGCCGCATCAAGGACACCGACTTCGCCAAGGAAACCGCCGAGCTGACCCGCACCCAGATCCTGCAGCAGGCCGGTACGGCCATGCTGGCCCAGGCCAACCAGGTGCCGCAGGGCGTGCTCAGCCTGTTGCAGCGCTGACATGAGCCGCCCCCGGGGCACGTCGGGGGCGTCTAACCCAACTCACGTGCAACCGCTCAAGGACCTCTCCCCATGGCACAAGTCATCAACACCAACACGATGTCGCTGAATGCTCAGCGTAACCTGAGCACCAGCGGCAGCTCGCTGGCCACCACCATCCAGCGCCTGTCCTCCGGTTCGCGCATCAACAGCGCCAAGGACGACGCCGCCGGCCTGGCGATCTCCGAGCGCTTCGGCACCCAGATCCGCGGTACCGACGTCGCCATCCGCAACGCCAACGACGGCATCTCGCTGGCCCAGGTCGCCGAAGGTTCGCTGACCGAAATCGGCAACAACCTGCAGCGCGTCCGCGAGCTGTCGGTGCAGGCCTCCAACGCCACCAACTCGGCCAGTGACCGCAAGGCGCTGCAGGCCGAAGTGACCCAGCTGGTCTCGGAAATCGACCGCGTCGCCAAGCAGTCGGACTTCAACGGCACCAAGCTGCTGGACGGTTCGTTCTCCAGCCAGCTGTTCCAGGTCGGCGCCAACGCCGGCCAGTCGATCGCCATCGACAAGACCATCGACGCCAAGGCGGGCTCGCTGGGCACCTCGACCTTCGCGACCGGTGCAACCGCGGCCCTGACTGCCAGCACCGACGGTGCGCGCTTCTCGGGCACGGTGATGGGCGTGGATATCGGCACCGTCGAAGTGAAGGCCGGCGCCACCACGGCTGACGCATCCAAGGCCGTTGCAACCGCCATCAACGCCAAGATCGGCGAGGCCGGCATCTACGCCGAAGCCAACGCCGACGGCACCCTGAAGCTGAGCTCGGTGAAGGAAGGCAAGGCCGTTGCCACTGCCGACATCGCCCTGATGCGCAGCGACTACGACGCCACTGCCAAGACCTGGGGCACTGCGGCCGCCGCCGGTGCCTACACCGCCGGTGCTGACACTTCGGCCAACGTGCAGAAGCTGGACGTGAGCACCGTGCTCGGCGCGCAGCAGGCCCTGGAAGTGGTCGACAAGGCCCTGGGTGCGATCAACAGCACCCGCGCCGACCTCGGTGCGATCCAGAACCGCTTCACCTCGGTGGTGGCCAACCTGCAGACCTCGTCGGAAAACCTGTCCTCGTCGCGCAGCCGCATCAAGGACACCGACTTCGCCAAGGAAACCGCCGAACTGACCCGCACCCAGATCCTGCAGCAGGCCGGTACGGCCATGCTGGCCCAGGCCAACCAGGTGCCGCAGGGCGTGCTCAGCCTGCTGCGCTGATACACGGCAAGAAGGCGCTGCTGCCGTCGGGTCGAACCGACGGCAGCGGCAACCGGGAAGCCACGATGCACGAAGGCGCGGGCCATGCCCGGCCCGGGATCACTCCCGAACCGGCTTGGCATCGCCCGCTCCTGCGGACCTCTCTTTCAGCGCTGTACCTTTGACTGTACGTACCGGGCGGCTTCGTCTCCCCCCGATTGTCAGTAGCCTGATCCCTCCCCTGCATTGGGGGAGGGCTTTTTGCAGACTCCCGGCAGCCCGCGGTGAACCTACCCGCACCCTGCCCCAACCCTCCTGCAACCCGCGTGCCAGAACCCGCGCCGGAGCATTGGCACGGCACATGCATCAACGAAGTCCTCAAGACCCAGCGGCGCAGGCCGCTATTTTCGTTGACGACGGGCCACCGCACGGCGGCCAGGCCCGGATACCAGGAGAAACGACGTGGCAGACTTTGGATACGGTGGCATTGGCTCGGGACTCAATATCTCGGACATCGTCAACCAGCTGGTCGCAGCCGACCGCAAGCCCGCCGACAATGCGCTGAACCTGCAGCAGTCCAAGGCCAAGATGCAGCTGTCGTCGATCGGCACCGTCACGGCGGCCTTCGATAAGCTGAAGACCGCTCTGACTGCGCTCAAGGCCACGACGGCCTTCGACACCCGCACCGTCACCGCCACGGGCAAGGCCGGTCCGAACAATGCAGATGATGTGCTGACGGCATCGGTGGCGCTGTACGACGTGGGCACGACCAAGGCAGCGGCCTCCAACGGCACGCATCAAGTGGAGGTGAAATCCCTCGCCACGGCACACAAGCTGATTGCCGACACCTCGGTACCCAAGACCGACACCTTCGGCGCCGGAACCTTGACGCTGACCGTTGGCGTGGGCGACAAGGCAAAGACCATGAACGTGGCGGTGGAGGACGGCGACACCCTGACCACCATCCGCAACAAGATCGATGCCGCCGGGCGCAAGGAAGGCGTGCAGGCCACGCTGATCAGCTCGGGCGACAACCAGTATCTGTCGATCGCCCAGGAAAAGACCGGTGCCGCCAATGCGATCAAGCTGGAGTATGCCGGCAGCGACCCGAAGCTGGGTGCACTGGTCGGCAGTCTGAAGCAGAACACCGCTGCAGCGGATGCCGAACTGACCATCGATGGCGTGAACGTGGTCAGTGCCAGCAACACGGTGACCGATGCGGTACCTGGCCTGACCCTGAACCTGAAAATTCCCGGCAAGAGCACCGTGGTGATCAGCACCGACACGGCCGCCGCGACCAAGGTCATGCAGGAGTTCGTGACCGCCTATAACGCGGCGATCGCGGCGATCAACACTGAAACCAAGTACGACGCCAAGACCAAGGAAGCCGCCACCCTGACCGGCGACGCGCAGATGCGCGGCGCCTCCAGCCAGTTGCGTTCGATGATGTCGAGCGTACTGAAGGAGCTCTCCGCCGACGGCCTGGACCCGAAGGTGCTGGGCCTGCAGACCCGTGGCTATCCCAACGCCGACGGCAGCCTGGTGCTCGACACCACCAAGTTTGCCGCAGCACTGGCCAGCCAGCCTGAAAAGATCCGCTCTGCCATCACTGGTGACACCGGCGGTGCTGGCACGCTGTACACCATGGTTGACGGCTACGTCAGCACCACCGTCGGCAAGGAAGGCGCCTTCGTCGCCCGCACCAAGGGCCTGAACACCACGCTGGACAACATCGACAAGCGCCGCAAGGACCTCGACACGCGCATGAAGAACGTCGAGGAACGCTACAAGAAGCAGTTCCTGGCGCTCGACAGCCTGATGGGCAAACTGCAGCAGAGCAACTCCGCACTGCAGCAGCAGCTGGCACAGCTGAACCGCTAAAGGACTGCGTGCAACGCTCAAGTTTGGCGCGCAACGCACCGATAACGGACGCAACAGCAATCATCGCCGCGCCGCCGGTACCGATCCCACGATCAGCCGGCGGCACCCCGCGCAAGGAGAATCACGAATGTACGGTTCCAGCCGTCAATATGCCGAGCAGTACCGCCAGGTGGGAGTGACCAGTGCGGTCGCCGATGCCGATCCGCACAAGCTGGTGGCGATGCTGCTGGCCGGCGCGCTGGAGCGCGTACGGCGCGCGCTGGCCAGCCTTGAGCGCGGCGACCAGGCCGGCAAGGGCAAGGCGATCGGCGAGGTCTGTGCGATTGTCGGCCACCTCAACGGCTCGCTGGATCATGAAGCCGGCGGCGAGATCGCCGGGAATCTGTCGGCGCTGTACGACTACGTGCTGCAGCGCCTGACCGAGGCCAACCTGCACAACGATCGTGCCGCGCTGGATGAATCGCTTCAGCTGCTGGGCGAGATCGACAGCGCCTGGAATGCGATCCCGCAGGAACAGCGCCGCCCGGCCGCGGTGGCACCATGAGCCTGCACGAACTGCACGCCCAGCTGGACGCCTTCGAGAAGGCCCTGGGCGACGAGTCCCTCGAGCAGGCCGACAGCCTGCTCGACGGTCACGACAGCACCCTGCATGCACTGCTCAGCCAGCCGCTGACCGCCGCCGACCACGCGCCGCTGACCGCGCTGTTCGAACGCCAGCAGAATCTGCTCGGCCTGCTGCGCCAGCGCCGTGATGCAGCAGCCGCACTGATGAACGACGGCCAGCGCTCCCTTCGCGCGGCACATGCCTACCTGCAGGCAGAATCGCTGGCATGACCCAACTGCCGACCACGTCGCTGCATCATCCGGCCGAAAGCGAGCTGTTCGACGAGACGCTCAGCTGCGAGCTGGCCCTGCCGGCCGAGTTCCAGGCAGGCAGCGCGGCTGGTCGCACCAGCAGCGCTGAAGGCCTGCTGCGCAGCCTGGCGCTGGTTGAAGACAGCCGCGTTGACGAACATGACGACCGCAATGAAGCCAGCCTGCAGTTGCAGCGGCTGGAGGCCAAGCTGGATCTGGCGATGGTGCTGCTCGGCCGTCTGGTACGCCAGCAGGGCCAGGAACTGACCCTGCGCCCCGTGCGCTGGTCGCGCCGCGGCATCCGCCTGCAGCTGGGCCCACGCAGTGGCGCCAGCCCCGGCCAGGCCGGCGTGGTGCGCCTGCAGCCCAGCGATTGGCTGCCCGACCACATCGACCTGCCGGTGGAAGTGATCGCCGAAGCGGCGGACGGTGGCGGCGGTCACTACCTGTGGCTGCGTTTCAAGCGTCTTGGCGATGGCCTTGAGATGGCAATGGAGCGGCACTTGTTCCGCCTGCACCGCCGCCAGGTGGCCGAGGCGCGCCGCGCCCGCTGAAACCTGCCACCATCACGCTTTGCGGGCAAGCCTTGGCGCGCCCGTTCAGCTAAGTTAAGGTGGACTCCCCTACACGGATCTGTTGCGTGCCTGTGCGAGTTCTCATCGTCGACGATCACACCCTCGTCCGCGCCGGCCTGGCGCGGCTGCTGCAGGGGTTTGCCGACGTGCAGCTTGTTGCCGAGGCCAGCAACGCCGAACAGGCACTGCAGCTGGCCCTGCAGCACGCACCGGATGTGGTGCTGATGGACCTCTCGCTGCCGGGCCGCACCGGCCTGGAAGCACTCAGCGACATCCGCCTGCGCGCGCCCGGTACCCGGGTGGTGATGATGACCATGCACGACGATGCCGCTCACGTGCGCGATGCGCTGGATCGGGGCGCGGTCGGGTTCGTGGTCAAGGATGCAGCACCGCAGGAGCTGGAACTGGCGCTGCGCGCCGCGCACGCCGGCCAGGTGTTCCTGAGCCCGCAGATCTCCGCCAAGATGCTGGCACCGATGCTGGGCCGCGAGAAGCCCACCGGCATCGCCGCGCTGTCGCCGCGCCAGCGCGAGATCCTGCGCCGCATCGGCAAGGGTGAGAGCAACAAGGAAATCGCCGCCGACCTCGGCATCAGCGTCAAGACGGTGGAGACCCACCGCGCACGCATGATGGAATCGCTCGGCTGCCGCCGCGCCAACGATCTGCTGCTGCTGGCCGCGCGCCACCAGCACGAGCTGGAGTAAGCGCCAGCCTCGGCGTGACGAAGCGATGGCTGGGTAGAGTGGGCTGTTGGTAGAGTCGACTGTCAGTCGACTTGCGCGCGGAGCGCGGGACTTTTCCTTGGTCTGATCGGAGAGCAGTCGACTGACAGTCGACTCTACCGGTGATCGTCTCTATCGACAGCCGACGCAGCCAACCCGCACCCAGCGTCGAATTCCCGTCATCCCGACACTCCCCGACAGGAATCCGTACACGGCGCAGCCCGATCAATCCGGGCCCTGCACTGGAAATCAGCAACTTAGCAGCGATCATCGTCAACAATCCGCGTCGATGTAGGGAATACCCCTACACCCTGTCAGGATATTCACCAAGCCCCTCAGGAACCCCCTGATTCCGCCCCCGCCGGATCAAAAGCAAGATGTGTTCCACAAGGCGCCGGGGAGCGGTGCCGGGGAACCACGATGAAGGCTGCACTCTCGACCCAGCTGGGCCAACAACTTCACCTCACCCCGCAGTTGCTGCAGTCGATCCGGCTGCTGCAGCTCGATGGCCTGCACCTGGAGCAGGAAATCCAGCGCCTGCTGGACTCCAACCCGCTGCTGGAGATCGAAGAGGCCGAAGCACCCGCCGCCGATGCCACCGAGGCCAGTGCCACCACGATGGACACCGCCGCCTTCGACGAACTGCCCGAGTCGTCGATGTGGGACGTGGCCGGCGCCAGCTGGCAGGACGGCGACGACGACCGCATGGCGCGCATCGCCGCCGGCGAATCGACCGACCCGCAGCTGCGGGTGCTGCAGCGCCTGTCGCTGGACATGGACGACCGCCAGCTGGCCGTCGCAGCATTCTGGCTCGATCACTGCGACGAGGCCGGCTACCTGCAGGCACCGCTGGACCAGCTGCAGCTGCTGGCCAGCGCCCAGTTCGATATCGCCGCCGACGGCGTCGAAGCCATCCGCCAGCAACTGCTGCACGGCGAGCCCGCCGGCATGGCCGCGCAGGACCTGCGCGAAGGCCTGCAGGCGCAGCTGCGCAGCCTCCACGGCGTAGTCCCCGCCCGCCACCTGGCCACCCGCATTCTCGATGGCGCACTCGAAGCGCTGGCCGCGCACGACTACCCCGCCCTCGCCCGCCTGCACGACGCCGAGATCGACGACGTGCGCGAAGCCGTGCGCCTGATTCTCTCGCTGCAGCCGCGCCCGGGTGACAGCCTGCTGCCCGAACGCAATGCCGTGGTGGTGCCGGACGTGGTCGCCTGGCACGCCGACGATCAGTGGAAGGTCGCTCTGAACCCGGCCACCAGCCGCCGCGTCTCGATCAACAGCCAGTACGAACAGGCCCTGGCCGAGACCAGCGAGGCCGCACCGGCACTGCGCGAAATGCTGCAGGAAGCGCGCTGGTTCAGCCGCGGCCTGTCGATGCGCTACGACACCCTTCTGCGCACCGCGCGGGTGATCGTCGAGCGCCAGGCCGCGTTCCTGGTGCGAGGCGAGGAGGCCATGGCGCCGCTGACCCTGAAGGAAGTGGCCGAGGAAATCGGCATGCACGAGTCCACCGTCTCGCGCATCACCACCGGCAAGTTCCTGCAGACCCCCCGTGGCACCTTCGAACTGAAGCACTTCTTCGCCGTGCGCCTGGAAGGTGCCAGCGTCTCCGGCCAGGCCGTGAAGGCCATGGTCCGCCGCCTGATCGACGCCGAACCGGCCGGCCGCCCGCTGGCCGACGAGGCCATCGCCGGCCTGCTGTCGCGACAGGGGGTGAACATCGCCCGCCGAACCGTCGCAAAATACCGAGAACAACTGGACATCGCCCCGGCCCGTGAACGGCGCCGGCTTGGCGCCAGGCAACCGCAGCTGGCCCGGGTGGGCTGAAAAGGATGTTGGACATGAACAAGCTCACGGTCCTGTTGGTCGATGACCACGAGGGCTTCATCAATGCGGCGATGCGCCATTTCCGCAAGATCGACTGGCTGCAGATCGTC
Source organism: Stenotrophomonas veracruzanensis (assembly GCF_032911525.1). Taxonomy (NCBI): domain Bacteria; kingdom Pseudomonadati; phylum Pseudomonadota; class Gammaproteobacteria; order Lysobacterales; family Lysobacteraceae; genus Stenotrophomonas; species Stenotrophomonas veracruzanensis. Next base: position 314,904 of record NZ_JAWJTI010000003.1, read on the forward strand.
GGCAGCGCCGGCAACGGCCTGGAAGCGATCGAGCGCTCGGAGACGCTGCGCCCGCAGGTGGTGCTGATGGACCTGGCCATGCCGGAAATGGGTGGCCTGCAGGCCACCCGCCTGATCAAGTCGCAGGACGATGCACCGTACATCGTGATCGCCAGCCACTTCGACGACGCCGAGCACCGCGAACACGCGCTGCGCGCCGGCGCCGACAATTTTGTCAGCAAGCTGTCCTACATCCAGGAAGTCATGCCGATCCTGGAAGGCCTCAGGGAGGATCGATCGTGAGCGAATCGCGCATCCTGGTGCTGGACAACGACGCCGTGCGCGCAGAGCGCACCGTTGCCCTGCTGGAATTCATGGACTTCAACCCGCGCTGGGTTTCCGACGCGGCCGACTTCGACCTGGGCCGCCAGCGCCAGAACGACTGGATGGCGGTGATCGTCGGCAGCCTGGACGACACCGCCGCCAGCACCGCGCTGTACCACTGGCTGGGCGGCAGCAGCCTGCCGCCACCGGTGCTGCTGGCCGATGGTGATGCCACTGCGTTTGCCCAGCAGCACGGGCTGCACGAAGCCAACATCTGGCCGCTGGAAACGCCGCTGCGCCATGCGCAGATGGAAGCCCTGCTGCGCCGCGCCAGCCTCAAGCGCCTGGACGCCGAGCACCAGGCCGGCGCCGCGCAGGATCAAGGCCCGACCGGCAACGGCCCGGCGGTGACTGCGTTGCGCACGATGATCGAGCAGGTTGCCGCGTTCGATACCACCGTACTGGTGCTGGGCGAATCCGGTACCGGCAAGGAAGTCGTGTCGCGTGCGATCCACCAGCGCTCGCCGCGCCGTGATGGCCCGTTCGTGGCGATCAACTGCGGCGCCATTCCGGCTGACCTGCTGGAAAGCGAGCTGTTCGGCCATGAGAAGGGCGCCTTCACTGGCGCGCTGACCGCGCGCAAGGGACGTTTCGAAATGGCCGAGGGCGGCACCCTGCTGCTCGACGAAATCGGCGACATGAGCCTGCCGATGCAGGTGAAGCTGCTGCGCGTGCTGCAGGAACGCAGCTTCGAGCGCGTCGGTGGCAACCAGACCATCCGCTGCAATGTCCGCGTCGTGGCCGCGACCCATCGCGACCTGGAAACCCGCATCGCCGAAGGCAAGTTCCGCGAGGATCTGTTCTACCGCCTCAACGTGTTCCCGATCGACGTGCCCGCCCTGCGCGAGCGCCGCGAAGACCTGCCTGCGCTGGTGGAAACCATCGCCGCACAGCTGGCGCGCACCGGCCGTGGCGAAGTGCGCTTCACCCCGGAAGCCCTGCAGGCACTGGCCGGCTATGACTGGCCGGGCAATGTACGTGAACTGACCAACCTGGTCGAGCGCCTGGCGGTGCTGCATCCGGGCGGTTCGGTGCGCGTGCAGGACCTGCCGGCCCGCTATCGTGGCGATGCGGCACTGGCCGCAGTCGCCACGCCGGCACCGGCACAGCCAGCCGCCAGCGAAGAACGCCTGGACCTGCGCAGTTTCTCGTTCCATACCCCGGGCAGCGGCAGCCAACCGGCACTGGAGCACGGCATTGCCGTCAATCGCACTGCGGCCCCGGCGGCCCTGCCCGACGACGGCCTGGACCTGCGCAACCACATGGCCAACATCGAACTGGGCCTGATCAACGAAGCACTGGAACGCACCCAGGGCGTTGTCGCCCACGCCGCCCAGCTGCTCGGCCTGCGCCGCACCACCCTGGTGGAAAAGCTGCGCAAGTACGGCATCGAGCGCGAGCAGGCCGAACTGGCCGGCTGAACCGCGTCACCAGCATGAAGGGGGCACCAACGCCTGGGCTTGCCCGGGCGTTGGTGTTTGTGGGATTTGCAACTATTCCCAATGCGCTTCACTCCGGGACGCAATAGCCTCAAGGGTTGCGATTGCCACCGAGGAATGTCATGAGCGAGACCTTTGAAGGCTCCATGCAGGAAATACTGGAATCCATGCTCAGCGTTTGTCTGGAGTACGGAGAGAATCGCGTGGACGGTGTGTACCTGTACGGCGCAGCGGAAGCTGGTACTTCCTCTGCAGACGTCTTCTATGAAATAGGTAGCGGCATCTACAGGATTCACGAGTTGAACGACTCTCCCGCCGCCCGAAATGGACAGCAATTTGATGTATCAGATGACCGCGGGTTCGCCTTGCTGAACCTTCTTCTGGACGACTTTGACCGCTTGATTGAGCTTCATGAAGGTCACAATCGGGAGCCTCCTACCCAGCTAAAGGCGCACTTCGACGCCGTTGCTGGAAAGCTAAGCCTCAAGTTCAGCTATGACCTTCATTTCACCAATACCGAGGATCTCCTACCGAGTGACTTTTTCGAAGCGTGGCTCCAGGAAGTGAAGGAGCGCACCTCAAACGCCAGTGTCGACGGTTAGCCGGGAGCGCAATTCCGGAACGAAGATGAGGCCACCGTGGTCAGCTGACCCCGTTTCATTTGCACGTTTTCCTAGAGACAACGCGGCCGCAGTGCGGAGCATGGCAGGGACAACCCAAGGAGGTCCCACCATGCATCACCTGATCCTGCTCGCCGCCCTGCTCTTCCCGGTCCTGGCCACTGCCGCCAACTGCTCCCTGCCGACCACTCTGGACCAACGCCAGTTCACCAACCTCAGCGACCCGTTGTACGCGCCCGACAACTCCAACGCCGGGCGCATGGTGCAGCTCAGCTTTGCTGGCAGCCAGTACGTGCTGGACATCCTCGGCACCGACCTCCGCATCGGAGGTAGCTACCGCTATCAGCGCCTGGCCCCGCATATCGCGGAAATCCAGATGACCGAGGCCTACCCGGCCGGTCCCGCCCACTACACCCTGCTGCTGACCTGCCAGAGCAACCATCAGGGTCGCTTCATCTACCCCCAGCACGACGGCCCCATCGCACCGCGCCAGCGCCAGAATTCCGGCCACTGGACCCTGCAGCCGTAGGCCAGAAAACCGACGCCGGTTAAATGGCGCCTCCAATGGGGTCAGATCCCGAGCCGACCAAAGCGTGTCGACCAAGGTCGACACCCACCAAGAACAGCGTGCCGACCAACGGTCAGCACCCACCAACAGCAGCGGGAAACTGTCTAGGGCGGGGTGGGTCCGGTTGCGGGGGCGTGAGCCGCATGGATGCGGCGACCGAGCT
>NZ_JAWJTI010000004.1:0-197816 GCF_032911525.1 Stenotrophomonas veracruzanensis
GAGCAGGGGATTGAAAATCCCCGTGTCGGCGGTTCGATTCCGTCTTCGGCCACCACTTTCGAAGGCCTGCAGAAATGCGGGTCTTTTTTTTCCGGGAACCGGGTGTGATCACGGTTGCCACACAATTTGGCCGAGTAGCTCAGTTGGTAGAGCAGGGGATTGAAAATCCCCGTGTCGGCGGTTCGATTCCGTCTTCGGCCACCATCTTCAGAGACCTGCAGAAATGCAGGTCTTTTTTTTTGCGTGACCGTGCCTGCCGGCTCTGTAGTACCGTCCTTGGTCCACTGTATGGAGCACTGATGACATGGATGACGCACCTTCTCTACCCCAACTGCAGCAATCGCTGCGACGCCGGCACTGGCTGGTTGCCGGGCTGTCCATGTTGTTGCTGGGCCTGGCCGCAGTAACGGCCTGGCTGCTTTCGCAGCGCGATGCCCCATTACACGTCGATCATTTGAGCACGCGGCAGCTGCAGGTACTCGACGAGCACGGCGTGGTGCGGGTGGAGATTGGCCAGGACAGCGCAGAAGACGGGCGACGAAGCCGCGCCGCGGGCATCCTGATTTTCGATGCTTCCGGCGCCGAGCGAGGCGGCCTGAGTACATTCGAGGACGACAGCGTCGCTCTTGCCCTGGATGCCCCGAAGGGACAGGGCGAGGACCGGTGGCGGGACCGGGCCGGACTCCGTGTGGACGCCGACGGCTCCGCGCAACTGCTGCTCACCGACAATCTGACCCGCGGCGCAGTACGCCTGCATTCCAAGGGAACCGGCGGCGGAGGGCTGGACACCTTCAAATGGGATATGAGCAGCGGCACGCTGCATACGCGAACGCTTACCTTTGACGGCGACGAGCGCAGTCAACGCCCGTTCGAGCAGTAGTTGCAAAAGTCGGCGGCAATGGTTGCCGGCGCATGGAACCTTTACACGTGGCCTTGGCCGCTCGCCTAAGCTCAGGACTCCTGAACGGAGTACACCGATGTCTCTGCGCCCCGCCCTGCTCGCCTGCCTGCTGCTGGCCGCCCTGCCGGTGATCGCCGCCGAGCCGGTGCGCGCGGTCGACACGCTGGACATCGATCGCTATGCCGGCCAGTGGCACGAGATCGCGCATCTTCCGGTGTCGTTCCAGAAGCAGTGCGTTGGCGAAATCACCGCCAACTACGGGCTGCGCCGCGATGGCCGCATCAGTGTCACCAACGCCTGCCGCAACGGCGACGGAGAACGTGTGGTTGCTGAAGGCGTGGCACGCCCGGTTGCCGGCCACCCCGGGCAACTACAGGTGCGCTTCGTTCCCGACTGGCTGAGCTGGGTGCCACTGGTCTGGGCCGACTACTGGGTGCTGGCACTGGACCCGGACTATCAGTGGGCGTTGGTCGGCGAACCGGACCGCAAGTACCTGTGGATTCTTTCGCGCCTGCCGGAAATGGATCGCGCCCGGTTCGAACAGCTGAAAGAAAAAGCCGAAGCTATGGGCTACGACCTCGGCCCGCTGCGCCTGATGGCCCCGATTCGCGATACGCCCGCCAACTGAACCGCGCCACACGCGCACCACACGCGCGCCATCCGGCGCCGCGCACGCCCGACCGCCATCTTCACGCGCTACCCTCTGCGACGGGTCGCCACAGGCGATCCAAACGACCATACGCCGTAGTATGCTTATCCAACGCACCCCTCCAGAGGACCTGCGCCCATGCTCCACCGTTTCCGTATCGCCTTGATCGTCCTGTGCACCCTCGCCCTTGTTGCCTGCAACAACGGCATCGTCAAGCGTGTTTCGGAACCGGCGGCCAGCCTGCAGCAGCTGACCGTGCGCGCCGACGGCAACTGGACCGTGGCCCTGCGCCTGCAGAACTACAGCTCCATGCCCATGACCTTCGATGACGTCGCGCTGGCGCTGACCGTCGGCGACAGCGACGCCGGCACCCTGCAGGCCAAGCCGGGCATCTCCATCGGCGGCACCTCGGCCGATGTCATCCAGGTCGACCTGGTGCCCAGCTCGGCCGCACGCCTGGTAGTGGCCGATGCGCTGGCCGGCAACCGCACCCTGGCCTATGGCCTGAAGGGAACGGTGGCGGCCACGCCGCAGGAAAAGAAGCAGCGCAGCTTCGACATCAGCAGCCGCAGCACCCTCAACCAGGCCCCAGGCCTGCCGGGCGTGCTGCGCTGATTCCCACCTTCCGTCGCGGCGCCTGGCGCCGCTCTCCCCTGCCCTGATCAAATCGAGACGTACCGATGAGCAGCTACACCGCCCCGCTTTCCGACCTCCGTTTCGCCCTGCACGACGTGCTCAAGGTCGAACCCCTGTTCGCCCGCCTGGGCTTCACCGACGCCACCGCCGACGTGGTCGATGCCGTGCTGGAAGAAGCCGGCCGTTTCAGCGCCACCGTGCTGGCCCCGCTCAACAGCGTCGGCGACGAGATCGGCTGCGTGCTCGACCAGGCCACCGGTGAAGTGACCACCCCGCCCGGCTTCAAGCAGGCCTACGACCAGTTCGTCGATGGCGGCTGGACCGGCCTGACCGCCTCGCCGGAGCTGGGCGGCCAGGGCCTGCCGCACACCCTCGGTGTGCCGCTCAACGAAATGATCAATGCTGCCAACCTGGCGTGGGGCAACTTCCCGCTGCTTTCGCACGGCGCCATCGAAGCACTGAAGCAGCACGGCGAGGCCTGGCAGCACGAAGCCTTCCTCAAGCCGCTGATCGAAGGCCGCTGGACCGGCACGATGTGCCTGACCGAACCGCACTGCGGCACCGACCTGGGCCTGCTCAAGACCAAGGCCGAGCCGAACGCCGATGGCAGCTACTCGATCACCGGCACCAAGATCTTCATCACCGCCGGCGAGCACGACCTGACCGGCAACATCGTGCACCTGGTGCTGGCCAAGCTGCCCGACGCTCCTCCGGGCGCCAAGGGCATCTCGCTGTTCGTCACCCCCAAGTTCAAGGTCGACCGCGAAGGCAACGTCGGCGAGCGCAACGCACTGCGCTGCGGCTCGATCGAGCACAAGATGGGCATCAAGGGGTCGGTCACCTGCGTGATGAACTTCGATGGCGCGCAGGGTTACCTGGTTGGCCAGCCGCACAAGGGCCTGCAGGCCATGTTCACCATGATGAACACCGCGCGCCTGGGTGTCGGCCTGCAGGGCATTGGCCTCTCCGAGCGTGCCTACCAGAACGCGCTGAAGTACAGCCGTGAGCGCCTGCAGTCGCGCGCCCTCAGCGGCGCCAAGTTCCCGGACAAGCCGGCTGACCCGATCCTGGTCCACCCGGACGTGCGTCGCATGCTGCTGACGGTGAAGTCGCTGGTCGAAGGCAGCCGCCTGCTGGCCCTGCACGCCGCCACCCTGATCGACGTTGTCCATCACGCCGAGGATGCCGCCGAGCGCGAGCGCGCCGACACTCTGGTGAGCTTCCTGACCCCGATCTCCAAGGCCTGCCAGACTGAATGGGGCATCGAGAACACCTACAACGCCCTGCAGTGCTTCGGTGGCCACGGCTATATCCGCGAACACGGCATGGAACAGCTGGCCCGCGACGCGCGCATCACTACGCTGTATGAAGGCACCACCGGCATCCAGGCGCTGGACCTGATCGGCCGCAAGACCGCGTCCAGCCAAGGCGCCGGCCTGAAGCTGATGCTGGCCGAGATCGAAGCCTTCGCCAAGGAACACGAGGCCAACGAAGCGCTGGCCGAGTTCATCGGCCCGCTGCGCGCCAAGGCCGCCGAATGGGGCAAGCTGACCATGGACGTGCTGCAGCGCGCGGCCGGCAATCCGGACGAACTGGGCGCAGCCAGCTACGACTACCTGTTCTATTCGGGCTACGTGGTACTGGCCTACTGGTGGGCTCGCAGCGTGGCCGCCGCCGACGCCAGCGCGCACGGCGCCGCTTTCGCCCAGGGCAAGCGCGAAACCGCTCGCTTCTACTTCGCCCGCGTGCTGCCGCGCACCCTCAGCCATGCCGCCGCCATCCAGGCCGGCGCCGCCCCGCTGATGGCGATGGACGACGAGCGCTTCGGCGCCTGAGCCGGGCTACCGCCCGGCACCTGCGGTAGTGCCGGCCGCTGGCCGGCAACCGCAACAGCCGGCTTCCTGCGGGATTTCGAGGTGGGTCCAATTGCGGGGGACGGCGCAAGTACGTCCCTGTAGCCTCGGTCGCCGCATCCATGCGGCTCACGCCCCGCAACCGGACCCACCCCGCCTTCGACAGATTTGTGCTGCTGGTAGGTGTCGACCTTGATCGACACGGCAGATCCACGCCATGCGTGGATGGAAACCCCCGAAATCCCTCTGGAGAAGAGCCCCCTTTTGTTAAAGGGGGCGCGCCGACAGGCGCGGGGATTAGGAGGGATGCGTGGACCTGAATCATTGCGATTTGGGCATCGCCCTCGGGGCGATACCCAAATCGCAATGATTCAGGTATAAGCTGTTCTCCCGATGGAGACAGACACTACACGCTTGGGTCTGATCGAAGCCGGAGCTCCGTTTTCTGCTCCGGGCGCCGAAGCATCGCCCAACGCCACGACGCTGCATCGCCCCGGCTCGGTCCGGCTGCTCTCGCTTGATGCCCACGGGCGCGTACTGGACTGGATCACCTGGCAGGACGCGGCGTGCCTCTACGCCCGCGAAGCCGTCGCCTGGACGCTCGGCGATCCCTGCCTGCACATCCATGGCGGCACCAACCGCTTCAGCGGCCTGCAGAGCGGGATGGACCTGCACCCGATCATCGCCGCCCGCGGCCACGCCCGCTCCCGCGCGATCGACCCCACGCCGAACCTGACCAACCCGGCCCTGTTCGCCCGCGACGCCCATCTATGCATGTACTGCGGCCAGCAGTTCAACCGCCCTACGCTCACCCGCGACCACGTCATGCCACTGTCCAAGGGCGGCCTGGACTGCTGGGAAAACGTGGTCACCGCCTGCTTCCACTGCAACTCGCGCAAGAGCGACCGCACCCCGCAGCAGGCCGGAATGCCGTTGCTGGCGGTGCCTTACCGGCCCAGCTGGATCGAACACCTGATCATGTCCAACCGCAACATTCTGGCCGACCAGATGGCCTTCCTGAAGGCGCAATTGCCGAAGCGTTCAAAACTGAGCACCTGAATCGCTGAAAATGCAACCCTCACCGTCCTGTCACGGGCGGCGGCGTTTGCTTGCCCCACCCCCGTTTGAGGGCGAAAATGGGCGTTCAGAACAAGTGCGAACATGATGATCGACTCTGCCCGCTATCCCCGCCTCGCGCGCATCCAGACACCGGATGACCTGCGCACGTTCGACGAATCCGAATTGAGGGCGGTCGCCGACGAACTGCGCGCCTACCTCATCGAATCGGTGGGCAAGAGCGGCGGCCACTTCGCCGCCGGCCTGGGCGTGATCGAACTCACCGTGGCCCTGCACTACCTGTACCAGACCCCGCAGGACCAGCTGGTCTGGGACGTCGGTCACCAGACCTACCCGCACAAGATCCTGACCGGTCGCCGCGACGAGATCCACACCGTCAAGCAGAAGGACGGCGTGGCGCCGTTCCCGAAGCGTGAAGAGAGCGAGTACGACACCTTCGGCGTCGGCCATTCGTCGACCTCGATCTCGGCCGCACTCGGCATGGCCATCGCCCGCCAGTCCGAAGGCGACAACCGCCAGGTCGTTGCGGTGATCGGTGACGGTGCAATGACCGCCGGCATGGCTTTCGAAGCGCTGATGCACGCCGGCGGCATGGAACCCGAGCCGAACCTGCTGGTGATCCTCAACGACAACAACATGTCGATCTCCGAGGCGGTCGGCGGCCTGACCAAGATGCTCGGCCGTGCCACCGGCAGCCGCACGCTCAATGCACTGCGCGAAGGCGGCAAGAAGATCCTCGGCGACAAGAAGAACAACCCCGCGCGCTTCGTGAAGCGCTGGGAAGAACACTGGAAGGGCATGTTCGTGCCCTCCACCATGTTCGAGGAAATGGGCTTCCACTACACCGGCCCGATCGACGGCCACGACATGCCCGCCCTGCTGTCCACGCTGAAGACGCTGCGCGCCTCCAAGGGCCCGAAGCTGCTGCACGTGATGACCACCAAGGGCAAGGGCTATGAGCCGGCCGAGGGCGACCAGATCGGTTACCACGCCGTCGGTCCGTTCGATCCGGACAAGGGCCTGGTGGCCAAGGCCGGTGCCAAGAAGCCAACCTACACCGATGTGTTCAGCGACTGGCTGTGCGATGCCGCCGCCGCCGAGCCGCGCCTGTACGGCATCACCCCGGCGATGCGCGAAGGATCCGGCCTGGTGCGTTTCAGCAAGGAATACCCGCAGCGCTATTTCGACGTAGCGATCGCCGAGCAGCACGCGGTCACCCTCGCCGCCGGCATGGCGACCCAGGGTGGCAAGCCAGTGGTGGCGATCTACTCCACCTTCCTGCAGCGCGCGTACGACCAGTTGGTGCACGACGTGGCCATCCAGGACCTGGACGTGCTGTTCGCCATCGACCGCGCCGGTGTGGTCGGCCCGGACGGTGCGACCCACGCCGGCAACCTCGACCTGAGTTTCCTGCGCTGCGTGCCGAACATGGTGGTGATGGCGCCATCCAATGAAGCCGAGTGCCGCCAGATGCTCAGCACCGGCCTGCAGCACCCGGGCCCGGCCGCCGTGCGCTATCCGCGCGGCACCGGCACCGGCGTGGCTGCCGGCACCGATCTGTCCACCCTGCCGATCGGCAAGGGCGAGCTGCGTCTGCAGGGCAGTCGCATCGCCCTGCTCGCCTTCGGCAGCACCGTGGCCGCCGCCGAACAGGTCGGCCGCGAACTGGGCCTGAGCGTGGTCAACATGCGTTTCATCAAGCCGCTGGACCGCGAGCTGGTGCTGGCTGTCGCCGCCCAGCACGAGGGGCTGGTGACGATCGAAGACAACGTGGTGGCCGGTGGCGCCGGCTCCGGCGTCGGTGAGCTGCTCAATGCCGAAGGCGTGCTGCGCCCGATCCTGCACCTGGGCCTGCCCGACAGCTACCAGCACCACGCCAGCCGCGAGGACCTGCTGGCCGAAGCCGGCATCGACGCCGCAGGCATCCGCGCGGCGGTACTCAAGCGCTGGCCACAGCTGGGCGCAGGAACCCCACCGCTCAGCGCGGCAGGCTGAGGCCGATCACTACCCAGTGGATCCAGCATGGCGTGGATCCACTGCGGAACAGGGGTCGATCCACGCCATGCGTGGATAACGAGCTCCGGAAGCCCCAACCCTCAGCCGTAGCTGACCGCTTCCACGAACGCGCCGCTGGCCTCCACCCGCACCGCAGCGCGCTGCCCGGTGTCGACAAAGTGGAGGCGTGCAAGGGTTTCAGCGAAATCGTACGCCCGGGCACCATCGCGGAACTCGATCGGTTCCGGCCGGTCCGGGTGCAGCACGCGCCATTGGCGTTGCTCGCATTGCAGGCGGATCAACATGCAGCTCACTCCTTGAGGCAGCGTATCGACGGTAGCGGGACGGGCGTGCCGGTTACGGCAGACTTCATCACGAGGGATCAGGGGCACGCAGAGGTGCCCTGATCGCAGAAGATACGACGTTCAAAATGTGAGCTGTATCAGATTATTCTGATTTTCGAGTGGCGTACTCAATTCACCTGGAATTGCGCCCGGCAGCCGTCGCTGACCCAGATGCCACGACGGTCCCAGCCCCAGGTCTGGCCCTCGATGCAGGCGCTGCGTGAATCCTGGCGGACCAGGCGCACGCCACGACGGATGCGGGCATCGCAGTACTCCTGGCGGTGGCCATTGGAATGACAAGTGATCACCTCACCACCGCCCCAACCGTTTCCGTTGCCGTTGCCCCAGCCGCCTCCGTTGCCCCAGCCACCGCCACGACGATACTCGCCAACGAACTCGGCGCGACAGCCCTGGGTCACCCAGACGCCGTAGCGCGACTGGCCCCACGTCTCACCTTCCACGCAGGGTGAACCGGACAACTGGCGGATCATCCGCGCCCGGCCTTCAAGACGGCACTCGTTGCTGCGGTTCTTGATCGATTCGCAGCGCACGATGCCGCTGCCTTCGCGGCCGCCGTAGCGGTCATCGTCATAGCCGTAGCCATAGCTCTGCGCCTGGGCGCCACCCGCCGCCGCCAGCATTGGCAGCAGGGTGCAGGCCAGGGTGCGCCAGGTGAGTGCCTTGCCCATCGAGATCTCCAGATGAATACGATGGCGCAAGCATCCGGGATTCGCGGCACGGCGCACAGGGGGGCGCGTGACGGCGGTTTTTCCCCATTCAAACAACGCAACCGTAGCTGACTGCACCACGGCGGTCGGCGTCAGTCTCCGACGTGAAGGGCATCCACCGTGCTGCCGAGCGCCTCGACCCGCACCGTGCTGCGCTGGCCGGTGCGACGGTGGTGCTCGAGGGCCCGCGCCGCGGCGACATCGAAAGCCTCGGCGCCCCGCGCATAACGGGTGGCGTCATGCGCCTGCGGATCCAGCACGGACCAGTGCCGGGCGTTGCATTGAACGGTAATGACCATGAGGGGCTCCTGCGGTTGGAAGGATGCGACGGCAGGCGGACGGGCCACGTACCGGTACACCTTCAGGCTAGCGATCACCTCAGGGATGGCCCATCAGATTTGTACGAAAATGCCGCGCCCTCTGGTCAGCCCTTCCCTGCCCTCACATCCCTGAGCCCGTTTAGCCTGTTCTTTCCGTGATCCTTGTCACGGAGTCAGCAGAGCTTCACACTATCGTCACCAACAGGGGCCCCTTCCACATGCGCACCTTCTTCTCCCAGCAGCGTTGGACGCTGCTGAAGTTCTACTTCGTCGCCAGCTACCTCGTCCTGATCGAGGAACTGATCCGCGCCGCCCTGCACTGAGCACTTGCTGCCGTTTTTCCTGCGGCCGACACTGTTGCTTTAGGCACGGAGCTTCGCCGATGAAATCCCTTCTTCTGATTCCAGCCCTGCTGGTCCTGGCCGCCTGTGCCAGCCCGGACAAGGCGCCCACGCACGCCGAAGCGGCAGCCACGTCGCCAGCCACGCCGGTGGTCGGCGGTGATCGCGATGCGCATGGCTGCATCGGTTCGGCCGGCTACCAGTGGTGCGAGCACAGCCAGCGTTGTGAGCGCCCGTGGGAACTGGCGCAGGCGCAGGGCCTGGCGAATACCGCCGAAGCCATCGACGCCTATTGCGCAAAGCCGGCCAGCCCGGCGCGCAAGTGAGTCGCTTCCACCATGGCTGAGCTGAGCCCGCTACCAACGCTGGCCCCGGGCCGCTACCGCCACTTCAAGGGCGGCGAGTACGAAGTACTCGAGATCGTCCGCAGCAGTGAGACCCTGCAACCGATGGTGCTGTACCGCGCGCTGTATGGCGAAGGTGGTCTGTGGGTACGCCCCTATGCCATGTTCGTCGAGCAGGTGCCGGGCGAGCACGGACCGCAACCGCGTTTCGCCCGCATCGACGCATGACGGTTCCGCTGCCGGTCCAGGCCGGCAGCGCGGTAACGCAGCGGGCCTGCGCTACAATCGTACCGTCCAGTCGGTTTCTTCCTGCCATGTCCGCATCCCCTTCCCGTTCGCGCCGCAAGGCGCCCGACAGCGTGCGCCAGTCACTGCTGCAGGCCACCATTGAAGTGATCGGCGGTCATGGCCTGGCCGCGCTGACCGTGCAGGACGTCGCGCAGGCCGCCGGTGTCAGCAAGGGTGCGTTGTTTCATCATTTCAGCAGCAAGCAGGCACTGGTGGATGAAGCCATCGGAGCGCTCATCGGCGAGTTCGAAGCGCGGGTACGTGCCCTGCTGCAGGAAAACCCCGAAGGCCATGGCCGTTTCAGCCGCGCTTATGTGCAGGCCAATTTCGAGCATCTGCTGCAGCAGGAACAGGACAACGACATCGGCCTGACCCTGGGCAACCTGATGGAGCCGGCCCTGCTGGCGCACTGGCGCGACTGGAAGCGCGCGATGCTGGCCGAGTTTCCCGGCGAGGCCACCGACCCTCGCCTGTACGCTGCGCGCTGTGCGGCGGATGGTTACTGGGCCACCGCTTACGGCCGGCCACTGGACGAAGAAGAGCGCATCAATGCACTGGCGATGGCCGAGCAGGCCCTGAAGCTGTGCGATCCTCTGTAAGCCGGAGCCCGCGATGAATCCCTACGCCTACCTCGCCGCCGCGATCGTGCTGGAAGTGATCGCCACGTCGCTGCTGAAGGCCTCCGACGGTATGAGTCGACTGGCGCCGACACTGGGCGCGCTGGTCGGCTACGGACTGTGCTTCTACCTGCTGTCGGTGACCATGAAGTCGATCCCGACCGGCATCGCCTACGCCATCTGGTCCGGCGTCGGCATCGTGCTGATCTCGCTGATCGGGCTGATGGTGTTCAAGCAGCGCCTGGATGCACCGGCGTTGATCGGCATCGGCCTGATCTGCGCCGGCGTACTGGTAATCAACCTGTTCTCGCGCAGCAACGCACACTGAGCACGCTGCTGCGCGACACACGCTAGCTGACCTTCTTCGCTACGGTCATGCCGAGCAGGAACAGCACCACCGCGATGATGATGCCGGCCCAGAACAGGAACTTGGCGATGCCGACCGCAGCGCCGGCAATGCCGCCAAAGCCGAGCACGCCGGCAATGACGCCGATGATGGCGAAGATGATGGCCCACTTGATCATGTCAAACCTTTCCCCGCAGGGACTGCGTACTGGATGATCAGGCTAGGCCGTAGCCGATGCCGCAGTCGTGAACAGGCCGCGTGCGCGGCGTGAATCAACGCGGACGGAAGCGCAGCAGCGCGACGGCAAACGCCAGGAACACGCTGCCCACCAGCCGCTCGAACCAGCGTCGTGCGAACGGCTTGGCCAGCCAACGGCGCAGGCCATGGCCACCGGCTGCATACATTACGTACCAGAACAGTTCGCAGGCGGCGAAGGTGGTCACCAGCACGCTGTACTGCAGCGCCTGGCCACGGGACGGATCGACGAACTGCGGCAGGAACGCCGCCGCGAACAGCAGCAGCTTGGGATTGCTCAGACCCACCAGAAGGCCACCACGGAACACCTTCCACGCGCCCAGCGACGCCGCAACCGGCAGCGCGGCATCGACCGTCACCGGTGGTGCTGGCCGGCAACTGTCACGCCATGCCTTCAGGCCCAGCCAGGCCAGATAGGCCACGCCCAGATAACGCAGCACCTCGAACAGCATCGGCGAGGAATGCAGCAACGCACTCAGGCCCGCTGCGGAGGCCGCCAGCACCAGCAGCATCGCCAGCAGGCAGCCGGCCATCGCCGGCACGCTGCCGCGGAAGCCGAGCCCGACGCTGCGGCCGAGGATATGCAGCATGTTCGGCCCCGGCGTGCCACACAGAACGAACACCGTGGCGAGGAACCACCACCAGGTATGCAGGGCCATAGCGCACATCCACTTCAGAAGACCCAACCAGCATAGAGTGTGCCTGCAGCGCGCGGCACATACACCACAACATGGATATGGTGGTTACAGATCGCCGGCGTCGGCAACCGGGCACCATCTGTGCTGCAATGAGGGTTCCTGGCTTGGAGCTGCGCATGAAAACCCTCGGCCTGATCGGCGGCATGAGCTGGGAAAGCTCGGCCCAGTACTACCGGCTCATCAACGAGGACGTGCGGCAGCGCCTCGGTGGCGCACATTCGGCACAACTGCTGCTGTGGTCGGTGGATTTCGCCGGCATCAAGCAGCTGCAGCATGACGGCGACTGGGCTGCACTGGGCGACCACATGGTTGACGCCGCACGGCGCCTGCAGGCCGGTGGCGCCGATCTGCTGCTGGTCTGCACCAATACCATGCACAAGCTGGCTGACCGCATCGAGGCAGCCTGCCCACTGCCGCTGCTGCATATCGCCGACCCCACCGCCCAGGCCATCGTGCAGGCCGGCGCACGCAAGGTGGGCCTGCTTGGCACCGCCTTCACCATGGAGCAGGACTTCTACCGCGGCCGGCTGCAGGATCGCTTCGGCCTGGAGGTGCTGGTGCCCGGTGCCGATGACCGGTGCAGCGTGCACGACATCATCTACCAGGAGCTGATTGCCGGCGTGGTCAGCGAGCAGTCACGACAGATCTATGCCGGCGTGATCGCGCGACTGGTGGCGCGCGGCGCCGAAGCGATCACTCTTGGCTGCACCGAGATCATGCTGCTGGTACGCCCGGAGGACAGTGCAGTGCCGCTGTTCGATACCACTGCCCTGCATGCGCGGGCTGCGGTGGACGCAGCACTGGCTTGAATCGCTGCGCGCCGGAGCGCGGAATCAGTCCGCGCCCTGCACTTCCAGCGCGGTGATCAGCCACTCGACCACCGCCTGTGAATCGCACAGGAAGAAGATGGCGTCACCGGAGCGCGCTTCGGTAAGCAGCCGATAGACCGTGATCGCCACCGCCGACTGGTTGGCGATGAACACTTCCGGGCTGCGCGGCCCTTCACTGTGCCCGGCAACGGCATGCAATGCCTTGCGCGCAGCCACGGTGGCAGCCGGGTCCGCGCTACGGGTCAGTTCCGGCCCGCGCAGGCCCCAGGCGATGAACACATGCTTGCCCTTGAACGTAGTGTCCAGGACCCGCACCTCGGCGCCACCTGCGTCGGCCGAGCGATGAATGACGGTACTGCTGATCAACGCAACCCCCTGTGGTCGTCGTGGTCCGCGCATCCTCCCCCACAGGCCGCCCGCACACCAGTGACGGCAGCCACAGGCTGCGCCGACAGACGTGGGAGACATGTAAGAAGGTGTAAACCGATGCGATCGGATGTGCAGCGATGATACGGGATGTAAGCCTCTGCATGGGCCCGTGCGCACTACTAAATCCCTACTGAGCCAGTTCCGGAACGATGCGTTCCGACGGTCCCATGCTGGGTCATTCTTGCCGCCCGAATCCCCGCTCGAGGCTCCCCATGACCCTTCGCCCGCTGCTGCCGATCACCGGCGCCGCCCTTGCCCTGCTGCTGGCCGCCACCGCCGTGGCCGCCCAGGACTACGACACTGATCACATTCCAGCGCTGCGCTGCGAATCCCAGTTCAACAAGACCGAGCAATGCCCCATCGAGGGTCCGATGCGTCTGGCCAGGCAGCTGTCGGTGACCCGTTGCGTGGAAGACCAGAACTGGGGCCAGAGCCGGCGCATGCTGTGGGTGACCGATGGCTGCCGCGCCGAGTTCGTCGCCGACGAACATGGCCGCTGGCCGGGTCGTGGCCGCGGGCGTGGTCGCGACAACGAGGGTGAACGCCTGGTCTGCGAGTCCTACGAGAACAAGGACAAGGAGTGCCGGATTCGCGTGCGTCACGAGGTGCGGCTGGTCAAGCAGAAATCGGTGACGACCTGCATCGAGGACCGCAACTGGGGCTGGGACCGCCGCGGCGTGTGGGTCAGCGACGGCTGCCGTGCCGAGTTTCGTGTGTATTGACTGCCGACCACACGCTGGCTGTGGCGGATGCGCAGATACGGCCGACGTGACCGATAGACTGGGCGCACCCAGCCCTGGAGCCTTCGATGCCGCCGCCCGCCCCCTCCTCGACCATGCTCTATATCCGCGAGGCGATGCCCGGCGACGTTCCCGCGCTGATCGCGCTCGACAGCGTTGCGGCCCACGATCCGCGACGGGCACGGCAGATCCCCGACTGGCTGGCCGGCGGTGGCGTGCATGTGGGCGAACGGGCCGGCCAGCTGGCCGGTTACCTGGTCATCCACCATCACTTCTTCGGCGAAGCCTTCGTCGAGATGCTGATGGTGGCGCGCGAACAACGCAGCCAGGGCGTGGGTGCCGCCCTGCTGCGCCATGCCATCGCGCTACAGGGCCAAGGCAAGCTGTTCACTTCGACCAATGCCTCCAATACCGCTATGCAGCGCCTGCTCGCCGCCTCGGGTTTCATCGACAGCGGCATCGTGCATGGACTGGACGAAGGAGATCCGGAGTTGATCTACCGCTTTGCCGGCAGCTGACCGAGATATGCGGCCACCTTGGCCTCCAGCAGGTCCATCAACAGCGGATCCATGCAGCGATAGTCGTCGGCGATGTCCAGGCAATGCAGGCGCTTGTGTTCCAGCAGGCGCGCGTATGCGGCCTGCAGGCGATGCTGGTGCTTGGCTTCCATCAAGAGGATGACATCGGCCCAGCGGATATCCGCCGGACCGATGGGGCGTCGTGCATGCGGGCTGGTGCCGGCCGACAGCGCGGCGAAGCCGGGCCGCCGTCGCCACATGGCTTCGGCGGTCGGGCTGCGCAGCTGGTTGCGGCTGCAGACGAACAGCAGGTTGATCATTCCTGTTCCTGCAGTTGGCGGGCACTGAGGACCGGATAGGTGAAACCCAGCTGGCGTGCACGCGCGAGCTTGGCATCGCGCGTATACAGCAGCTTCCAGTTCTTCTCGGGCTTGTAGCTGTACGCGGTCGTGGCGCGGTCGCCACCGCGGTTGCGGGCCTGGCTGCGGCGCCAGGCACGGTTTCTTGCAGATTCCATGATGTGTTCTCGTGAGTACCGGGTTCAGCAGCCGCGGTAGTACGAGTGGCGCGCAGCATACACCGCACGCACAAAAAAGCCCACGCATCGCTGCGCGGGCTTCTTGATTCATCACAGTGGTCGGGACGGCCGGATTCGAACCGACGACCCTCTGCCCCCCAGGCAGATGCGCTACCAGGCTGCGCTACGCCCCGACTGATGCTGCGATGTGCCCGCCAGTGCGGCGGGCCGTGAAGTATAGCGGATTACGATGGAAATGGGATCAGCGGCGCAACAACTGCAGCACTTCTTCCAGTTCCATGCGTACCTGCTTGATGATCTGGTTGCTCAGCGCCGATTCCTCGCGGGCATCGGGGCCGTCCAGACGCAGGCGTGCACCACCGATGGTGTAGCCCTGTTCGTACAGCAGGCTGCGGATCTGCCGCACCATCAGCACGTCATGGCGCTGGTAGTAGCGGCGGTTGCCTCGGCGCTTGGCCGGCTCAAGGCTGGGAAACTCGGTTTCCCAGTAGCGCAGGACGTGCGGCTTGACGTCGCACAGCTCGCTGACTTCACCGATGGTGAAGTAGCGCTTGGCCGGGATCGGCGGTAGTTCGCGGTTACTGCCCGGATCCAGCATAAGCTTCCACCCTCTCCTTGAGCTTCTGGCCCGGACGGAAGGTGACCACCGTACGGGCGGAAATCGGAATTTCCTCGCCGGTCTTGGGGTTACGGCCCGGGCGCTGGTTCTTGCGCCGCAGATCGAAATTACCGAAGCCCGACAGCTTCACCTGACGTCCCTGTTCCAATGCTTCACGCAGCACATCGAAAAACGCGTCGACGAATTCCTTGGCTTCCCGCTTGTTCAGACCGACTTCGTCGAACAGCTTCTCCGCCATCTCCGCCTTGGTCAATGCCATTGCCTGCTACCCCCGAGTGCTGCCCGCTCAGCCGCGGATCCGGGCGTGATGTTCACGCTCGATGGCAGTGACCGCCTCGGCCACCACCGCATCCACGTCGCGGTCCGTCAGAGTGCGCGACTTGTCCTGCAAAATCAAGCCCATAGCGAGACTCTTGAACCCCGGCTCGACACCCTGACCGACGTAGCGGTCGAACAGGTTCAGGTCGCGCAGCAGCGGACCGGCGGCCTGGCGGACGGTGGCGGCCAGGTCGGCCCAGGCCACCTGTTCAGGAACCAGGAATGCCAGGTCGCGACGCACCGCCGGGAAGCGCGACAGCTCGCCGGCACGCGGCAGGCGACGGGCGGTCAGCGGCTCCAGGTCCAGCTCGAAGGCGTAGACATCGGCTTCGATGTCCATTGCCTTGGCCAGGCGCGGGTGGATCTGACCGATCCAGCCGATTGCCACGCCATCGCGGAATACGTCGGCTGAACGCACCGGGTGGCCATAGGGTCGGGCCGACGGGCGGAACGCCAACTGCGCGCCACTGGCGGCCGCCAGCGACTCCAGGTCGCCCTTCAGGTCATGGAAGTCGACCTTGCGGGTCGGCAGGCCCCACTGCACCGCCTGCGCCTCGCCGCAGACCGCAGCGGCCACACGTGGGGCTTCCAGCGGTGCCGGTTGGCCGTCTCCGGCCTGCTGGGCGAACACGCGGCCGAGCTCGAACAGGCGCACGCGGCCCAACTGGCGGGCGGCGTTGCGGCCCAACGTGGCGACCAGGCCCGGCAGCAGCGACGGGCGCATCACTGCCAGTTCGGCCGACAGCGGGTTGGCCAGCGGGACCAGGCCGTCGCGCAGCTTCCACTGGGTCAGCAGCGCGTCGTCGACGAAGGCGAAATTTACGGTTTCCTGCTGGTCGCGGGCGACCAGCTGGCGACGCACGCTCAGCGCGTCCAGCTGGGTCTCGCTCGGCATCGCCACGCGCGAGGCACCGCCCGGCAGCGTGGTCGGGATCTGCTCGTAACCGTGGATGCGCGCGAGTTCCTCGACCAGGTCCTCTTCGATGGCGATGTCGAAGCGGCGGCTCGGCGCGATCACCTGCCAGCCGTCGGCGGTGGCGACCACGTCCATGCCCAGCGCGCGCAGGATGCGCTCGACTTCAGCATCGTCGATGGTGATGCCGAGCACGCGGGTGATGCGGGCGCGGCGCAGCAGGATCGTCGCCGGCTTCGGCAGGTCATCGGCGCGCACGGCCTCGGTGACCGGCGCCGGGGTACCACCGGCCAGGTCCAGCACCAGGCGGGTGGCGTATTCGATTGCGGTGCGTGGCAATGCCGGGTCGACGCCACGCTCGAAGCGATGGCCGGCATCGGTGTGCAGGCCCAGCTTGCGGCCACGGCCCATGATCGCGGCCGGTGCGAAGTGCGCGGCTTCCAGGAACACGGCGGTGGTGGCGTCGGTGACACGGGTGTCGAAGCCGCCCATCAGGCCGGCCAGGCCAACCGCACGGTCAGCATCGGTCACCACCAGGAAGCTGTCATCCAGCGCGGCATCGCGGCCATCCAGCAGCTTCAGGCTCTCGCCCGCGCGCGAATGGCGCACGGCGATGCTGCCCTGCAGGGTGGCGAGGTCGTAGGCATGCATCGGCTGGCCCAGCTCCAGCATCACGTACTGGGTGATGTCGACCAGCAGCGAGACCGGACGCACGCCGCTGCGGCGCAGGCGCTCGGCCATCCACAGCGGGGTGCTGGCGGCGGCGTTTAAGCCTTCGATGACGCGGCCCAGGTAACGCGGCGCTTCCGCGCCGGCGTCGAGCTGGATCGACAGTTCGCGGCTGCCGACCGCCGGAATGGCGTCTGCCGCGAAGTCCAGCACTTCGCTGCGGGTCGCGGCGGCGACGTCGTAGGCGATGCCGCGCAGGCTGAAGCAGTCGGCGCGGTTCGGGGTCAGCTTGATCTCGATGCTGGCGTCCGGCAGGCCGAGGTACTCGACCAGGGTCTGGCCCACCGGTGCGTCGTCCGGCAGTTCCAGCAGGCCGGAGGCATCATTGTCCAGGCCCAGCTCCTTGGCCGAGCAGAGCATGCCGTTGGACTCGACGCCGCGCAGTTTGGCTGGCTTGATCTTCAGTTCGCCGATCTGCGCCCCGACCATCGCCAGCGGCGCGACCAGGCCCGGGCGAGCGTTCGGCGCACCGCAGACGATCTGCAGCAGCTCGCCCTGCCCGGCATCGACCCTGCACACCTGCAGGCGGTCGGCTTCCGGATGGCGTACTGCGTCGACGATGCGTGCCACGACCACGTGATCGAGGCCTTCGCCCAGCGCAGTCACCTCTTCCACTTCCAGACCGATGGCGGTCAGCACCGCGCTCAGTTCATCGCGCGAGGCGGAGGTCGGGACGTGGCTGCGCAGCCAGTTTTCGGAGAATTTCATGGTGTCACCCTGGTGGGCCCGGCGCATGCGCCTGGGCCTGCGAATTTAGGAGCAGCCGAGCATGGCTCGGCTCTACATGGTTGCGGCTTATGCGAACTGCTTCAGGAACCGCACGTCGTTCTCGAAGAACGCGCGCAGATCATTGACGCCGTAGCGCAGCATCGCGAAACGCTCCACGCCCATGCCGAAGGCAAACCCGGTGTAGCGCTCCGGATCGATGCCGACATTGCGCAGCACGTTCGGATGCACCATGCCGCAGCCGAGCACTTCCAGCCAGCGGGTGCTGCCATCGGGCTGCTGCCAGGCGATGTCCACTTCCGCGCCCGGTTCAACGAACGGGAAGTAGCTTGGGCGGAAGCGCATTTCGAAGTCGCGCTCGAAGAACGCGCGCACGAACTCGGCCAGCGTGCCCTTCAGGTCGGCGAAGGTCGAATGCTCGTCCACCAGCAGGCCTTCCACCTGGTGGAACATCGGCGAATGGGTCTGGTCGCTGTCGCTGCGGTACACCTTGCCGGCGGCGATCATGCGCAGCGGCGGCGCGTGGTCGCCCATGTAGCGCACCTGCACACCGGAGGTATGCGTGCGCAGCAGGCGGCCGTCGCCGAAGTAGAAGGTGTCGTGCATGGCGCGCGCCGGGTGGTGCGGCGGGAAGTTCAGCGCCTCGAAGTTGTGCCAGTCATCCTCGATCTCCGGCCCTTCCGACAGCTCGTAGCCGAGCCGGCCGAAGATGCCGGTGATGCGCTCGAGGGTGCGGGTGATCGGATGCAGGCCAGCACGGTCGCCGTTGCGGCCCGGCAGGGTGATGTCGATGGCTTCGGCGGCCAGGCGCGCATCCAGTGCCGCGTCTTCCAGCAGCGCCTTGCGCTCGCCCAGCGCGCGGGTCAGCGCGTCGCGGGCCTGGTTGATCGCTTCACCGGCGGCCTTGCGCTCGTCGGCCGGCAGGGCGCCGAGCTGCTTGAGCTGCGAGGTGATGCTGCCACTCTTGCCAAGCAGGGCCACGCGCAGCTGTTCCAGCACGTCGGGGCTCTGTGCGGCGGCCACATCGGCCAGCGCCTGGGTGGTGAGGGATTGGATGTCGCTCATGGTGGGCCGGAACTCCAGTCGATCTGCCATCGCGATGCGCGAAGGGCCGCCCCCTGTCGCCACCGCCGTCCCCGCGCTGCCGCCATGGCCTCGCCGGGACCCAAAAAAGAATGGGGAAGGACTTGCGCCCTTCCCCATGCATTGCCTTGACCTGACACCGTTCCGAGTGAACGGTTACGGCATCGGGAAGGACTTATGCCGCCAGCGCGCCCTTGGCCTTTTCGGCCAGCGCGGCAAAACCGGCTGCGTCGTGCACGGCGATGTCAGCCAGGACCTTGCGATCCAGGGTGATGCCGGCCTTCAGCAGACCGTTCATGAAGCGGCTGTAGCTCAGACCGTTGATGCGGGCAGCCGCATTGATACGGGTGATCCACAGCGAACGGAAGTTGCGCTTCTTCTGCTTACGGCCGATGTAGGCGTACTGCTGTGCCTTGATGACCGCCTGCTTGGCGACGCGGAAGACCTTGCGACGGGCGTTGTAATAGCCCTTGGCGAGATCCAGAATCTTCTTGTGGCGGCGACGCGCCTGTACGCCACGCTTAACTCGTGCCATTTTTCAGTTCCTCAGAGGTAAGGGAGCATGCGGTCCAGACGGCCTGCGTCTTCTGCACGGACATGGCCCGTCTGACGCAGATTACGCTTACGCTTGGTCGCTTTCTTCGTGAGGATGTGGCTACGGTTGGCGTGGCCGCACTTGTACTTGCCCGAGGCGGTCTTGCGGAAACGCTTGGCCGCTGCCCGGTTGGTCTTGATCTTGGGCATTGCAATGTCCTTGATGGGATATGACCCTGGTTTCTGACTGATCTGGCGGCGGCCTGGGCCGCTCTTTCCGTCCTGCCATGATCGGCGTACGACCCGTCCTGGGTGGGTCGAGCCGGGCATGATACAGGCAAAACCGCCCTGCCACCAGCCCCTGCAACCCTCCGCCGGCAATTCACCGGCTTCCTGCAAAAGCAAAGGGACGCCAATGGCGCCCCTTTGCCCTGAACCATTCAGCCAGGCGCCCCGGAAGGCGGCCCGTCAGGCCTCAGGTCTTCTTCTTCGGCGCGATCATCATGACCATCTGACGCCCTTCCAGGCGCGGACGGGATTCAATGACGATGTCCTCGCCCAGATCGGTCTCGATCCGGTTGGCCATTTCGCGACCCAGTTCCTGGTGGCTCATTTCACGGCCACGGAAACGGATGTTGACCTTGATCTTGTCGCCTTCTTCAAGGAACCCGCGCATCTTGCGCAGCTTGATCTGGTAGTCGCCCTCGTCCGTGACCGGACGGAACTTCACTTCCTTGATCTCGACCTGCTTGGTCTTCTTCTTGGCCTCGCTGGCCTTCTTCTGCGCTTCGAACTTGAACTTGCCGAAGTCCATGATCTTGCAGACCGGCGGATCGGCCTGCGGCTGGATTTCGACCAGGTCCAGGCCTTCATCTTCGGCCATGGACAGCGCTTCGTCGCGCGACAACACGCCGATCATTTCACCGTCACTGCCGATCACGCGGACGCGCGGCACACGGATTTCCTGATTCTTGCGGTTCTGTTTGTTGTCAGGGGTGCTGATATTACGTTCTCCCAAGGGTATCGAACCGGTCCGGGTGCCTGTGCCCCCGGACCGGACCTTTGCTTACGCGCCCTCGGCCTGGAGCCGCTCGATGAAGGCCTGCAGGCTCATGCTGCCCAGGTCTTCGCCAGAACGCGTACGCACCGCCACAGCCCCATTCTCCTTCTCGCGGTCACCAATGACCAGCAGGTAGGGCACGCGCTGCAACGTATGCTCACGGATTTTATAGCCGATCTTCTCGTTACGCAAATCCGAGCTGACGCGGAAGCCTTGCTCCGCAAGGGTTTTGGTCACGCCCGAGACGTAGTCGGCCTGGGCGTCGGTGATGTTGGCCACCACCACCTGGGTCGGCGCCAGCCAGGCCGGGAACTGGCCGGCATGGTGCTCGATCAGGATGCCCAGGAAGCGCTCCATCGAGCCGACGATGGCGCGGTGCAGCATGACCGGATGCTTCTTCTGGCTGTTTTCGTCCACGTACTCGGCGCCGAGGCGGCCCGGCATCATGAAGTCGACCTGCATGGTGCCCAGCTGCCAGGTACGGCCGATGGCATCCTTCAGGTGGTACTCGATCTTCGGGCCGTAGAAGGCACCCTCGCCCGGCAGCTCCTGCCATTCCACGCCACAGGCGGACAGTGCCGAACGCAGTGCGCCCTCGGCCTTGTCCCAGGTGGCATCGTCGCCCAGACGCGATTCCGGACGCAGCGCGATCTTGATCTGGATCTCATCGAAACCGAAGTGCTGGTAGACCGCCAGCGCCTGCTGGTGGAAGGCGGTCACTTCCGATTCGATCTGGCTCTCGGTGCAGAACACGTGGCCATCGTCCTGGGTGAAACCACGCACGCGCAGGATGCCGTGCAGCGCGCCGGACGGCTCGTTGCGGTGGCAGGAACCGAACTCACCGTAGCGGATCGGCAGGTCGCGGTAGCTGTGCAGGCCCTGGTTGAACACCTGGATGTGGCCCGGGCAGTTCATCGGCTTGACCGCGTAGGTGCGCTTCTCCGACTCGGTGAAGAACATGTTGTCCTGGTAGTTGTCCCAATGGCCGGACTTCTTCCACAGGCTCACGTCCAGGATCTGCGGGCAGCGCACTTCGCCGTAGCCGCTGTTGCGGTAGACCTTGCGCATGTACTGCTCGACCACCTGCCACAACGCCCAGCCCTTCGGGTGCCAGAACACCAGGCCCGGCGCTTCTTCCTGCAGGTGGAACAGGTCCTGCTGCTTGCCGATGCGGCGGTGGTCGCGCATCTCGGCTTCCTCGATGCGCTTGATGTACGCCTCGAGCTGCTTCTTGTCGGCCCAGGCGGTGCCGTAGATGCGCTGCAGCTGCTCGTTCTGCGCGTCACCGCGCCAGTAGGCGCCGGAGATGCGGGTCAGCTTGAAGGCCTTCAGGAAGCGCGTGTTCGGCACGTGCGGGCCGCGGCACATGTCCACGTATTCCTGGTGGTAGTACATGCCCATCGCCTGGATGTCGTCGGACATGTCCTCGATCAGGCGCAGCTTGTAGTCCTCGCCACGGGCCTTGAAGATCTCGATCACTTCGGCGCGCGGCGTCACCTTCTTGATGACGTCGTAGTCCTGGGCGATCAGCTCGCCCATGCGCTTCTCGATCGCCGCCATGTCGTCCGGGGTGAACGGGCGCTCGGAGTAGATGTCGTAGTAGAAGCCCTCGGCGATCACCGGGCCGATCACCATCTTCACGTCCGGGTACAGCTGCTTGACGGCGTGGCCGACCAGGTGGGCGCAGGAGTGGCGGATGATCTCCACACCCTCCTCGTCCTTGGCGGTAATGATGCGCAGGCTCGCATCGTGGTCGATGACGTCGCTGGCATCGACCAGCACGCCATCCACGGCACCGGCGATGGTGGCCTTGGCCAGTCCGGCGCCGATCGACTGGGCGACCTGCATGACGCTGACGGGGTTTTCGAATTCGCGGCGGCTGCCGTCGGGAAGAGTAATGTTGATCATCGCAGTGGCTTCGTGCGGGGCCCGCTGAGCGGGCTGGAAAGCGTTCCCGGGGCTGCGCCCGGGCAATAAAAAAGCGCCGCGAGGGCGCCTGGAACACAGGGCCTTCGGGGGCAGGTCAACAGTGGGCGGTGGTAGTGCTCATGTCGCACGCTCGGCCGGCGCTGGGCGCGGGCCACCTTGTTCCAGTCAGGGTTCTGCGATGATCTTAAACCAGTGCACGGGAAAGCCCAAGGCCCACCGTACGGTCCCCTGAATGGGTCTCGCTGGCGGCGTGAAATGGCAATGATTACCATGTCGGCGCAGGCGCCTCGTGCCAGCCTGCCCGCTTTCCCCAGGACCCCGTGATGCGCCACCCGCTCCGACCGGCTCCCGCCGGCCCCGCCCGTGTCCCGCGTTCGCCGGCCCGCTGCCACGCTGGCCGCCCGCGATGATCACCGTCGGCCTTTCCACGCTCGGCTTCTGCAGCCTGGGCATGCTGGCAGCGATGTTCTCGGCGCTGGCCTTCTACGCCGCCTCGCCGCACTGCCGCTGGCCACGCCTGCGCCGCGCCGGCCGCCTCGGCCACCAGATCGGCCTGGTCGCCGCGGCTGCCGCGCTGTGGCTGTGGATGGCCGAGCTCGGCTTTGCCGCCGGCCTGGTGGCCATGCTGTGCACCTGGATGCTGGCGGCGATGCTGCTGCCGGCGCTGGCCGCCTGGCACCGCCCCGGCACGGAGTCACCCTGATGTGGCCGCGTGCCCTTGCCGGCATCATCGCCGGCTTCTTTCTGGCCGCAGCCGCCACCGGCCTGCTGGCGTGGCTGCCGCCCGGCCCGTGGCAGCGGGCGCTGGTGCCGACCCTGATCGCCTTCATCCCGCTGTGGATGCTGGCCGCCCTGTGGGCGTTCAGTTTCCGCAGTGCGCTGCGCGCCTGGCTGGTGCTGGCCGGCAGCGCGGCCACCGGTTTTGCCGTGCTCGGGCTGCTGCGCCTGACCGGCGCGGTGCAATGAGACCCCTCCCATGAAGTTCAGTTCGCAGACCCTGCGCACGTTTACCACCCTGCACACCTGGGTCGGCCTGGTCGCCGGCTTCGGCCTGTTCGTGGCCTTCTACGCGGGTGCGCTGACCCTGTTCCATCACGACCTGCCGCTGTGGCAGACCCCGGGCGCAGCCACCGCGCTGCCGGCGGGCCTGGACGACGCGCAGTATCTGCTGGAAGACGTACTGGCGGCACACCCGGAAGCCCGCCGCCACGTCGGCATGACCTTCCCCGGCGCCGAACATCCGCAGCCACTTGCGTACTGGCAGGCCGATGATGGCAGCTGGCGCTATGCCTGGCCCGGCCAGATCGCCGGCAGCACCACACCACCACAGACCGGACTGGCCGAGCTGGTCAACGAGCTGCATTACAGCCTCGGCCTGCCGGTGGCCGGCATCTACGTGATGGGCATCGTCAGCCTGCTGTATGGCATGGCGCTGCTGAGCGGCCTGGTGATCCACCTGCCGAAGCTGTTCAGTGATCTGTTCGCGCTGCGTCCGGGCCGCAACCTGAAGCAGCTGTGGCAGGACGCGCACAACGTGGTCGGCGTGCTCAGCCTGCCTTTCCACCTGATGTTTGCGGTGACCGGCGCCCTGCTCTGCCTGGTGTTCGTGCAGATGGCCCTGCTCAACCCGTTGATCTACGACGGCAAGGCCCTGCAGGCGGTGCCGACGGCGATGGACACCGCGCCCGTGCGCGAGGCCAGTGGCATTCCGGCGCCGCCGGGCAGCCTGCGCGTGCTGCATGCACGTGCGCTTGAAGTCGCCCGCGCACAGGGCGTGGCCAACTTCGAGCCGGCCTACCTGAAGCTGGCCAATGCCGGCGATGCCAATGCCACCATCGAGATCACCGGTGAATCCACCGGCACGCTCGGCCCGCTTGGCGCGGTGGCGCTGGACGTGACCACCGGCAACGTTCTGGCCTCGCAGCTACCGGGCCAGCGCGACGCCAACCATGCCACGCTCAGCGCCGCCTACGCGCTGCACTTCGGCGAATTCGGCAATGGCGTGGTGGTCTGGCTGTACTTCCTGCTCGGCCTCGGCGGTGCCTTCCTGTTCTACTCCGGCAACCTGTTGTGGATCGAATCGCGGCGCAGGCGCCGCCAGCCGCAGCAGCCGCGTGCCGGGGTGAACATGGCGCGGGCGACGGTCGGTGTGTGCATCGGCCTGTGCGTGGCGATCTCGGTCGCCTTCGTCACCGCACTGGTGCTGGAGCGGCTGGCGCCGACGGCGGTCGACCACGGCATCCGCTGGGCCTGCTTCGGCAGCTGGGCGGCCTGTGCGCTATGGGCCGCGCTGCGACGCCCGGCGCAGGCCGCACGCGAACTGCTGTGGGCGGCAGCGATCAGTACCGCGCTGGTGCCGGTGCTGCACGGCGCACTCAATGGCGACTGGCTGTGGCGTGCTGCGGGGCGTGGTCACTGGCCGCTGTTCTGGGTCGATGCCATCGCGCTGGCCATGGCGTTCGGCTTCGCCCGCCTGGCCGTCGCCAGCCAGCGCCGCGCCCGCATCGGCGACCCCAACAGCGTCTGGGCCAACTGAGCCTCCGCCGGGCATGGCCCGGCGCTACCTACCGTTGCGCGCAACGCCCCCTGTAGCGTCGAGCTTGCTCGACAGCTGTTGATTTCGCGCCAATGTAGAGTCGAGCTTGCTCGACTGGCGTTGATTTCGCGCCAAGCACCGTCGAGCAAGCTCGACGCTACCCAAGCAGGATCATGCCTCGCCGGGGTAACGACTCACTTCGATCAGGTTGCCATCCGGGTCGCGGAAATACACCGATTCGATCGGTCCCAGCGCGCCGGTGCGTGCGACCGGCCCCTCCTCCACCGCAACGGACTGCGCCTGCAGGTGGGCCAGCACATCGACTGTCGCCGTACGCGTGACCAGGCACAGGTCGGCACTGCCCGGCGTGGGTCGCCGCGCATGCGGCTGCAGCGGTGCACTGGCAGGATGCAGATTGATCTTCTGCTGGCCGAACTGCACCGCGGTACGGCCCGCACCGAAGCGCACGACCTGCATGCCGAGCACGCGCTGGTAGAAAGCACAGCTGCGTTCGATGTCGGCGACGGTGAGGACCAGGTGGTCCAAGCGTTCAAGATGGATCATGCCCACAGCGTAACGCTGCGGGCATGGACATGCTGTGCGGGGTCGGGCCGATGGCATTGCAGCATTGCTGCAGGACATCGCCTGATGCAGCTCAGTCGCCGATGCGCGCTTTCTGCCACGGGCCCAGCATGGCGTTGAGCAGGCTGGCCTGTTCGTCGTCGCCGGTCAGCTCCCACATGAACACCCCGGCCAGGCCCTGCTCACGGGCGAACTGCGCACGCAGGCCGATCGAGCGCGGGTCTTCATAGCTGATGAAGATCTTCTGCCCGGCGTTGTACAGCCATGGGCTCTGCGCCTGCGGCTGCCAGTGCTTCGTCCAACCCGGCTGGTCGAGATAGCGTGCCTTGATCACCCGCCAGTCGCCGGCATCGGCCGGTGCACTGTAGGACTGGTACAGCCCATCCGCGGCATCGCCGGTGACCTTGAAGCCGCGCCCGTAGAACGGTACGCCCAGCACCAGCTTCTCGGCCGGCACGCCGTGCTCGCGGTAGTACTGCACCGCGCCGGCGGCGTTGTTCCAGCGCCGCAGCTCCGGCGCCAGCGGATCGGCCGGCACTTCATGCAAGGGCGCGTTGAACGTCGACACTGCCGAGAAGCCGGTGCCCATGTCGTAGCTCATCAGGTTGATGAAATCGAACACCTTGGCCAACGCCGGCAGGTCATAGCTCGCTGCTGGATCGTACGGGCCATCGGTCTGCAGGCGACCGGCGGCCAGCGCAGCGGTCAGCAGCATCGGCTGCCCCGCCTTGCGGCCGTGCGCGTCGAGTGCCACGCGGAACGCCTGCGCGAGCCGGGTCAGATTGGCGCGATCCTGCGGGCGATGCGCCAGCTCTTTCGGCCCGCCACTGACCGGGAATTCCCAGTCGATGTCCACGCCGTCGAAACTGCCGGCATGACGATCGAAGAACAGCGCCATGCACGAGTCCACCAGGCGCTTGCGGCTGGCCTCGGTCAGCGCTGCATCGGAGAACCCACCTGCGCCCCAACCACCGATCGAGATCAGCGTGCGCAGGTGCGGGTGCGCCTTCTTGAGTTCAGCCAGCGCGGCGAAGTTCTTCGGCGCCTCCGCACCGACCGTGCAGCGGCCGTCCTCAATGGTGGAGAACGCATAGAACAGATGGGTCAGGCGCTCGGCGGGAATGCTCGACACCGGGTAGCGCTCGGCCGAACCACCGGGGTAGTAGGCGCCGAAGATCGGCGCTTGCGCGGGCGCGGCGAGCGCGGCAATGGGCAAGGCACCGGCAATCAGCACGGCAAGAACGGCCACGGTCTGGCGGAACATGGGAACTCCCGGTTCGAAGGCGCCGCCACGTTAGCAAACCGATGGGGCTGTGGGACGGTTGTCGCGGCATGTCGTCCAGTGGACAGCAACGATCAGCCAGAGGGCGACAACGAGGCAGTCATGCCACTGCCATCACGCATTGCAGCAGGACACGCGCCGACGCAACGCACCCGGCCCCCTGCTTCGGCGAACGTGGCCGCGGATCTTCAACCGCACATGGATATGAACACCGACACCCGACCTAAGGCAACCTGCTGGACGATGCGTCCCTCGACGAACACCAGATACTGGAAGCGCGCGCCTACGATGCGTTCCACGAGGGCGATCTGGCGAAGGCGGTGGAGCTGTTCGGCGGACTGATCGCCATGGCCATCCGTGGGTCAACTGGCCGTTATAGCTGCAGCGGTCGAACGCCGGAGCCTTGTGGCACAAGGCCTTCAGAATTCTTCAGGCCGGCTTCCAGCACTTCAGACGCAGCGCAGGCTCAATCGGGTTCCCTTTCGATGGAGTCCGACGATGCGTTCGATCCTGTCTGTCCTCACCCTGCTCTGCGCCATCTGTGGCGCGCCCCTCGCCGCCCGCGCCACGCCCCCGGACCCGACCCGGCTGGCGGCGCTGGAGCGTGCCATCGCCAGCGACGAGCTCAAGCAGATCCGCAGCGTGCTGCTGCAGGTCGATGGCACCGTGGTCTATGAGGGCTACTTCAACGGTGCAGATGCCGAGACCCTGCATGACGTGCGGTCGGCCAGCAAGAGCGTGACCGCGCTGCTGGTCGGCGCCGCCATCGGCGAGGGCACGCTGCCCGGCGTGCAGGCCCCGGTCTATGACTACTTCCCTGCCTTCACTGCCCGGCACACGGTCGACCCGCGCCTGCGCGCCACCCGCGTACAGGACCTGCTGACCATGAGCAGCCTGTGGGAGTGCGATGACGAGAACCCATTCTCGGCCGGCCACGAGGAAAGCATGTACGTAACCGAGAAATGGCTGGACTTTGCACTGAGCTTGCCGATGAAGGGCTTCGCGCCGTGGATGCAGCGGCCGCAGGACAGCCCGCATGGGCGCGCATTCGCCTACTGCACTGCAAACCCGTTCGTACTTGGCGCGGTGCTTGAACAGGCCAGTGGGCAGCCGTTGGCCGATTACGCCGCGCGGGTGCTGGAGCGTCCGCTGGGGATCACCCACAGCCAATGGAACCGTTCGCCAGAAGGGATAGGCATGGGCGGCGGCGGCACCCGCTACCGCACGCGTGATCTGGCCCGCTTCGGTCAGCTCGTGCTCGATGGTGGCCGCTGGCAGGGCCGGCAGCTGATTCCGAAGGACTATGTCGAGACGATGGTACGGGCGCAGGCAACCGCCCCCGACGGCAGCGACTACGGCTATCAGTGGTGGGGCCTGAAGCTGGATGTGCACGGTTCACCGCGCACGATATGGGCGATGTCCGGCAATGGCGGCAACTATGTGTTCGTAGTGCCCGAACAGCGCGTGGTGGCGGTGGTCACCAGCCAGGCGTTCAACCGCAGCTTCGCCCATCCGCAGTCGCGACGGATCCTCACCGAGTTCCTGTTGCCGGCGCTGCACTGAGCGAGGCCAGGTCGTCGGGGCGCCAGGCTGAGGCCAGCACCTTGGCGCGCTGCCGGCCGATATCGGTATCGAGGCGATCCAGCAGTGCCGCCCAGCCCGGGGTGTCGCGCAGTGGGGCGAACAGTGGCGTAGCACGCAGCCACGCCACATCGCGGAATCCGTCATCAACGGCCCGGTGCAGTGCTGCCACCGCGTCATTGCTGCGCCCAGCGGCCTGCAGCAACAACGCGCGCTCCAGGGCTGCATCGGGCCAGCCGTCGCCGTCGCTGTCGCCGAGCCTCCGCAGACGCTGATCGATCCACCCCTGATCCGCCGGCTGCGGTCCATGCAACGCCGCCAGGGCCTGCCCCAGCGACTGTTGGGGCCGCAGCTGGCGGCCACGCTCGAAGGCTTCGGCAGCGGCCGTGCGGTCACCGGCCAGCAACGCCAGTTCGCCCTGCAGGCGCAGCAGCTGCGGATGCGGCGTGCCGCGCGCCAGCGCCTCGTCCAGCGCCTGCCTGGCCTGCTGCGGCGCGCCGGCCAGGTACAGGCTGCGCGGCCAGGCAATATTGGAGAAAACGTTGTCCGGGTACAGCTGGAAGTTGCGCGCGTGGCGAACCGCAGCCGCCTGGGTGAAGCCCAGCAGTTCCAGCTCGCGCGCGACCTGCACATCACGGAAGCGGATGCGCTCGGGAGCCTTCAAGGTCAGGTTGGCCTGCAGCGCTGTGGCGAGCTGGCCGCGCTCCTGCTGCAGGTAGGCCAGCGATGCGCGGCTGCGCTCGTCTCCCGGGTCCAGTTCAATGGCACGCGCATATCCCTGGATTGCCTTGCGCATGTTGCCCTGGCAGTCCTGCGCGTAGCCCCACAGCGCATGGGTGGCTGCGTCGCGCGGCGCACGCTGGCGCTCCAGTTCGGCCAGGGACAGCGCTTCGCTCAGCTGCGCGGGCGTACCGTTGAACAGGCACCCCTGCGCCGACAGGGCGCGAGACAGACCACGCCGCGCGCCAGCAGACTCCGGGTCGGCCTGCAATGCCTGCCGATACAGGCTGATGGCCCGTTCGTTGTTGCTGGCCTGGCCGATGCCGGCGTAGTAGTCGGCGCGCTGCAGCAACGCCTGTGCGCCGCTTTGCGATGCCGACCGCGACCACGGCAACAGTGCGGCCACCCCGCACAGTACCGCCACGGCGGCTACGCCCCAACCGAATCGGCGACGCCAGCGTGATCGCTCGGGCGGTACGGCCGCAGGCAGCGGCGGCACACACAGCTGGTAGCCGCGACCGCGCACCGAACGGATGTAGCGCGGGCGTCGGCTGTCGTCACCCAGGGCCTGGCGCAGCAGTTTGACCCGCTGGCTGACCGCATCTTCACCGACCACCGCCGGCGCCCAGACCTGCGCGGCAAGCGTGTCGAAATCCACGACGTCGGTGCCGTGCGCGAGAAGCACATCGAGCAGGGTCCAGCTGACGCCGCTGACCGGCAATGCCTCGCCGTTGCGACTGACGCGCCGCGCCGGGCGATCGATGTCCAGGTCGAGCAGGCGCAGGGTGTCCATGGCCGAAGCATAGCGGCTGCAGCGCGCTGGATGACAGGCAAAGAAAAAGCGGGCCGAAGCCCGCTTTTTCATTTGCGAAAGCGTGAGGACCAACGGTCCCCACCCACCGCGCAATCGACCGGAGGTCGATTACTCGGCGCTGACGGCGTCGCCTTCTTCCACGGCCTTCATCGACAGGCGGATACGGCCCTGCTTGTCGACTTCCAGCACCTTGACCTTGACCACATCGCCTTCCTTCAGCACGTCGCCGACCTTCTCGACGCGATCGCTGGAGATCTGCGACACGTGGACCAGACCGTCCTTGCCCGGCAGGATCGTGACGAACGCACCGAAGTCCATGATCTTGGCGACCTTGCCTTCGTAGATGCGGCCCGGCTCGACATCCGAGGTGATCTGCTCGATGCGGGCCTTGGCAGCCTGCGCAGCGATGGCATTGACCGAAGCGATGACGATGGTGCCGTCATCCTGGATGTCGATCTGGGTGCCGGTTTCCTTGGTGATGGCCTGGATGGTCGAGCCACCCTTGCCGATCACTTCGCGGATCTTGTCCGGGTGGATCTTGATGGTCAGCAGGCGCGGCGCGTAGTCCGACAGCTCTTCGCGCGGAGCGGTCAGGCCGTGGGCCATTTCGCCCAGGATGTGCAGACGACCAGCCTTGGCCTGCTGCAGCGCCTGCTTCATGATCTCTTCGGTGATGCCTTCGATCTTGATGTCCATCTGCAGGGCGGAGATGCCCTCAGCGGTACCGGCCACCTTGAAGTCCATGTCGCCCAGGTGATCTTCGTCACCCAGGATGTCGGACAGGACGACGAAGCGCTCGCCTTCCTTGACCAGACCCATGGCGATACCGGCAACCGGCGCCTTCACCGGCACGCCGGCGTCCATCAGGGCCAGCGAGGAACCGCAGACCGAAGCCATCGACGAGGAACCGTTCGACTCGGTGATTTCCGAGACGACGCGGATGGTGTACGGGAAGGCTTCCAGCGACGGCATGACAGCCAGCACGCCGCGCTTGGCCAGGCGACCGTGGCCGATTTCGCGGCGCTTCGGGCCCATCATGCGGCCGCACTCACCCACCGAGAACGGAGGGAAGTTGTAGTGGAAGAGGAAGTTTTCCTTGTACTCACCGGCGACGGCATCGATGACCTGGCCGTCACGGGCGGTGCCCAGGGTGATGGTCACGATGGCCTGGGTTTCGCCGCGGGTGAACAGCGAGGAACCGTGGGTACGCGGCAGCACACCGGTCTTCACGGCGATCGGGCGGACGGTATCCAGCGCACGGCCGTCGATACGGACCTTGGTGTCCAGCACCGAGTCACGCATGGTGCGGTATTCCAGCTCGCCGAATTCCTTCGACAGCTCGGCCGGGTTCCAGCCTTCAGCGGCCACGCGGCCAGCCAGGGTTTCGAACACGTCCTTCTTGATCGCCGAGATGGCGTCGCGGCGCTGCAGCTTGTCGCGCACCTGGAAGGCTTCGCCCAGGCGCGGGCCGATGGCTTCCTTCAGGGCGGAGATCAGCACGTCATTCTTCGCCGGGGCTTCCCAGGTCGACGGCTTGGTGCCGGCTTCGACGGTCAGCTCGTTGATCGCGTTGATGACCTTCTGCATCTCGCGGTGACCGAAGGTCACGGCGCCCAGCATCACTTCTTCGGACAGCAGCGCGGCTTCGGATTCAACCATCAGCACGGCGTTGGAGGTACCGGCGACGACCAGCTCCAGCTGCGAGTCAGCCAGTTCGCTGACGGTCGGGTTCAGGATGTACTCGCCGTTCTTGTAACCGACCTTGGCAGCGCCGATCGGGCCCATGAACGGGGTGCCGGCCAGCGACAGGGCAGCCGAGGCACCGATCAGGGCAGCAATGTCGCCGTCCACGTCCGGGTTCAACGACATGACCGTGGCGATGATCTGCACTTCGTTCTTGTAGTCCTCCGGGAACAGCGGACGGATCGGACGGTCGATCAGACGCGAGATCAGGGTTTCCTTCTCGGTCGCACGGCCTTCACGCTTGAAGAAACCACCCGGGATACGGCCGCCGGCGTAGAACTTTTCCTGATAATCGACGGTCAGCGGGAAGAAGTCCTGGCCTTCACGCGCGCTCTTGGCGGCGACGGCGGTGACCAGCAGTACGGTGTCGTCCATCTTGACGATGACGGCACCGCTGGCCTGACGGGCGACTTCGCCGGTCTCGAGCGTGACGGTGTGCTTGCCGTACTGGAAGGTTTTGGTGATTTTTGCCACGGAGGGTGTCCTTGGGGATGCTGTCTGCGAATTTGGACCGTCGGCGACCCTTGCCGCCAGCGGGTGGCCGGATCGTTCCGGCCTGAATCGGGGATTGCGGTGCTACAAAACAAAACCGCGGCGCATCGCTGCGCCGCGGGGGATTCGTTGCTTAGCGACGCAGGCCAAGCTTTTCAATCAGGGCCTTGTAACGCTCGACGTCCTTCTTCTTCAGGTAGTCGAGCAGGCTGCGACGGCGGTTGACCATCTGCAGCAGGCCGCGGCGGCTGTGGTGGTCCTTCTTGTGGGTCTTGAAGTGGCCGGTCAGCAGTTCGATGCGGGCGGTCAGCAGGGCAACCTGGACTTCCGGGGAGCCGGTGTCAGCCGAGCTGCGCTTGTTGTCTTCAATGACCTTCTGGGTGTCGATCGACATTTTCTTTTTTTCTCTGTGATGCGTGGCCGGCAGGAACGCGCTTCGCGCACCGCCAGGCTCGCCGTGGACTACAAGGATGAAACCCGCGCGAGGCAGGCTGCCGGAAAACGGCCGCGAAATTGTAACGGGCGGGGGCTTCCGGGACAAGGACCGGGGCTGAACCGGCAGGCCAGGTCAGAGGTTGAAACGACGCTGCGGGGCCAGCAGGCCACTGTCGTCGACCTGACCCAGGCCCTGGACAGCGTCGTCCGGACCGAACACGGCCACCAGGCCATGGGGCCAGGACGGGTCGCGCTGGCGCTGGCCGACGCAGAAGCGGTGGGTCTGGTCGGCATCGAGGTCGATCCGTGGATACTCAGCCAGGCCGGCCGCCAATGGCAGCAGCAGCGCGTCCATGCCCGTCTCGTCACCCGCCTCGACCATCGCCCGCAGCTGATCCAGGGTGACCATCGCCGGTTCACGGAATGGCTCGACCCAGAGGCGGCGCAGCGCGCTGATGTGGGCACCACAGCCCAGCGCCTCGCCCAGGTCGCGGGCCAGGCTGCGGATGTAGGTGCCGGAGCCGCAGGTCACCCGCAGGCGCAGCCGTTCCGGCTGCTGCTCCAGCACCTCGATGGCATGCACGTGGACCTCGCGTTCCGGGGCCTCGATGACATCCCCACGGCGGGCCTTCACATACAGCGGTTCCCCACCCTGCTTCAGCGCCGAATAGATCGGGGCGCGTTGGCGGATGCTGCCGGTCAGCGGCACCAGCGCAGCCTGCAGGGCCTCGGCGCTGATCGAAGGCACCGGGCGCTGCAGCAGCACCTGGCCTTCGGCGTCATCGGTATCGGTTGTCTGGCCGAGCACGATCTCGGCGTCGTAGGCCTTGGCCGAGCCGAGCAGCAGGCCGGCGATCTTGGTTGCCTCGCCGAAGCACAGCGGCAACAGGCCGGTGGCCAGCGGATCAAGGCTGCCGGTATGGCCGCCCTTCTCGGCACGGAACAGGCGACGGGCCACCTGCAGGGCGGCGTTGGAGCTCATGCCGGTCGACTTGTCGAGCAGCAGGATCCCGTCCAGGCGGCGGAACTGAATTCGGGTCATGACAGAATTTCGTAGAGTCGAGCCATGCTCGACTGCCGCAGCGGGGTCTGCATCAGACATCGCGCAGCCGGAATGCAACAACGCCGGGCATGCCCGGCGTCGCGCGCTTATTCTTCGTCGCTCTCGCGACGCTTCTCCGCGGCCAGCGTATCGGGCAGGTCGCGCAGGATGTTGTCGATGTGCTCGCCACGGTCGACCGAGTCGTCGTAGTGGAAGTGCAGTTCCGGCACGTGGCGCAGCTTCATCGCGCGGGCCAGGTCCATGCGCAGGCGATAGCCCAGCTCCTTCAGGCCGGCCACGGCTTCAGCCGAACGTTCGGGCATCAGCGCGGTGACGAACACCTTGGCATGGGCCATGTCGCGGGTGATTTCCACGTCGGACACGCTCACCGAGGGCAACCCGTGCTCACGCACGGCGTTGTGCACCAGGGTGCCGAGTTCACGGCGCAGCTGGGCGGAGACACGGTCGGTTCGATGGAAAGTCTTGGGCACGAGGAGCTCTTGGTTCAGTTGTCGCCCGACCAACGGTCGG
The DNA here is from genome assembly GCF_032911525.1 of Stenotrophomonas veracruzanensis. NCBI lineage: Bacteria > Pseudomonadati > Pseudomonadota > Gammaproteobacteria > Lysobacterales > Lysobacteraceae > Stenotrophomonas > Stenotrophomonas veracruzanensis. Next base: position 34,117 of record NZ_JAWJTI010000004.1, read on the forward strand.
CCGCTACCCATCTGACGCTGGCCGGCAACCGGACCCATCAGGCCGCGCGGGCCAACCCGCCCTTCGCATCCGCCGTGGTCGACAGATCGAACACCTCCACCGCGTCGATCAAGCGGTTCGCCTGCTGTTCCAGGCTGCGTGCGGCGGCACTGGCTTCCTCCACAAGCGCGGCGTTCTGCTGGGTGGTGCCGTCCATCTGGATCACGGTCTGGCTGACCTGTTCGATGCCCGCGCTCTGCTCCTGCGAGGCGGCGGAGATCTCGGCCATGATGTCGGTCACGCGCTGCACCGACGCCACGATCTCGGCCATGGTGTCGCCGGCCTCACGCACGCGCCGTGCACCGTGCCCGACCTGTTCCACCGAGGCTTCGATCAGCGACTTGATCTCCTTCGCGGCCGCCGCCGAACGCTGTGCCAGCGTGCGGACCTCACTGGCGACCACCGCGAAGCCGCGGCCCTGCTCGCCGGCACGCGCCGCTTCCACCGCCGCATTCAACGCCAGGATGTTGGTCTGGAAGGCGATGCCGTCGATCACGCTGATGATGTCGGCGATCTGCCGCGACGAGCCTTCGATCGCATCCATCGTCGCCACGACCTGGCCGACCACTTCACCGCCCTGCGAGGCCACGCTGTGTGCGCCGATCGCCAGCTGGTTGGCCTGGCGCGCATGCTCGGCGTTCTGGCGCACGGTGGAGGTCAGTTCTTCCATCGATGCCGCCGTCTCTTCCAGATTGGCCGCCTGCTGTTCGGTGCGGCGTGACAGATCGTTGTTGCCGGCGGCGATCTCCGCTGCCGCCGTGTGGATGTTGCCGGAGGCGTGCTTGATGTCGGTGACGATGGTTGCCAGCTGCGTAGCGGTGGTGTTGGCGTCGCCGGCGATACGCGCGAACACGCCCTGGAAATCACCGTGCATACGCGCGCCGAGGCGGCCATCGGCAATCGCGCGCAGCATGCTGGAGACCTCGCCGAGGTTCAGTTCGGTGGTCTGCATCAATCGATTCAGGCCGTCGAGCATCGCGCGGAAGTCATGCTCGAAGCGTGCGCTGTCGCCGCGCTGGCTGAAGTCACCGGCGGCAGCGGCCTCGGCCAGGCGGCGGATCTCGCCATTGATCACGCCGAGATTGGCCTTGGCCGTATCCAATGCGTCGGTGATCACGGCCTTCTCGCCGGGCAGGCGTTCCATGTCCTCGCTGAGGTCACCGATCGCGTAACGGCCCATGATCGCAATCGCACGCAGCTTTACCTGGATATGCGCGTCGACCAGCGCGTTGCTGTCGGCCACCATCGTGCCGAACGCGCCGGGGAAGGCATCGGCATCCATGCGGTGGCTGATGCTGCCGGCTTCATGCGCCTGTGCCATCGTGGCCTGTGCATCCAGCACGTCGCGCAGCGTGGACTGCACCGCCTGCATCGCCTGCGCAAGGCGACCGATCTCATCGCGGCTGCGCACCTGCACAACGTGCTGCAGGTCGCCGGCAGCGACTGCACGCGCGGCGGCTTCCACCGCCAGCACCGGCTGCACGACGGCACGCCGCAGCCACCAGGCCAGTCCCATCAGCAGCAGCACCGCAGCCAGCACGGTCAGCGCCGCGCACAGCAGCAGGGTCTGGCGTGCCTGCTGCGAGCGTGCCGTCAGCGCCGCTTCGCCCACCTGCGTGGCGTGCGTGCTCAGCGCATCCAGTGCCGTCGCCACCGGGCGATCCTTGCCGCGCACGAGGTTGTCGCCGGCGGCCGGGTCGTAGCTGGCCTCGGCGAACGCCTGCAGCGCCCCGTGGTAGTCCTGCTGCAGCTGTGCGTGCAGGCCGATGAAGGCCTGTGCCAGATCACGCGTGCGCGCATCCGGGCTGCTGGTCAGTCCCTTGGCCAGCTGCTCGACCAGGCGGCCTTCACTGTCGAACGCCTCCAGGTGGCGCTGACGCAGTGCGTCGTCGCGGCCGCGCAGCAATACGTTCTTCCATTCCTGTACCTGGCCGCGGAACTCACGCTGCAGGCGTTCCGCATCGCGGCTGTGCGCGACTTCGGGCGGAACTTCGGTGGACAACTTCAACCAGGCGGAGGCCAGGCCCGCCAGTGCGCACAGCAGGACCACGGCCAGACCAACGGAAACCGCGCCGAGCAGCTTGGACTGCAGGCGCGGAGCACGGACAGACGCTTTCATGGAAGGGACTCTCGGGAAGGGGCAATGCGGTATCGACCCGATGCGTGCATGCTGAAGTGGGACGCGCATCACATTCGCGTTTCGTTTAGTGATGTGAAGGAGATGTTTCACAGGACAAATGTGTCCATATGGAACGAATGCGGACTCTCGACAGAGGATTTAAATGTAACTATTGTTGTTACATGAAATCCGCGAACCCGCTTTCCGACGCCCTGCATGTGATGGCGCACCTGGTCGGCCAGGCCGCTCCGCGCACCTCCGAGCAGCTGGCATCGTGCCTGCCCACCCATCCGGTGGTGATCCGGCGCCTGCTGACGCAGCTCCAGAAGGCCGGCCTGGTGAGCAGTGCCCGCGGCCACGGCGGCGGCAGCCTGCTGGCCCGCGATGCTGCCGCAATTACCCTGCATGACATCTATCTGGCCGTGGGCGCACCGCCGCTGGTGCAGGTCGGGGCCCGCGATTCGGGTGGCGGCTGCCCGATCCAGCAGCTGGTCAACGGCGCCCTGCTCGAGGGCGCACGCGAGGCGCAGCGCCTGCTCGAAGCGCGGCTGCAGGCGACCACGCTGGACCAGCTCGGCGCCGACTTCGCCCGACATCTTGCCCATCACCGTTCCCTGGAAGGTCACCATGAATCCTGATGTGCTCATCGTCGGCGGCAGCTACGCCGGCATTGCCGCCGGCCTGATCCTGGCCCGCGCCCGTCGCCCGGTCACCGTCATCGACGCCGGTTCGCCGCGCAATCGTTTCGCCGGTCATTCGCACGGGGTGCTGGGGCTGGATGGCGTCAGCGGCGCCGAGCTGCTGAAGACCGCGCGCCAGCAGCTGCTGGACTACCCCACGGTGCGTTGGGTGCATGCCGAAGCCGTGCAGGCCAGCGCCAGCGCCGAAGGTGTGGAAGTACGCACCGCCGATGGCCAGGTCATGGCGGCGCGCAAGCTGCTGCTGGCCAGTGGTATCGCCGACCAGTTGCCGGCGTTGCCCGGACTGACCGAGCGCTGGGGCAGCACCGTGCTGCACTGCCCCTACTGCCATGGCTATGAAGTGGGTGGTGGTGCCATCGGCCTGCTTGGCGGCCATCCGATGTCCGCCAGCAAGGCGCCGCTGTTCGCCGACTGGGGCAATGTCACGTTCTTCAGCATGGGACTGGACATCACTGATGAAGAGCGCGCCGCCATGCAGCAGCGCGGCGTGCAGATCGAGACCTCGCCGGTGCTGGGCGTGCAGGGCGACCAGCCGACCTGGCTGGAAGTGGAACTGGCCGATGGCCGCCGCATCGCCCAGCGTGCGCTGTTCGTGCCGGCCACCCAGGCGATGGCCACGCCGCTGGTGCAGCAGCTGGGCTGTGCGCTGGCCGAGAGTCCGCTGGGTGTGCTGATCGAAGTCGACATGATGAAGCAGACCTCGGTGCCGAATGTGTATGCCGCAGGCGACGCCACGACGGTCGGCAACATCACGTTGGCTGCTGCCGAGGGCGTGCGTGCGGGCATTGGCGTGCACCACGCGCTTGTGGCCGAGGACAGCGTGGCGCGCTGATCGTTCCACAGGTGGGTGCCGACCTTGGTCGGCACCGCGCCGTTACCCCTTCACGCACAGCACCTGCCGCAGCGTGTGCACCACGTCCACCAGGTCCAGCTGGGCGGCCATCACATCATCAATCGACTTGTACGCCGCCGGTGACTCGTCCAGCACACCGCTGTCCTTGCGGCATTCCACATGCGCGGTGGCCTCGCGGTGCTGGGCCAGTGTGATCCGCTGGCGTGCAGCGCCACGGCTCATCACCCGGCCGGCACCGTGGCTGCAGCTGTGGAAGCTGTCCGCGTTGCCCTTGCCGCGCACGATGTAGCTGCGCGTGCCCATGCTGCCGGGAATGATGCCCAGCTCGCCCTCGCGCGCACTGACCGCGCCCTTGCGTGTCACCAGCAGTTCCTGCCCGTGGTGCGTTTCCTTCTGCACGTAGTTGTGGTGGCAGTTCACCGCCATCGCGGCCAGCTGGAACTTCGGCAAGCGATGACGCATCTCGGCCAGCACCCGCGACATCATCGCCTCGCGGTTCTGCCGCGCGTAGTCCTGCGCCCACGACACGGCTTCGACGTAGTCGTCGAACAGCGGCTCGCCTTCCATGAAGAACGCCAGGTCCTTGTCCGGCAGGTGGAAGCCCAGCACGCGCCGGGCCAGTTCCTCGCGCGCCTTCTCGATGAAGTAGGTGCCGATCAGGTTGCCCGTGCCGCGCGATCCGCTGTGCAGCATCACCCACACCGTGTCCGTCTCGTCCAGGCACAGTTCGATGAAGTGGTTGCCGCCGCCCAGCGTACCCAGCTGGCGGTCGAACTTGTCGGTGCGGATCCTGAGGTGCTTGTCCTTGATGTTCTCCAGGCCGGCGGCCAGCCCGGACTGCACCAGCCGCGTATGGATGCTGTCGGGCATGCGGTGGTGCTCGCCGCCACGGCCGTTGCCGACCGGGATGCTGCGCTCGATGCTGTTGCGCAGCTGCCGCAGGTCATCGGGCAGGTCGTTGGCACGCAGCGTTGTACGCACCGCGGCCATGCCGCAGCCGATGTCGACGCCGACCGCGGCCGGGATGATCGCACCGCGGGTCGGGATCACCGAGCCCACGGTCGCGCCCTTGCCCAGGTGCACGTCCGGCATCACGGCCACCCACGGCCCGACGAACGGGATCGCGGCGATGTTGCGCAGCTGCTCATGCGCCTGCGCTTCCAGCGGCACACCGTTGACCCAGCCCTTGATCGGCGTGGTGCCCTCGGCGTGCAGCCATTGATAGTTGTGTTGAGTGTCCATGTCTTCGTGTATGTCCTTGATGGGCCGGCGGCGCGTCCCTGCGCCGCCGCTACCCCCTACCTGATCGTCACCAGCTGCTTCAGCACGCCATCCAGGCCGCCGAACACGGTGAGCTTGTCGATCTTCTCGGTGACCTTCTCCAGCGCCTCCAGCTCCTTCAAGCGCATCAGCACCGGGTTGTCCTCGATCAGCTTTGCGGTGTTGAGCTGCGAACGCGTGGCGTTGGCCTCCTCGCGGCGACGGATCACGCTGGCCTGGGCCTGCTTCTCGGCCAGCACCACGCCGTTGAGGATCTCCTTCATCTCGCCCGGCAGGATCACGTCCTTGATGCCGACGCCGAGCAGGCGTACACCGTGGCCCTCGATCGCGGCCTGCACATGGGCGGCGATCTCGCCGTCCAGCGCGGCCTTGTCACCGAGCAGCTCGTCCAGGCTGCGTGCGGCGATCGCCTGGCGCAGGCCGAACTGCAGCTGCCGATAGATGAACTCATCGGCATTGCTGAGCGTGCGGTGTGCACGCACCGGGTCGACCACCTGCACGGTCGCGGCCAGGTTTACCCGCAGGGTCACCTTGTCGCGGCTCAGCAGTTCCTGGCCGGACACGTCCAGCGAACGCGCGCGCAGCTCCACACGCTCCACCGACACGTTGCCGTTGAAGTTCCAGAACGCGTGCAGACCGGCATCCAGCGTCTGCCGCAGCGTGCCGTCGATGAACAGCAGGCCGACCGACTCGCTCGGCACGGTGCTGATCACCGCCACACGCGGCAGCACGCCCAACTGGCCCAGGCGCTGCTGCACGTCCGCCGGAATGCGCGGCTCGTCACCCAGCGCCATCACGCGCACCTGGGTGTCGACCGAACCACGCCAGTACAGACGGCGGCTGCCCGGCGGAAGGACTTCATCGATGCGACCATTGCGCAGCACCAGGCCGACCTCGCCGGCACCGACGTTGGCCAGTACGAAGTGCGTGTCCAGCTGTGTGCCCAGCGCTTCGATCAGGCTGTCCTGGTCGCTGCCGGTATAGGCCGCGCCCTTCGATGCAGTGTGGATGTCCACGTGCGGCCGGCCGCCGAGCGGCGACAGGCGGTGCACGCCCGGCAGCAGGATCTGCTGGAAACGACGGTTGCGATACACCAGGCCGCGCTCGCCGTCGCCGATCACGACCTTGATGGTCCAGAACATGGGAGTCTCTCCTTGTATGGCTCTGGTGGTTCGACCCGTTGCGGATGAACCGCCATGACCCGGGTCGATCAGGTCCTGGCGAGGCCACCTGCACACCACGTGCAGGCAGCGGAAGAGGGCGGCCATCGACGGACGGTCCGCGCGCGGAGCCTTCGGTGCACCGGCACTGCTGCCATCGTCGTTGCCGGCAGGAAGCACCGGGGCGGAACGTGGCTGGCAGTGGCGGCGGACCGGGGCCCGGCGTGCGGTCCGTTGCCTTCCACGCCCCGCCCGAAGGCGATGGCGGTGGACGGCGACGATGGCCGCTGGGGCTTGCGCCCCGGGTGTTGCTTCAAGTCATGACGTGACAGGTCATGTGGTTTGGAGTGGGAGTCGAACCCACGACAGACGGAATCAGGATCCGTTGCTCTGACCAAGCTGAGCTATCCAGTTGGGGACCGCGCGGAATCGAACCGCGTACCGGCGAACCGGCGCCTGCCTCCAGCAGGCGATCCAGGCGATGGCATGTCCGCGACCTCCGGCATACGCCACGGCAACGCCGCGCGCACCAGCCCGTGGTTGAAACGGGACCGTTGGAGAATCGAGGGTGCAGGCCACCGACATTATCGGCGAGCGATAATGTTTTGATGCGATGCAGATAATGTCCAGGCGCTGCCGGTCGCGCGAAGTAAATCCTTCGGCGGGGCGGGAAAAGCCTGGGTCAGTGAGCGGCGAGTTGCCGCGCGGGGTGCAGTTCTGGCATCGCGGGTCCTTGTGCCGACGCAAACGAAAACGCCCCCGGGACTTGCGTTCCGAGGGCGTCGTCAGGCCTCGGAGATCGGGGTGGCCGATCTCCGCAGGGCGGGTATCAGGCCGTTGTCAGCTGGTCTTCCTTGCCGAACGCGCGCGCCAGCACGTCCATGCGCAGGCATGGCAGCAGTTTGGCGGTGGCGACGGAATGCGCGTTCAAGGCAAGTTTCCAGTGGTTGTTGAAACGAGGTGCGCACGATAAACCACGATTTACTCGCGCGCAACCATTTTGTTCAATTATTTTCTTCGCCGTTGTGCAATGCCGGCCAGCGGCCGGCACTACAACTCAGGCTTCCGCGCTGGCGGCGTCGAGTTGCGCGATATCCTGCACGCTCAACGACAGGTTGGCCGCTGCCAGCAGATCGTGCAGCTGCTCGACGCTGGTGGCGCTGACGATCGGCGCGGTGATCGACGGCCGTGCGATCTGCCACGCCAACGCGATCTGCGCGGCGGTCGCGCTGTGCTTGCTGGCCACGTCATCGAGTGCCTGCAGGATGCGCAGGCCACGCGGATTCAGATAGCGCTTCACCACGTTCTCGCCACGCGCCGGGCTCTTGGCCGCATCGGCCGGCGTGCGGTATTTGCCGCTGAGGAAGCCACTGGCCAGCGCGTAGTAGCCGATCACGCCGATCTGTTCGCGCTGCACCAGCGGTTCCAGTTCCTTTTCGTAGCCGGCACGGTCGTACAGGTTGTACTCCGGCTGCAGGGTTTCGTAACGCGGCAGCTTGTAGTCGGTGGATACCTTCAGCGCATCGGCCAGGCGCGTGGCGCTGTAGTTGGACGCACCGATCGCACGTACCTTGCCGGCTTCGATCAGGCGGCCGAACGCGGCCAGGGTCGCTTCCAGTGGCGTCGACTCATCATCCTCGTGGGCCTGGTACAGATCGATCACGTCGGTCTGCAGGCGGCGCAGCGAATCCTCGACCGCGGCATTGATGTTGTCCGGGGTCAGGCCGGGGCGCTCGGCCCACTTCGCCACCTTGGTTGCCAGCACCACCTTGTCGCGCTTGCCGCTGCGGGCGAACCACTTGCCGATCAGCGTTTCCGATTCGCCGCCGGCATTGCCCGGCACCCAGGCCGAATACACATCGGCGGTGTCGACCAGGTTGAAGCCGGCATCGACGAAGGCATCGAGCAGGGCGAAGCTGGCCTTCTCATCGGCGCTCCAGCCGAACACGTTGCCACCGAAGGCGAGCGGACGTACATGCAGGCCGGAACGGCCCAGTTCGCGGGTTGCCGTCATGGGCACGGACTCCTTGGGGGAAGTGCTCCAGAATAAAACGCGTTGTGTGACCGTGCTGCGGCGATGGCCACAAAACAGTGTTCCGCGATGCGCACGCAGCTAACGTTTTGTGAACACCTGGGGCGCCGTGGCTGCTAGTCTCGCCGCATCTTCCGCTGGAGTCGCTCCTATGATGCCTGCTTCGTCCCTGCGTGGTTGCCGCCTGCTGCTTGCTTCGGCCCTGCTTGCCGCTGCTCCCGCGTTCGCCGCACCGGCCACGGTGGCACCGGCAAAGATCCAGGTGTCACCGGCCATCGATGCGGCGGTGAAGGCGTCGACCCGTGATGCCAACAACGTCAAGCGCGATGGCTTCCGTCATCCGGCGCAGACGCTGTCGTTCTTCAAGGTGACGCCGGAAAAGACCGTCATCGAGATCACCCCCGGCAACGGCTGGTACTCGGAAATCCTGGCGCCGCTGCTGCAGGACAAGGGCCACTATGTTGCCGCCGTGGTCGACCCGATGGCGGTGCCCGAGGGCCGCGGCCGTGACTACCAGCAGCGCAGCCGCGACAGCCTGGAAAAGAAGTACGCCGGTGCACCGGCAGAGTTCGGCAAGACCGCCGTGGTCGCCTACGATCCGGCCAAACCGGTGTTCGGCCCTGCCAATTCAGCCGATGTGGTGCTGACCTTCCGCAACGTGCACAACTGGCGCAAGGCCGGCCAGGTGCAGGGCATGTTCCAGGGCTTCTTCAACGTGCTCAAGCCGGGCGGCGTGCTGGGCGTGGTCGAGCATCGCGCCAAGGCCGATGTGGCCGACGAGGATGACACCGGCTATGTCGGCCAGCAGCAGGTGATCGCGATGGCCGAGGCCGCCGGCTTCAAGCTGGACGCGCGCAGCGAGGTCAACGCCAACCCGCGTGACACCAAGGACCACCCGAACGGCGTGTGGACGCTGCCGCCGACCAACCAGCACGACAAGGCCGATGATGCGAAGTACCAGGCGATCGGCGAAAGCGACCGCATGACCCTGCGCTTCATCAAGCCGTAAGGGGGGGCATGCGCTGACCCTGTAGAGCCGAGCCCATGCTCGGCTCATCGCGCGCAGCGCGACAGGGAACAACAGCAGCCGAGCATGGGCTCGGCACTACAGGGACGTGGCGCGTGGCACGGCATGGGACAATGCCCCACCCGCCGACTGCCGTGCCCGCAATGCTGATCGCCTTCAACAAGCCCTTCAACGTGCTCTGCCAGTTCACCGACCGCAGCGTGCCGCCACGGCCGACCCTGGCCGGGTTCGGCCTGCCGCCGCGCGTGTATGCCGCCGGCCGCCTGGACCATGACAGCGAAGGCCTGCTGCTGCTGACGGATAACGGTACGCTGGCGCACAAGTTGACCGACCCGAAGCACAAGGCCGACAAGACCTACTGGGTGCAGGTGGAAGGCACGCCCAGCGATGAGCAGCTGCAACGGCTGCGCGATGGGGTGGAACTCAATGATGGGCCGACCTTGCCGGCGAAGATCCAGCGCCTCGATCCGGCGCCGTCGCTGTGGACACGCGATCCGCCGGTGCGCTTCCGCAAGACCGTGCCCGATGCCTGGCTGGCGATCACGATCCGCGAGGGCCGCAACCGCCAGGTGCGGCGGATGACCGCGGCGGTGAACCTGCCGACGCTGCGGCTGGTGCGGGTGTCGATGGGGCCGTACCGGCTGGAGGACCTGCAGCCGGGGCAGTGGCGGCAGATCGGTTGAAATGAAAAGGCCGGAGCCCTTCCTGCGGAAGGACCCCGGCCCTGGCAGTGGCCGACGATCTCAGGCGTCGCTGCCGATATCGCTGTGCTCGTCCACCACGGTGTCGTTGCGGCGGTCGCGTGCGTTGATGCGCTGCGCCTGCCCATTCACCACGTGGCCATTGGCAGCCTTCTTCTTCTGCTGCTTGCGGTACAACGCGTAGCCGAGCAGGCCGACGCCGACGGCAGCTGCGGCAATGGTCACGGCCGGGTTGCGGCGGGCGAACTTGGTGGCGACCTTGCCGCCGGTCTTCACTGCGCCGAGGGCGGCGCCGGTCTTGATCCAGTCCGCATTGCGCAGGCTGCCACCGGCGCTCTTCAGGCCATCGCCGGCGGTGTGGGCCAGTTCCAGGGCGCGCTCCAGAGCGCGGTCGGTGATTACGGTCAGCTTGCTCATGCGGGGGTCCTTTGCCTCGGGTCGAAGTCCAGTGTCGCGTGTTGCCCGTAAACGGTATGTCAGCCGGGGACGCACGTGGTGTGACTTTACCGCAGCCATTCAGGATCAGGCAGGCTCCGCAATCGGCCGTGCCGGCACGACCGGTCAGGTTCCGCGCGGCTTGGCCCGGTGCGTGGCCGTGGCCGTCCACGGATCATCCGGCCACGGATGGCGCGGGTAACGGCCCTTCATCTCCTTTTTCACTTCGGCGTAGGTGCTTTCCCAGAAGTTGCGCAGGTCCTGGGTGACCTGCAGCGGGCGGCCGCCGGGAGAGAGCAGGTGCAGGGTCAGCGGCACGCGGCCATCGGCGATGCGCGGCGTGTCGGCCAGGCCGAACAGTTCCTGCAGCTTCACCGCCAGCACCGGCGGCAGTGGTTCGCCGCTCTCGCTGTCCAGCGCATAGGTGATCGGCCGCTCCAGTCCTGACGGCACGGTGATGCGGGTCGGTGCATGGCGTTCGACCAGCTGCCGTTGTGACCACTCCAGGGGCGACTTCAGCGCCTCGCCGAAGCTGGATTCGTCCAGCGCATCCAGACGGGTCTTGCCGGCGAACGCGGGCTGCAGCCATTGCGCACGCGTGGCCAGCAGGGCGTCGTCGCTGCAATCAGGCAGGCCGAGCTCAGGCATCCAGCGCCGCAGCGATTCCACCCGTGCCTGCCACTGGCGCAGGCCTTCGGTCCACGGCAAGGCCTGCAGGCCGAGTTCGGCGACCGCGTCGGTCAGGGCCTGCGCGGCGTGCTGCGGATCGACCCGCCCGGCCGAGCGGCTGTCCAGCACGATGCGGTCGAAACGGGCCTCGCGCAGCGCCACCAGGGCGCGGCGCTCGCTGTCCCAGCGCACCACGTCTTCGGTGACGAAGCGCTCCGGCCACGCCTTGCGCAGCTGGCCTTCGTCCACCGGTGCGGCACGCAGCAGCAGCGCATCGCGTGCCTCGAAGCGAAGCTCGCTGGCCACCAGCCACGGTTCGCCACGCAGGCCGCTCAGTTCGTGCAGGCGCGCGCTGCGGCCATTGGCCAGCAGGTAGCGCAGCGGATCACCGGGATGCTGGAAACCGATACGGTCGGGGAAGGCATGTGCGAGCAGGTCGCCCAGCTCGTGGGCCTCGATGCTGGCCGGCGGCGCGGCATCACAGCGCAGGCGACGTCGCCACTGCCTGGCGGCCGCATCAATGGCGGCCAGACCGCTGCGGTTGGCGTCACCCGGTGCGCGGCCATTGCGGAACGCGGCCAGCGCGCGCCAACGGCTCGCCAGCGCGTCGCCACCCTGACGCAGCGGGTCGCGGGCTTCCAACAGCGCGGCCAGATCGGCGGCCAGCGCCTGTGCGCGTGCATCGGGCGCCGCCAGCAGCATCGCCGCCATCCGTGGATGCGTGCCCAGCGCCAGCACACGCCGGCCGAGTGCGGTGATCGCGCCACTGCTGGACAACGCGCCCAACCGCTGCAGCAGTTCGCGGGCGGCGCCCATTGGGCCGGCCGGTGGCGGATCCAGGAAGCGTAGGTCGCTGCTGCCCCACGCGGCCAGTTCCAGTGCCAGTCCGGCCAGTTCCACCTGATCGATCTCGGCGCGGCGCTGCGGCTCCAGCCGCTGCGACTGCGGCCACAGCCGCCAGGCCACGCCTTCGGCCACGCGACCGGCGCGACCGGCGCGCTGGTCGGCCGACGCCTGGGCGATGGCCACCACGTCCAGCCGGGTGAAGCCGCTGTTGGGGTCGTAGCGCGGTTCGCGCGCCTGGCCGCTGTCGATCACCACACGCACGCCGGGCAGGGTCACCGAGGACTCGGCCACGTTGGTGGCCAGCACCACGCGGCGGCGACCATCGCTGGCGGCCTGCAGCACGCGCGCCTGCTGTTCCACCGGCAGCTCACCATGCAGGGCCAGTAGCTCGACGTTGCCGTCGAGTGATTCCTGCAGCCCCGCCTGCACGCGCGCGATCTCGCGTTGACCGGGCAGGAACACCAGCAGGTCGCCGGGGCGTTCGGCCAGCGCCTGCTGCACCGCGCGGCGCACCTGCAGTTCCAGCGCCTCATCGCGGCGCGCCGGGAAGTGACTGACCGCCACCGGGTAGCTGCGGCCCTCGCTGCTCAGCCGCGGCGCATCGAGGAAGCGCGCCAGCCGCTCGCCATCCAGCGTGGCCGACATCACCACCAGGCGCAGGTCGTCGCGCAGCTGCGCCTGCACATCCAGCGCCAGAGCCAGGCCGAGGTCGCCGCTGAGATGGCGCTCGTGGAATTCGTCGAACAGGATCGCACCGACCTCTTCCAGCATCGGGTCGTCCTGCAGCATGCGGGTCAGGATGCCTTCGGTGATGACTTCAATGCGCGTGCGCGCCGAGACCTTGTTCTCGAAGCGGATGCGGTAGCCGATCGTGCCACCGACCTCCTCGCCCAGCTGCCGCGCCATGAACAGTGCAGCGCTGCGTGCGGCAACCCGGCGTGGTTCCAGCAGGATGATCTTTCGGCCCTGCAGCCACGGCGCATCGAGCAGGGCCAGTGGCACCTGGGTGGTCTTGCCGGCGCCGGGCGGAGCTTCGAGCACCAGCCGTGGCTGCACGGCGAGGTGCTGCTGGATCTGCGGCAGCAGCGGGGAAATCGGGAAGAGCGGGGCGTTCATGTGCAAAGGATAAGGGGCCATGGCGGGCGCAGGTACAATGCGCGGGCACTTTTCCCCCGCGATGACCATGCACCTGATCGATATCGGCGCCAACCTGACCCACGACTCCTTCGACCGTGACCGCGATGCCGTCCTCGACCGCGCACGGCAGGCCGGCGTGGTGCAGATGGTCATCACCGGTGCCAGCCGCGAGCACTCACCGTTGGCGGTGCAGCTGGCGCAGCAGCATCCGGGCTTCCTGTATGCCACGGCCGGCGTGCACCCGCATCACGCGGTGGAGTACACCGAAGAATGCGATGCCGAGATGCGCGCGCTGCACGCCTATCCGGAAGTGGTGGCGGTGGGCGAGTGCGGGCTGGACTACTTCCGTGACTTCTCGCCGCGCCCGGCGCAGCACCGTGCGTTCGAGCGCCAGCTGGAGCTGGCCGCAGACAATGGCAAGCCGCTGTTCCTGCACCAGCGTGATGCGCATGCCGATTTCATGGCGCAGATGAAGAACTTCGAAGGCCGCATCGGGCCGGCGGTGGTGCATTGCTTCACCGGCGAGCGCGATGAGCTGTTCGATTACCTGGACCAGGACTGGTACATCGGCATCACCGGCTGGCTGTGTGACGAGCGCCGCGGCGCGCACCTGCGCGAGCTGGTGAAGAACATTCCGGCCAACCGCCTGATGATCGAGACCGACGCACCGTACCTGCTGCCGCGCACGCTGAAGCCGCTGCCGAAGGACCGACGCAACGAACCGATGTTCCTCTCGCACATCGTGGAAGAGCTGGCGCGTGACCGTGGCGAGGACGTGGCGGTGACGGCGGCCAATGCAACTGCCGCGACGCGTACGTTCTTCCGCCTGCCCGACGCGGGTTGATTCCCTTCGTCGCGTCGAACGCGGCGACCGTGTGTCGTAGAGTCGAGCTTGCTCGACTGCCGTGCAGAAGCAGTCGAGCAAGCTCGACTCTACAAGCGGGTCAGAGTGATTCCAGCAGCCCGCAGTCCTTCCCGGTACGTCGGGAACCTCGGCTTCCAGCCCAGGGCTTGACGCGTGCCACGGCTGTCGATGCGCTTGTTGCTCTCATAGAAGCGCCGCAGCGTCGGGCTCAGTGTCGGGTCGTCCCAGGCCACGGCAGGCGGCATCGCAAACCCGCCCAGCTTCGCGGCGAAGGCCAGCACATCCTGTGGTGGTGCCGGTTCGTCGTCGCTGGGCAGGTACAGGCCCCGGTGCGCCGGTCGCTGCATCGACGCGATGATCACTGCCGCAAGATCCTCTACGTGCAGGCGGTTGAACGCCAGGCCCGGCCGAATCACATGGCGGGCACGGCCCTCCGCCAACTGCAGCAGGGCATTGCGGCCAGGACCATACAGCCCTGGCAGGCGGAAAACCGCCGAGGCGATGCCGCGTTGTTCAGCCAGTGCAAGCCACTGTGCTTCCGCGAGCAGGCGCCGTACGCCCGTCGTTTCAGTGGCATCGGCCACGCTGGTTTCGTTGATCCAGCCGCCGGCCCGATCGGCATATACCGACGTGGACGACAGATAGCCCACCCAGTGCAGTGCCGGACTTTCGTGCAGAGCCGGAAGCAGCAGACGCAGTGCCGGGTCGCCCTCGGCATCGGGTGGCACGCTGCACAGCACGGCCTCGGTCTGCGCGGTCTCATCGAGCAGGGCAGGCGACGGTGGGGAGTCAGCTCGCAGCTGATACCGCAGCAGGCCGTCGTCCGGTGCCGACGAGGGATCGCGCACCGTCCCGGCCACGCGCACTCCCTGTGCCTGCAGCTGCGTGGCCAGCACGCATCCGCTCCAGCCCATACCGAGGATCAGCACCCGCGTAGGCAGCGCGCTGGCCTGCAACGGGATGCTCACGCGCCGCGCAGTGCCTGGTAGGCCTGCAGGCTGCTGTAGGCGACCTGCAGCAACAGGGCTTCCTGGTCGGCTTTGCGCGCACGCACCAGCATGTCGCCGACAATCTGTTCGGCCTCTACCTGCTGGCCGGCTTCCAGATCTCGCAGCATCGATGCCTTCAACGCCGAGCCCGCCTGGGTGAGGGTGCCGCGTGCGGTGTCCTGCGCGGCGTCGGGAATCGGCTCACCGGCAGCTTCGGCCACGGCCAGGCACTCGTCGTACAGGCCACGCACGATCGCCTCGCCATCATCGGTGGCGACGATGGTGCCGATATCCGCACGCAGCAGGCAGGTCGCGGCGGCCAGCGCGGTCAGGAAGGTGTACTTGATCCACTGTTCCTGGCCGATGTGTTCGCTGGCCAGGTGATCAAGATTGGCCTGCGCGCAGGCGGCGGCGAAGGCACGTACGCGTGCGGACGCCGCGCCGCCATCGCGCTCGCCGAAGGTGAGCTTGGCCGGCTTGCCCAGATGCAGCACGGCGCCATCGGGTGCCTTGGTGGCGCTGATGAAGCACAGGCCGCCCAGCACCGCCTCGCGGCCGAAGCGCAGGTCCAGCGCATTGTAGTGATGCAGGCCATTGAGGATGGGCAGCACGGTGGTGTTCGCGCCCACGGCTGGAGCAATGGCGTCGATCGAGCTGTCGAGGTCGTAGGCCTTGCAGCTGAGGATGACCAGGTCGAACGGCTTCTGCGCGGCCAATGCGGGCAGCGCATCGGCGGTGACGTGCTGCACCGGGAAGTTGGCATCGCCGATCGGGCTGCGGATGACCAGGCCATCGCGGTCCAGCTGTGCGGCGCGCGCGGGGCGTACGAGGAAGGTTACGTCCACGCCGGCCTGGGCCAGGCGACCACCGAAGTAACCGCCGGTACCGCCGGCGCCAAGGATCAGGATGCGCATTGCACGTTCACCGTTTTCTGGGGAATCAGGAGTGCGATTGTGCCGGAGATTGCGGCCAACGGCGGAGCCCCTCGTGGTGGTTCGCGCAGTTGGTTTCATGAGCTGGGTCGTGTGAGATGGGTTCGCGGGGGACGCCGTGAACCCCGCTCCGCGGTCCGGCCCAGCCGCTGGCGGCTGTGCGTTCGGGCGCTTGCGAAGCAATGCTTCGCAAGCAAAGCGCCCTCACCCCTGGGGCTTAGCCGCGCCATCCATGGCGCGGATACCCCCGCGAGCCCATCGCACACGACTCCTGACAGTTTCCGGGTGCGGCCACCACGGAAAACAGATCAGGAGCAGAAGCGGGTCGCTCGCTGCGCTCGCTCGTGCAGAGCGGTGCTCAGGTCAGTTGTTCGCTGAAGCCTTCGGTATAGCCCAATAGCAGTGTGGTGCGGGTGGCCAGCGTTGCAGCCAATTGTGACCAGGTGTCGTGTGTTCCGGCAGCGTAGACGCGCTGCAGGTCAGCGACCAACGCATTTGCCTGTGCAGGCGACGGCGCGCTGTCGCGCTGGAAGCCCAGCCACGATGCGCCAAGTCCGAACAGGCGGTAGTCGTGGCGCTCCTGCAGATGCCGTATCAGGGCATGGTTCTGGAAGATGTCCCAGTCCGCGCTGAAGTACCCATTGGGCAGGGCGGCAATCAGCAGGTCATCGCGGTCCACCGGCACCTGCTGCACGCAGACCACCTCGTCGACGATGAGGTCCGGCGTTGCATTGGCGGCGACCAGCGCCTCGATGTCCTCGTTGCTGCACATCAGCGTGCCCGCCAGCGCGCTCCATTCCAGCCGATGAGAGGAATGCTCGAGCTGCGCGACCACATGCGCCAGCAACCGCTCGCGTGCGGCCAATGCATCTTCGGGGGTTTCCGGGTCTTCTTCCTCGTACAGCGCGATGCGCGCGTCGTCTGACGCGTGCATGCTGGTGTAGCGGCACTGGCCGGCATCATCGAGCGTGCACAGGTAGCGATGGCGGGGATCGGCCACGTGCAGCGAGGCCAGGCAATCCAGCACCTCATCCAGCGTGGGCGAATCGCTCAGCAGGACATGGCTGAATGCATCGACGGGGCCATCCGACACGGCCTTGTCCAACGGAATGGAAGTGATCTTCATGACCACAGCCTAGCCGCAATCCCGAACGAAAAGAGCCGAGCATCGGCCTTACCGTGAATGCTCCATCCACGCATGGCGTGGATCTACCGTGTCGACCAAGGTCGACACCTACCAACAGCAGCGCAGAATGACATCCCGGAAGATCGCAGGAATTCGTCGAAGGCGGGGTGGGTCCGGTTGCGGGGGCGTGAGCCGCATGGATGCGGCGACCGAGCTTACATGGACGTACTTGCAGTGGCCCCCGCAACCGGACCCACCCCGCCATCCCGCGGATAGTCAGCTTTTGCCGTTGAAGTTGACGTTGACGTTGATTCGGCGGGTGCAGGGCTGCAGGCCCTGCAGGCCACCCTCAGCTGCGCATGCCCACGCCGCGACGCAGCAGCCACAGCGCCAGCGCCGTCAGCACCACCACGAATCCGATCATCAGGCCGTAGGCCACCGGCAGCGGTACGTCACTGCTGCCCAGCAGGCCATAGCGGAACGCATTGACCATGTAGAAGATCGGATTCGCATGCGTGGCCGCTTCGGCCCAGCCCGGCAGCAGCTTCACCGAATAGAACACGCCACCCAGGTAGGTCAGCGGGGTCAGGATGAAGGTCGGCACGATCGCCACGTCGTCGAACTTCTTCGCATACACCGCGTTGATGAAGCCGGCCAGCGAGAAGATCGTCGCGCCCAGGATCACCGTCGTCAGCATCACCAGCGGGTGCGGGATGCGCACCGGGGTGAAGAACATCGCGATGATCAGCACGATCACGCCCACCATCAGGCCGCGCAGCACGGCGCCGGCCACGTAGCCCCACAGGATCACCCAGTTCGGCATCGGACTGACCAGCAGTTCTTCCACGTGACGGCCGAACTTGGCGCCAAAGAACGAGGAACTGATGTTGCCGTAGCTGTTCTGGATCACGCTCATCATCACCAGGCCCGGCACGATGAACTGCATGTAGGTGTAGCCGCCCATGTCACCCACGCGCGACCCGATCAGGTTACCGAAGATCAGGAAGTACAGGGTCATGGTGATCGCTGGCGGCACCAGGGTCTGGCCCCAGATGCGCATGATGCGGGCGACTTCGCGGCGCACGATGGTCATCAGTGCGACGCGGTTGCGCTGGCCGTCGGTCAGCTCGGTGGTGCTCATGCAGGCTTCTCCAGGTTGCCGGTGAGGCGCACGAACAGCTCCTCCAGGCGGTTGCTCTTGGTACGCATCGAACGCACGCGGATACCGGCCTCGTTGAGCGTGGCGAACACGCGGTTGAGGTCCATTGCGCGCGGCATGTCGATGTCCAGCGTGTGCGGGTCCGGCGCGGTCAGCGTCGCACCTTCGATCACCGGCAGCTGTGCCGGCAGGTCACCGTCGATGTCCAGCAGGAAGCCCTCCACGTCCAGCTTGGCCAGCAGGGTGCGCATCGGCCCCTGCTCGACGATCTGGCCATGGTTGATGATCGCCAGGTGACGGCACAGGTACTCGGCTTCTTCCAGGTAGTGCGTGGTAAGGATGATCGTGGTGCCTGCGGCATTGATCTCCTTCAGCACGCGCCACATGTCGCGGCGGATTTCGATGTCCACGCCGGCGGTCGGCTCGTCCAGGATCAGCAGGCGCGGGCGTGTCATCATCGCGCGGGCGATCATCAGCCGGCGCTTCATGCCGCCGGACAGCGTGCGGCTCATCACCTGTGCTTTTTCCCACAGGTGCGCGCGTTTCAGTTCCTCTTCGGCGCGCTGCTCGGCTTCCTCGCGCGGTACGCCATAGAAGCCGGCGTAGTTCACCAGGATGTCGAAGGGCTTCTCGAACAGGTTGAAGTTGATTTCCTGAGGCACCAGCCCGATCAGGCGCATGGTGGCGCTGCGGTTGCGCACCAGGTCGCTGCCGAACACTTCCACCTGGCCCTCGCTGAGGTTGACCAGGGAGCTGATGATGCCGATCAGGGTCGACTTGCCGGCGCCGTTGGGGCCGAGCAGGGCGAAGAAGTCGCCCGGGGCCACTTCCAGGGAAACCCCCTTCAGGGCCTGGGTGCCGTTGTCGTAGGTCTTGCGCAGGTCGCGCACGCGCAGGGCGGGCGCCGTATCGTTCTGGGATGCCAAGCTCGAAGCCTTCGCGCCCATGGGCTGGCGCTGGAGAGGGGCGGGGAGGGGCTATTATAGAAGACCCCGAGGGCTTGCCCCGGCTACACACTGTCCCGAAAAGTCGTGCCTGTTCAATTCCCCCTCAAGCTGGTCGGCTGCCGCATGCTGGCCCCGACCGTCGGCCACTACCAGTTCGTGCGTGATGATGGACAGCCGCTGGATTTCCAGCCCGGCCAGTTCATCCAGGTCCATTTCAGCTACGCAGACGGCACCGAAACCAAGCGCAGCTACTCGCTGGCGACCATCCACGACCACGCGCTGGGCCCAGGCGAGGCGGTGGATATCGCCGTCAGTTTCGTGCCCGGCGGCGCCGCCACGGCCCTGTTCGAGGCACTGGAGCAGGGCGGCCAGATCAGTGCGTCCGGCCCCTATGGCCGGTTCTGCCTGAACCCTGGCGACCACAACGCCCGTTACCTGCTGATCGCCACCGGCACCGGCGTTACCCCGTACCGCTCGATGCTGCCGCTGCTGGAAAAGGCCATGGCCGAACGCGGTGTGCAGATCGTGCTGCTGCAGGGCGCGCGCAGCCCGGGCGAGCTGCTGTACAGCGAAGATTTCTACAGCTTCGCCGAAAAGCACCCGAACTTCCGCTATGTTCCGTGCCTGTCGCGCGAGTTGCCGGCTGATCCGCACCCGGACGTGCAGCACGGCTACGTGCAGCAGGCACTGGCCGGCTTCACGCCGGACCCGGCCACCGACATCGCCTACCTGTGCGGCAACCCGGACATGGTCGATGCCTGTGCCGACCTGCTGAAGGCTGCCGGCCTGGGCAACCCGCAGATCCGCCGCGAGAAGTACGTCAGCAGCAAGTAGGCCCGGGTAGTGCCGGCCGCTGGCCGGCAACTCCAAGAACCGGAGGCGGCGCCACGCCGCCCCCGGTGCCCTGCCTCAGTACGCGATCCAGGCATCACGCCAGGCAAAGCCGGTGCCCGGGCGATAGGCATCGGCGTTGATGTTGCACCACGCACCTTCCGGGAACGGCCGGCAGGCGTAGAGCTTGCCGTCGGTGCCCTTGACCACGGTTTCGCCCGGCTTGTAGCTGCCGAGGCCGGCGGGATACACGAAGTCGTAGTCGTCACCCGGCGGCGGATCGACCGGATCGACCGGGCCCGGCACGCGGGTATCGATCTGGAACAGGTTGCCCGGCTTCAGGTAGACGCGGTTCTCGGTGGCCGAGGCGACCGGTGTGATCACGCCGTTCTTCATCACGCCCACGCGCGCCTGCTGTGCACTGGCGTTGACCTTGCGGGCCAGCGCCAGCGGCCACTGGTTCGCAGCGGTCTGACCTGCGGCCAGGGTGATCTCCGGGCGCTCCAGATCATTGCCCTGGGCGTTGAACACGCGCAGCGTCAGGGTGGTGCCTTCTTCCAATGCACCGCGGGCGGTGACCGGGCCGGCATCCTGCCACTGCGGCGGCGGTTCGATGCCACCACCGCCTTCGAAGCGCACGTCCGCGCAGGTGTAGAACGCCTCACCGGAATCCGAGCGCTGCCAGGTGTTGTAGATCACGTGCTGGCCACTGCGCTTGGGCAGCGGGCAATCCAGCTTGTAGACGTCGCCGGAGACCGGCACGTTGCCCAGCGTGCAGAATTCCTGCAGGTCGGCCCAGCGCAGCGGGCTGCCCGGCTGCCAACCGTCTCGGGTGACGTAGAACTTCCACTCGCGGGTGGCATGCGGGGCCGGCGCCTTGAACTCGAAGGTGTAGCGCCCGCGCGAATCGGCGCGGATCGGCGAGGTCGGCCAGTCACTGCGGTTCAGATCGAGGCCGCGGTACTTGCTGTTGCCGCCGCTGCACAGCTCGCCATCTGGAACCACCGCTTGATGGTTGCCGTTGGCGTTGGCCTGGTTGACGCCGGCCCAGTCATAGAACGGCTGTGCGCCACCGATGGCCTTGGCGGCGGCACACGCCGGATTGGTCGGGTTCTCGGGGTTGCCCTGGTAACAGGCATAGACGCGGCTGGACGGCTTGGACAGAGTGCCGTGTGCGAAAGCACCGCCAGAAACGGCTACGCCTGCGACAACGGAGAGTGCGAGGACGGCTCGCCGGGACAAATGCATGGAGAATCTCCTGAGGGTGATGGAACCCCTCGGAGTTTCGGAACGTGCCCCCCCTATCGCCATAGGAATAGTTTGAAAGGGGAAAGTGCGTTTGCCTTGCTGAGATGAAACTCACACTGTGCCGGGAACGGCGTTCTTCCGCCGTTCCCGGCATGGCATCTCAATACGGCACCCACGCATCGCGCCACGCCGCACCCACACCCGGGCGGTACGCCTCGGCATTGACGTTGCACCACGCACCTTCCGGGAACGGGCGGCAGGCATACAGCTTGCCGTCGCTGCTCTTCACCACGGTCTGGCCCGGCACATAGCTGCCGATGCCCGTCGGGTACACGTGGTCGAAATCACCGCCCGGCGATGGCGTACCCGGGTCCGGCACCTTGGTGTCGAGCTGGAAGCGGTTGCCGTCCTTCAGGTACACGCGATTGTCGGTGGCCGACGCCGACGGCGTGATCACGCCATTGGCAAGCACGCCCACGCGCGCATGCTGGGCACTGGCATTGACCTTGCGCGCCAGCGCCAAGGGCCACTGCGCGGCCGAGGTCTGGCCGCTGGCCAGCGTCGCTTCCACACGTTCGACATCGTTGCCGTTGGCATTGAACACGCGCAGTGCCAGCGTCGTACCCACCGGCAATTCACCGCGGGCGGTGACCGGGCCGGCATCCTGCCATTGCGGTGCCGGCGTCGTACCACCGCCGCCGCCTTCAAAGCGTACGTCCATGCAGGTGTAGAACGCTTCGGTCGAATCCGAGCGCTGCCAGGTGTTGTAGATCACATGCTGGCCGGTGCGCTGCGGCAGCGTGCACTGCAGCTTGTAGGTGCCATCGGCAGAGAGCGGTGTATTGCCCAGCGTGCAGAACTCCTGCAGGTCGGCCCAACGCAACGGGCTGCCTGGTTGCCAGCCGTCGCGGGTGACGAAGAAGCGCCAGTCGCGCGTGGCGTGCGGCGCGGTCGCCTTGAACACGAAGGTGAACTTGCCATTGGCATCGGCCTGGATCGGCGTGGTCTGCCAGTCACTGCGGTTCACGTCCAGGCCGCGGAAGGTCGGGTTGTTGCCGCTGCACAGCTTGCCGTCGGGCACCACGGCCTGATGGTTGCCGTTGGCGTTGGCCTGGTTGATGCCGTTCCAGTCGTAGAAAGCCTGCGATCCGCCGACAGCCTTGGCGGCTGCACAGGCCGGGTTCGTCGGGTTCTCGGGATTGCCCTGGAAACAGGCATAGACGCGGCTGACCGGCGTGGTCATGGTGCCGTGGGCAAAAGCATCGCCGGCCAGCAACAGGCCAGCGGCGGCCAATGAAGTAGCCAGCAGCAGCGGTGTGGATTGGAATGACATGGCGCTTCCTTGTGGTCGTCGAAAGAGAGCGGTGACCGCAGAGTTGCGCTGCGCGGCGGACTTTCGGCGGCACCATGGCGAGTATCGAATTGCGATGCCGGGTGCGGAACCATGGAAATGCTGATCCGTGACTGTGGGTGTGAAGCCCTTCCCGCGGGCTTCACGTGGGACTGAACGGATGCGCTGGCGATCACGTGTTCGGCGTGGCAACGATCACGTCGTGGAGATCCGGCTATGTCGGCGCCATGCCGACGCGATCCGCCTGGCATGAGAAGCAGCCGTGGGCCGCGTTGTGCAGCTGCACGAAGGCCACGGCAGGGTCGGCAAACAGCGCGTCCAGCCGAGCGCCGACATCCGTGCCTGCACTGATCTCGGCGGCCAGCATCAATGCAGCCTGGTCATAGGCGCGCAACGAGATCATCCGGCGCTGCACATACGGGGGCACCTCGCCTGGCGGCAGCACGCAACGGGTCACGCCACGCTGTACGAAGATCGGGCCCGAGGCGTGATAGGGCGAGTGCAGGGGCAGGTGCACATGGGACAACAGCAGCAGCTCGCTGCCACTGGGTGGATCGCTCAGGCTGACCCGGCAGGGGTGTCCTCCTGTTTCGCCGGCCCAGCGACGCTGGATGCCCAGCGCGGCCAGCGCGGTGTCGCTCTTCTCGAACAGGTGCAGGAACGGGCGGTGGTCGATGCCACCGAGGTACCACGCATGCATGGGCGTCTCCTTGGTTTTCCGAGGATTCTGCGCATGCGCCGGCGCCGTGCTCGCCGTTTTCGGACCCCGCATCTGCATCGGGCCAGGCAGCGCCACCGGGACCGCAGCACAAGGCGCTAAGATGCGCGCGCCGCCCCAGCCGATGAGCGTCGCATGTCCCTGGATTTCCGCACCCTCACCGTGCTTGGCTTCCTGCTCTGCATCGGCATTGCCGTGGGGTTCTCGTTGTTGCTGGTGGTGTTGCGCGGGCAACCGGTGCTGCGCCTGTGGACCGCAAGCCTGTGGCTGCTGACCCTGGGCGTGACCCTGCTGGCGCTGCGACCCTACCTGCCGTTGGCGCCGGCCATACTGGCCGGGAATGCGGCGATGGCCGGCTGCGCGCTGCTGATGCTGCGTGGCGTGGCGCTGCATCTGGAACAACCGCTGCCGCTGTGGCGGCCGTTGCTGATGGCAGCCGTGTTCATGGCCTGCATCTTCGCCTTCCTGGTGCTGTGGCCGGACCTGGGCGTGCGCCTGCAGGTGTTCAGTGTGTTCACGCTGCTGGTTGATGGCTGGATCGCGTGGCTGCTGCTGCGGCATGCCCCCGTGCAGCAGCGCACCAGCTGCCGTCTGGCGGCGGTGGTGTTTCTGGCCGAGGCGGCCCTGTACGCGGTGCGCCTGTTCCTGCCGGTGGCACCCGATGCCGGTGAGGACATCATGCGCACCGGCACGCCGATGTTCGTCACCTACATTGCCGGTGTGATGCTGGAACTGGCGCGATGCTTTGCGATGGTGCTGCTGCTGGTCGAACGCATGCTGGTCGATCTGCGGCGTGCGGCGCGCACAGACGGCCTGACCGGGCTGCTCAACCGCAGCGCGGTGCTGGCCGATGGCCAGGTGCAGTTGCAGCGGCTGCGCCGGCAGGGCCGGCCACTGGCCCTGCTGCTGATCGACGTCGATCACTTCAAGCAGATCAACGACCGCTGGGGCCATCTGGCCGGGGACGAGGTACTGCGCCACTTCGCTGCGTTGCTGCAGCACGGTTTGCAGGGCCGTGACACGTTGCTGGGCCGCTATGGTGGCGAGGAGTTCGTGCTGGTTCTGGCCGGAAGCACGCAGGCTGAAGCGATGGCGCGGGCTGCGACGATCCGTACCGCCCTGCAGCAGAAGCCGGCGCGGCTGGCCACCGGGCCGGTGACGTTCACTGCCAGCATCGGCCTGGCGATGGACGACGGCCAGGGCGAGCTGTCCACGCTGCTGGCAGCGGCGGACGCGGCGCTGTACCGGGCCAAGGCCGCGGGCCGCGATCGCCTGGCCTGCGCTACGCCGGCGGAGATTTCGCGTCTGCCCATCGCCGACGACGCCGTGCCCGTGTAAGTTGAGTCACATCTTCCGCGGCAGCCCGTCGTGGTTGCCAGGAACGTCCTCCAGGGGAAACGAGCACGATGCAAAGACACCACCTCGCGTTGGCCGCAGTGTTGGCCAGCCTGATGCTTGCCGGTTGCAGCCAGTCACCGTCACCCGGCGCCGAAGGCGCCAGCGATGCACCCAGCCGCCGTTTCGGCACGATCGACTTCCAGCCCTGCACGCTGTCCACGGTAGGTGCCAGTGCCAACGTGGAAGCGCAGTGCGCCACCCTGCAGGTGCTGGAGGACCGGGCCCAGCCCGCTGGCCGGCGCATCGGCCTGCGCATCGCCTGGCTGGAGTCGGGCAGCAGCGGCTCCAGCCAGCCCGACCCGGTGTTCTTCCTGGCCGGTGGCCCCGGCCAGGCCGCCAGCGAAGTGGCCGTCATTGTCGATACCGCGCTGCGCCAGGTGCGCAAGCAGCGGGACATCTTCCTGGTCGACCAGCGCGGCACCGGCGGCTCCAACCCGCTCAGCTGCCTCGGCGCGGACGGAAAGGAACTGCCGATGGACGAGGACGCGGCGCCCTCCGAGGCCTTGCTGCGCGACTATGCCCAGCGATGCGCGGCTTCCCTGCAGGGACGTGCGGACGCACGTTTCTACACCACCACCGAAGCCATTGCCGACCTGGACGCGGTCCGCCAGGCCTTGGGCGTGGACCGGGTCAATCTGATCGGTGCGTCCTACGGTACCCGCGTGGCCCAGCGCTATGCGGGTACCTATCCACAGCACACCCGCAGCATCGTCATCGATGGCGTGGTGCCGAATGAGCTGGTGGTGGGCGGCGATTTCGCCAGGACGTTCGAAGATGCGATCGCCCTGCAGTCGGCGCAGTGCCGCAAGGACGCTGCCTGCAGCAAGCGCTTCCCGACCGATACCCGTGCGCAGCTGCGCAGCGTGGTCGAGACCCTGCGCCGTGCACCGGTTCCGGTCGAGTATCGCGATCCCGGCACCTACGACACCCGGAAGGATGTGCTGACACCGGACAGCGTTGTGGGCCTGGCTTTTGCGTTTTCCTATGTACCCCAATACGCCTCATTGCTGCCGCTGGTTCTTGATGAAGCCGCGCACGGCCGCTACGCCCCGCTCGCCTCGCTGGCGCGCGGTGCGAACCGCAGCATGGATTTCCAGATCAACCGTGGCATGCATTGGTCGGTGATCTGCAGCGAAGATGCGCCGCGCTACCAGGCGCCGGCCGAGGACCCCGGGCGCCTGTTCGGCAACGACGTGGCAAGTTCCTTCTTTGCCGCCTGCCCGGCATGGCCGCACCGGCCGGCACCGGCAGCCAATGCCGTGCCGCTGCGCAGTGACGTACCGGCGCTGCTGTTGTCTGGTGAACTGGACCCGGTGACCCCGCCGCGCTATGCCGAGCAGGTCCTCAAGGGCCTGCCCAATGGACGCGCGCTGGTCGCCCGCGGCCAGGGCCACGGCACACTGACCGCCGGTTGCATGCCGCGCCTGCTCGGCCAGTTCATCGACACGACCGATGCCAAGGCGCTGGATGCCGGCTGCCTGGACACGCTGAGCTACGTGCCGGCGTTCACCTCGTTCAACGGATGGGAACCATGATCGTCGCCGACAACCTGCACAAGGCCTTCGACACCCGCACGGGCCGCATCCAGGCGGTCGCCAACGTTGGCTTCCGCGCCGAGGATGGTCGCATCACCGGTCTGCTGGGGCCCAATGGCGCCGGCAAGACCACCACCATGCGCATGCTGTACACGCTGATGACGCCCGACCAGGGCAGCATCAGCGTCGATGGTGTGGACGCTGCGCGCAATCCGGTGGAAGTGCGTCGCCATCTCGGCGTGCTGCCCGATGCGCGTGGCGTCTACAAGCGCCTGACCGCGCGCGAGAACATCGCTTACTTCGGCGAACTGCATGGACTTTCGGCCGAGCGCATCCGAGAGCGCATCGAGGTGCTGTCGCACGCGCTGGACATGGGTGACATCCTCGACCGCCAGACCGATGGCTTCTCGCAGGGCCAGCGCACCAAGACCGCGATTGCCCGCGCGCTGGTGCACGACCCGCGCAACGTCATTCTCGATGAACCGACCAACGGCCTGGACGTGATGACCACGCGCGCACTGCGCCGCTTCCTGCTGGGTCTGCGCGAAGAGGGCCGCTGCGTGATCCTGTCCAGCCACATCATGCAGGAGGTGGCCGCGCTGTGCGATCACATCGTGATCATCGCCAAAGGCACGGTGATGGCCGCCGGCAGCGCCGATGAACTGCGCACGCAGTCCGGCGAATCCAACCTGGAGGATGCGTTCGTGAAACTGATCGGCAGCGAAGAGGGCCTGCACGCATGAGCATGATGTCGACCCTGATGACGGTGATGCGCAAGGAGCTGCGTGACCTGTCGCGCGACCGCCGTACGCTGGCGCTGACCCTGCTGTTCGGGCCGCTGCTGTACCCGCTGCTGATCCTGGGCATGGGCAAGCTGTCCGAAAGCCGCGTGCGCACGCAGATCGAGCAGCCGCTGCAGATTCCCACCATCGGCGCCGAACATGCGCCGAACCTGGTGCGCTTCCTGGCTGCCCAGGGCCTGCATGCCGCTGCTGCGCCGAAGGACCTGGCCGAGGCCATCCGTTCGCAGGACATCGACGTGGCGCTGCGCATCAGCCCGGACTTCGGCAGGGACTGGGCCGATGGCAAGCCGGCGCTGGTGGAGGTGATCAGTGACAGCACACGACGCGCCGCCGAGGTGCCCACTGCGCGCCTGCAGGCGGCGTTGGCCACATACAACGGGCAGGTGGGGGCGCTGCGGCTGATGGCGCGGGGCATCGACGCCCAGGTCGCACGGCCACTGGACGTGGCCAGCCAGGACATGGCCAGTGCCGAAGCCAAGCGTGGCCTGATGCTGTCGGCGTTGTTGCCGATCCTGCTGACCCTCACCTCGTTCCTCGGTGGTGCCTACTTGGTGATGGACACCACCGCCGGCGAGCGTGAGCGGCAGTCGCTGGAGCCGCTGCTGGCCACGCCCGGGTCGCGCAGCGCCATTGTCAGCGGCAAGATCGCCGCCGCCTGCATGGTCGGCTTTGCGTCGCTGCTGTTGACCCTGGCCGCGTTCAAGGTGAGCGCGCAGATCGCCCCCGGCAACATCGGCCGCCAGCTCAACATGAACATCATGGCGATGGTGCAGATGCTGCTGGTGATGCTGCCGATGCTGCTGATCGGCACCTCGCTGCTGACCTTCCTGGCCGCAGCCGCCAAGAGCATGAAGGAAGCGCAGAGCCACATGACCTGGTTGATGCTGCTGCCGATGCTGCCCGGCTATGCGCTGATTGCCTACCCGGTGAAGAGCCAGCTGTGGCAGTACGCCGTGCCGTTCCTGTCGCAGAACCAGATGCTGCTGAAGGTGATCCGCCACGAGACCATCACACCGGCGGTCTGGGCCATCTACCTCGGCGCCAGCCTCGGCCTGGCCGCCGTGCTGTGGTTCGCCGCCGTGCGCCGCTACCACAACGAGCGTCTGGCCATCTCCGGCTGACATGCAAAAAAGGGGACGGAGGGGATTAAGTCGTTTCCAGCCCTCCCGTCCCCTCTTTGCGCGGGCGCCCCCGCTTGCGCAGCATCGCAGGTCGTCCAAGTGTCTGCTCCACCATCCGCAGGTACGCTGTACTTCCCAATGGATGCTGCGCAGCACTGTGAGCGCGGATTGCCTGCAGGTCAGCGGACGCATCTAGATCCCGCAGGAACTGCCCATAGAGCGTCGTCCGCTGTCGCTTGCTCGCGGCCAGTGCCTGAAATGCAGGGTGCTCTGTCAGCATCGGATCGTGCCGTCGCTGCAGGTTTCCGTGCACGCTCGACCATGGGTGATCTTCCGGGCCGGCTGTCATCCCTGCACGAACCGGATTGAGTTCGATGTAGCGATAGACGCTGAGCAGATAGGCGTCGCTGTCCACCATTGAAGAATGGAAGCGGCCCTGCCAGAGCGGTCCGCTGCGCCCATGTCGCTGATTGAAGGCCTGGACGTAGTTGTTGCCCTGCATCCGCATCGCATTGGCTAGGCCCACACCCGTGGAAGGTGTGGCCAACAGATGGACGTGATTGCCCATCAATACGTAGGCATGTAGCGCGACCTGATGCTTCAGAAACGCACTGTGCAACAGGTGCAGAAACAGCTGGCGGTCGATATCGTCAACGAAGATCGCCCCCTTGTTCACACCGCGCTGGGTCACGTGGTACGGCTGGCCGGCCAACATCAGGCGTGCTTGTCGAGGCATGGGAGTTCAGGGATTCAAGGAACCACCAGCCTGCCGCCAACGTGGCTGCGGTGGACATCAGGTGATGCCGCGAGAAGGTGTGGGGTAGGGCAGAAGCGACTTAATCCCCTCCGTCCCCTTTTCCGTAGCGCGCAGGCGTCACCCCCATCTCACGCTTGAACACGTTGATGAAGGAACTGGGCGTCTCGTAGCCCATCGACAGGGCGACGCTGATCACCGGCTCGCCCGCCAGCAGGCGTGGCAGTGCCAGCAGTACGCGTAGGCGTTGCCGCCACTGGCTCAAGGTCATGCCTGTTTCGGCCTGCCAACGGCGGGCGAGACTGCGGCTGGACAGCCCGCTGGTGGCCGCCCACGCCTCGACACCGCGCAGGTCGTCCGGCCAACGCACCAGCACCGAAGCGATCTTCTGCAGTCGCCGGTCACGCGGTTGTGGCAGGGCAAGCGGCAGGGGCGTGCTGGCGGCAATCTCATCGGCGATCACACCGGCCAGTCGTGCCTGCGCAGCATCCAGGGGCGGGTGGGGCCACCGCAGCGCACGTGTTGTTGCCGCCTGCAGCAGTGCATCGGGCTGGAAAATGCGCGGTGTGGTGGGCAGACCCAGGCAGGCCTCGGCGTTGAAGTACAGGCTCCAGCCATCGAACCCGTCCGCGCCCAGCAATGCGTGGGGTAGCAATGGCGGTATCCAGGCGACGTGACCTGCGGGCAGCAGCCAGTGCCGGTCGTCGGCGGCGATCCGCAGCAGCCCCTGATGCGCACCCAGCAGCTGCCCACGGGCATGCCGGTGGCGGGCGGTGCGACGCTTGCCGAGCTGGTGCAGCCGGGCCGCCAGCACCACCGGCCCGTCGGCGGCATCGGCCAACGCGGGGTCGAGCAATGGAGGAGTTGTCTGATCTGCCATATCCATTGGCAGTTATACGGCAGAAGCGTCGCGTCCGTGCCCCGACACTGGAGCCCACTTAACGGAGCGCTTCCCCATGCAGCCACAGGACATTCTTCCCGACCATCAGAACGACGTGCAGGTGAACGGCCTCACCGTGCGCAAGGGCAGTGTGGGTGCTTTCCTCGCCAGCGTTCGTGACTGGCAGGATCCGGCCAGCGATCCCGCCACGCGTGCCACTGCCGAAGCCGACCTGCGTGCGCTGCTGCCGGGCCTGCACGCGCTGGGCCTGTTCCAGGTACTGACGGCGCGCGATCCGGCACTGCAACGACTGATCGATGGAGCGGCCTGAAACGGACAAGGCCCGGACATGCCGGGCCTTGGCGTCATTGCAGGGGCAGAAACGACTTAATCCCCTCCGTCCCCTTTTTCGTTCAGTTGTTGCCCGGCGCGAACACCAGCGTACGGCGGGTGGTCACCGGCGCGCTGACCGGCTCGAAGCGCCAGCGCTTGACCGCGTTCAGAGCTTCACGGTCGAACACGCGTCCCGGCGTCGCGCGCAGCACGCGAGCGTTCACCACCGAGCCGTCAGTGCCGACGGTGATCTCCACCAGTACTTCGCCGGAGGTTCCCGAACGCAGGGCTTCGCCCGGATAGCGCGGCGCCGGTGTGCTGACCGGGCGCAGGGTGGGCGCTGCGGGTGCGGCGGCCTGGCGTGCGGCGCTGGCCTGCTGCGCGGCGGCCTGCTGCTGCTTCTGCTCGGCCTCACGACGGGCGGCGGCCTGGCGCTCGGCCTCCTGGCGCTCGTTGTCGCGGCGCGCGGCATCCTGCTGCGCGGCAATCTGCTTGGCGGCGTCGGCTTCCTTGGCGCGCTGCTCGGTCAGGCGCTGCTGCTCGGTCTGCTGCTTGCTGCGGTCCTCGGCGTCCTTCTTCGCCTTCTCGGCTTCGGCTTCGGTGCGCTTGGCCGCGTTCTGCACGCCCTTGGCCAGGCCATCCTTCAGGCGCGGCAGCGCCGGCGCGGAGGCATCCACCTTCTCGATCAGTGCCACCAGGCGCTGCGCTTCGGTGTAGTCCTCGCGGCCCAGGTGCTGTTCGGCGGCGATCAGGGTGTAGGGCAGCAGGTCGGTCAGCGCGCTCTTCACCGAGGCGTCGTCCGGGGTCTTGTCGCGCAGGGCGAGGTAGTACTCGATGGCGTTGTCGCCGGCCGGCGCGTACATGCGGTTCTCGCGCAGGGCCTGGCTGGCCGACTCACGCAGCTGCTCGGTGCCCATCGACTGCACCTTGGCGGCGACCACCGGTGCGGCCGGTGCAGCGGCGGTGGGTGCGGCGGCCGGGGCCGGTGCTGCGGTTTCTTCCTTGCCCGAGCAGGCGGCCAGTGCCAGTGCCAGGGCAACCGGCAGCCACCGGCGCGCGGCGGTGATCGTTGAGACGTGCGACATCCTGCTCCCCTCTAGAAGACGACGTGACGTAAATCATTGATATGCATGGCCGGGACCTGCGGTCCGGGCACGGCAGGGTGACGTTTCCCGACGCCACCGCCGGCAACGGCGAGGGTGCAATCTAGCATCCCGGCCACCGCCGCGTACAAGGGGCAGGGGCCGGGACGGGGCAGCGGCGGTCAAGCCGCTGGTGGCACCGGCCTCAGTGGTCGTGCGCCTTGTCGTGCGACCTGCTGTGGCTGTTGGACATCAGCTTGTCGGTCCACGCAATGCCGATCGCCGACAGGATGAACACGCAGTGGATGATGGTCTGCCACAGCACGCCGTCCTGGGTCAGCATCGAGCAGCGAGCGACACCGATGTTGGCCGCGGCCACGCTCATCTGCTCCGGCGTGCACAGCGGAATACCGCCCAGCGCACCGCTGGCGATGAAGGTCTTCAGCAGGTGGATCGAGGAGATGCCGATGATCGCCATCGCCAGCTTCACCTTCAGCACGCTGGCGTTGACGTGGCTCAGCCATTCCGGCTGGTCCGGGTGGCCTTCCAGGCGCAGGCGCGAGACGAAGGTTTCGTAGCCACCGACGATCACCATCACCAGCAGGTTGGAGATCATCACCACGTCGATCAGGCCCAGCACGATCAGCATGATCTGCTGCTCGCCCATCGACACCGAATGCGAGATCAGGTGCCACAGTTCCTTGCCGAACAGGAACACATAGACGCACTGCGCCACGATCAGGCCCAGGTACAGCGGCAGCTGCAGCCAGCGCGAGGCGAAGATCAGCGTGGACAAGGGGGAGAGCGGCGGGCGGTTTGCACTCATGCGAGGGATGCTGCGTTGCGGGGGAGAGGCGAGGTTACCGGCCCGCCATGACGGTGCCAACCCAACTCACGCACTAGACTTCAGGTTCCTTTCCGCACCTCGAGCCGACGCCATGATCGACCTGTATTACTGGCCCACCCCGAACGGCCACAAAGTGACCCTGCTGCTGGAAGAAGCCGGCCTGGACTACCGCATCCACCCGGTCAACATCGGCTCGGGCGACCAGTTCAAGCCGGAATTCCTCGCCATCTCGCCCAACAACAAGATGCCGGCCATCGTCGATCATGCCCCGGCCGATGGCGGCGCCCCGCAGAGCGTGTTCGAGTCCGGTGCGATCCTGCTGTACCTGGCCGAAAAGACCGGCCAGTTCCTGCCCAGCGACCCGCGCGGCCGCGTCACCACCCTGGAATGGCTGTTCTGGCAGATGGCCGGTCTGGGTCCCATGAGCGGCCAGATGGGCCACTTCAACGTCTACGCGCCGGAGAAGATCCCGTATGCCATCGAGCGCTACGACAACGAAGTGCGCCGGCTGCACGGCGTGATGGACAAGCGTCTGGCCCAGCATGCCTTCCTGGCCGGTGACGAATACACCATCGCCGACATGGCCAGCTACCCGTGGGTCGGCGCCTACGACAAGCTGCCGGTGGACTTCGCTTCCTTCCCGAACCTCAAGCGCTGGCACGAGATGATTGCCGCGCGCCCGGCCACCCAGCGCGCCTATGCCCTGCGCCAGCAGGTGAACCCGAACGCCGGCAAGCCGCTCAGCGACGAAGAGCGCAGGCACCTGTTCGGCCAGCGTTGACCCGGGCAGCTGAAGATGGGTGCCGACCGTCGGTCGGCACCGCGTATGGGCAGAAGGTCATGCTGCCTTCCTGCACGGGCTTGGTTAGGATGGGGAACGACCACCCCGTGCCCCGAGCCGGGGTGGACCTGCCGTTTGCCGGGATCCTCCATGCGCCACCTGTTCGCTTCGCTCGCCCTCATGCTCGCCACCACAACCGCCGCCCACGCTGAAAAGCTGACCCTGGAAGCCATCACCGGCCCGCTGCCGTTGTCCGGCCCGACCCTGATGAAGCCGAAGGTGGCGCCGGACGGTTCGCAGGTCAGTTTCCTGCGCGGCAAGGACAGTGACCGCAACCAGCTGGACCTGTGGACCTACGACATCGGCAGCGGTCAGACCCGCCTGCTGGTCGATTCCAAGGTAGTGCTGCCCGGCACCGAGACCCTCAGCGATGAGGAAAAGGCACGCCGCGAACGCCAGCGCATCGCCGCGATGACCGGCATCGTCGATTACCAGTGGTCGCCGGACGCGCAGCGCCTGCTGTTCCCGTTGGGCGGCGAGCTGTACCTGTACGACCTCAAACAGCAGGGCCAGGCCGCAGTACGCCAGCTGACCCACGGTGAAGGCTTCGCCACCGACGCCAAGCTGTCGCCCAAGGGCGGCTTCGTCAGCTTCATCCGCGGCCGCAACCTGTGGGTGATCGACCTGGCCAGTGGCAAGCAGCTGCAGCTGACCCGCGACGGCAGCACCACCATCGGCAACGGCGTGGCCGAGTTCGTCGCCGACGAGGAAATGGATCGCCACACCGGTTACTGGTGGGCGCCGGACGATTCGGCGATTGCCTTTGCCCGCATCGACGAATCCCCGGTACCGGTGCAGAAGCGCTACGAGGTCTATGCCGACCGCACCGACGTGATCGAACAGCGTTACCCGGCCGCCGGCGATGCCAACGTGCGCGTGCAGCTGGGCGTGATCGCACCGGCCGTCGATGCGCAGCCGCGTTGGGTCGACCTCGGCAAGGAACAGGACATCTATCTGGCCCGCGTCGATTGGCGCGATGCGCAGCACCTGAGCTTCCAGCGCCAGTCGCGCGACCAGAGGCAGCTGGACCTGGTGGAAGTGGCGCTCGATTCCAACCGCCAGCGCGTGCTCGCCCACGAGACCAGCCCGACCTGGGTGC
The DNA here is from genome assembly GCF_032911525.1 of Stenotrophomonas veracruzanensis. Classification (NCBI taxonomy): domain Bacteria; kingdom Pseudomonadati; phylum Pseudomonadota; class Gammaproteobacteria; order Lysobacterales; family Lysobacteraceae; genus Stenotrophomonas; species Stenotrophomonas veracruzanensis. Next base: position 67,976 of record NZ_JAWJTI010000004.1, read on the forward strand.
CGCTGCACAACAGCCTGCGCTTCCTTGAAGACGGCAGCGTGCTGTGGTCATCCGAGCGCACCGGCTTCCAGCACCTGTACCGCATCGACAGCAAGGGCAAGACCACCGCGTTGACCCATGGCAACTGGCCGGTGGACGAGCTGCTGGCGGTCGATGAAAAGGCCGGCAAGGCCTACTTCCGCGCCGGCATCGAGACCTCGCGCGAAAGCCAGATCTACGCGGTATCGCTGCAGGGCGGTGAGCCGCAGCGCCTGTCGAAGGCGCCGGGCATGCACAGCGCCAGCTTCGCCCGCAACGCCAGCGTCTACGTCGACAGCTGGTCCAACAGCACCACGCCGCCGCAGATCGAACTGTTCCGCGCCAATGGCGAGAAGATCGCCACCCTGCTCGAGAACGACCTGGCCGATCCCAAGCACCCCTATGCGCGCTACCGCGATGCGCAGCGCCCGGTGGAGTTCGGCACGTTGATGGCTGCCGACGGCAAGACCCTGCTGAACTACAGCCTGATCAAGCCGGCCGGCTTCGATCCGTCCAAGCGCTACCCGGTGGCGGTGTACGTCTATGGTGGCCCGGCCAGCCAGACTGTCACCGACAGCTGGCCTGGCCGTGGCGACCACCTGTTCAACCAGTACCTGGCCCAGCAGGGCTACGTGGTGTTCTCGCTGGACAACCGTGGCACCCCGCGACGTGGCCGCGACTTCGGTGGCGCGTTGTACGGCAAGCAGGGCACGGTGGAAGTGACCGACCAGCTGCGCGGCGTGACCTGGCTGAAGCAGCAACCTTGGGTGGACCCGGCGCGCATCGGTGTGCAGGGCTGGTCCAACGGTGGCTACATGACCCTGATGCTGCTGGCCAAGGCCTCGAACCAGTACGCCTGTGGCGTGGCCGGTGCGCCGGTCACCGACTGGGGCCTGTACGACAGCCACTACACCGAACGCTACATGGATCTGCCGGCGCGCAATGAAGCGGGTTACCGAGAAGCGCGCGTGCTGACCCATATCGACGGCCTGCGCTCGCCGCTGCTGCTGATCCACGGCATGGCCGATGACAACGTGCTGTTCACCAACTCGACCAGCCTGATGAGTGCGCTGCAGAAGCGTGCACAGCCGTTCGAACTGATGACCTATCCGGGTGCCAAGCACGGCCTGTCCGGTGCCGATGCGCTGCATCGCTACCGCGTGGCCGAAGCCTTCCTGGGACGTTGCCTGAAACCCTGATCACCCGCCGGGAAGGAGCCCGCCATGACCCTGCCACCACCGATTCCCACCCCTGGACAGGCCTCCACCGGTTGGTGGTGCCGTCATTGGCGCTGGGCGATGCCGTTGACGGTGGTGCTGGTGCTGGGCGGTGCAGGTGGCGTGGTGACCTGGAGCGTGTTGCGCTGGAGCGAGGCGGCACGCGAGAGCCCGCCGATGCGCGAAGCGCTGCGTCGCGCGGGCTGCAGCATCGAACTGGTGGAAGCCTTCGGCGAGCCGCTGCATATTGAATCGATGCCACTGGGCAGCATGGAGACCGCGATCAACGGCCAGCGCGATGTCGGCCTGACCGTGGCCCTGGAGGGTCCGCACGCGCACGGTCGGCTGTTCGTGAAGGGCACCCGCAGTGACGACGTTTGGGATTACCCGGTGATGTACGTGCTGGGCGAGAACAAGCAGACCTTCGACCTGACGGCGCTGGATGATGATGAAGCCGCGCAGGAGTGCGAGCTGCAGGCCTGCCGCGAACGCGGCGAATGCCCGCTGACCGCCGCGTTGTGACCTCCACGGGCAGGCGACTGCGGGACGTCGACCGGGTAGATTCGACTGTCAGTCGACTGCTCTTCGATCAGATAGCGAAACCCCCGCGCTGCGCGCGATAGTCGACTGACAGTCGACTCTACGCCGGCAGGCTTCCGCGGAGCCCCGGCTGCACAACCAGCCCGCCATGACTTCCCGCCGATTGTCGCCATCGCCGTGAGCGCGTAGGGTGCGGGCAACCCTTTGCTGGAGTGTCCCATGAAGCCGATTGCGCTCGCCGTTGCCTTGGCCCTGACTGCCGCCCCGCTGCTGTCCGCCCCGCCGGCCCTGGCCGCGCCGGCTGCGAAGGCTGCCACACCGGCCAGCCCGGCCTGGGTCGCCCGCAGCAATGCGCTGGCGCAGATCCTGCTGGATGCGCAGGGGCCGTTCCAGCCGGAAGAGACCGGCTTCTTCGGCGTGCCCGGCTACGACGACAAGGTGGCTGACCTCGGTCCGGACAACGGCAAGCGCTACCGCGCTGCGATGGCCAAGGCCCGCGACGAACTGAAGGCGAAGCTGGCCACCGAGAAGGATCCCAATGTCCGCCAGGACCTTGAGATCATGATTCACGCCGCCAGCCAGAACATCGAAGGCAGCGAGCTCAACGAGAAGTACCTGCTGCCGTGGAGCGATGCGCCGCAGACCGTGTTCAGCGGCCTCAACCTGCTGCTGTCCGACCAGGTGCCGGCCGAGCGCCGGGCCAAGGCGCTTGACCGCCTCAAGGCCTATGCGGGCCTGCAGCAGGGCGGCACCGCCTTCACCACGCTGGCCCGCCAGCGCTACGAAGAACGCCTGAAGGACAGCAGCCTGCTGCAGCCGACGAAGATCGAAGTGCAGCAGTCGCTGGACAACGTCGAGACCTACATCACCGGCATCGAGTCGCTGCTGAAGAAGTACCAGATCGCCGGCGCCGATGAGGCGATGAAGGCACTGGCCGGGCAGATGAAGGACTACGCCAACTGGACGCGCACCAGCGTGCTGCCGAAGGCGCGCACCGACGCACGCCTGCCGGCGCCGCTGTACGCCTACCAGCTCAAGCAGGTCGGCATCGACATCGATCCGAAGCTGTTGATGCAGCGCGCGCAGCTGGAATTCATGGAAACCCGCTCGGCGATGCAGCAGCTGGCACCGCTGGTGGTGAAGGACAAGGGCCTGAAGGTGGCGGACCCGAGCGACCCGGTTGCGGTGATCCGCGCACTGAAGGCCGACAAGATTGCCGACGATCATCTGGAAGGCCACTACCGCAAGGTGATCGATGCGATCGACCCGCTGATCCGCGAGCACGCCATCGTCGACGTGCCCAAGCGCGCCATGCAGATGCGCCTGGGTTCGGCTGCCGAGAGCGCGGCCAGCCCGGCTCCGCATTTCCTGCCGGCGCCGCTGGTCAACAACACCGGGCAGCAGGGCACCTTCGTGCTGCCGCTGGGCAACCCGGCGGCGGGTCCGGGCGCACAGTACGACGATTTCAACTTCGGTGCGGCGGCGTGGACGCTCAGCGCGCATGAAGGCCGCCCCGGCCACGAGCTGCAGTTCACCGCCATGGTCGAGCGTGGCATCTCGCTGGCACGCACCATGTTCGCGTTCAATTCGGTGAACGTGGAAGGCTGGGCGCTGTATGCCGAGGCCGAGATGGTGCCGTACGAACCGCTGGACGGTCAGATGATCGCCCTGCAGTTCCGCCTGCTGCGGGCCGCGCGCGCGATGCTGGACCCGATGCTCAACCTCGGCCTGACCGACCGCGCCAACGGCGAGCGCGTGCTGATGGAGCAGGTCGGCCTGTCCAAGGCGATGGCCACCCAGGAACTGGACCGCTACATGGTGCGCATGCCGGGCCAGGCTGGGAGCTACTTCTATGGTTACACCCGCATCCTCGAACTGCGCATGCAGACCGAGCTGGCGCTGGGTGCGAAGTTCGACCGCCTGGCCTTCAACAACTTCCTGCTCGACCAGGGCCTGCTGCCGCCGGACCAGCTGGCCGACGCGGTGAACAAGGTGTTCGTGCCGAAGTACAAGCGCTGAGCATCTCCGGTAGTGCCGGCCGCTGGCCGGCAACCGGTGTTGGTAGATGCCGACCTTGGTCGGCGCTGTGGGTTCGTGCCAACCAAGGTTGGCACCCACCAGAGCGATGTGTTGGCTGTTGCAGGGATGTGCCGGCCAGCGGCCGGCACTACCCGCTTTGACGCTGCTGCGTCACCGCTGCGGGGTGATCACCTGTGTCGGCAACCGCGCCGGCGGTGCCGGATTCGGCACCCAGATCGCGACGCCGGCGGCGCGCTTCTGCGTGGTCGGAATACCAATGCCGACGCCGCCACCGACGTGCGAGCCAAACGAACCGGCGCCGACCGACATGCCCACCGGCGAGCCACTGCTGCCCACGCCCATCAACACCACGCCATTGGCGCCGAGCGCGGCGGCCTCCCGCTTCAGGCGTGCCACGGCGGCATCGGTCTGGCCCTGGGTGCCGAAGCCGACGGCGGACGCCGATTCCAGCTGGGCAATTTCCTGGGACCCCGCCGGCGGGGTCGAGTAGATCTGCACCAGCGCCGGATCGATCGGTGCGCGGGCGCGGCCCAGCATCACCTTGGAGGTGCTGGCACAGCCAGCGGCGACCAGCAGGATGGCCGCCAACGCGGCCCAACGGATGTTCATGGCACGACCCCTGTAGGACTGGTTGCGATCATCGGCGGGCCACTCTGAATCGGCGCCAACACCCGGGCCAGGGCTCGCACGGCAGCACGCTAGCACGGTGCGGGTGACAGCCCCGCCAATGGCAGTAGGCGGCGGCAGCGGGAACGTCTATGGTTGGGGCAGGAACCAACTGCGGGAGAGCGGCATGGGTGTGATCAGTCTGTTGTGGGGCGTACTGGCGCTGTTGTGGATGATCCTGGCGCTGATTCCACTGCTCGGCTGGGGCAACTGGTTCCTGATCCCGTTCGCTGCAGTGGGCGCGGTCATCGCCGCGCTGGGCATCCTGTTCACCCACCCGAGCAAGCGTGGCCGGGCCTGGGCCGGTCTGGTCCTGAACGGCATCGTGGTGGTGGTGGGCATCCTCCGCCTCGGCCTGGGTGGTGGCGTCATCTGAGCCCACGCCCGGGTGCGACAGGGCGTCGCAGGCGCACGGTCCATGGCCGGGCAGGGGCGTACAATGAATGGCTGCGCGAGCCCCCCGCGTGCCTGTGAATCCGCGCCCGGCGCGGCTGCCCCATGATCATCCGACCCCGTCCCCACGGCTGGCAACTGCTGTACATCCTGCGCGGTTCGATCGTCAAAGCGATCGCGCCCAAGGTGCTGGCCATCCTGATCCTGTCCATCGCCGTGGCCGCGGTAGTGGAACTGGCGCCGCCGACCGGCATCGAACGCGTGTCGGTCACGCCGTTCACCCTGCTCGGCCTGGTGCTGTCGATCTTCCTCAGCTTCCGCAACAGCGCCTGCTACGAGCGCTGGTGGGAAGGCCGCAAGCTGTGGGGCCAGCTGGTCTACGAATCGCGTTCGCTGGCCCGCCAGGTGAACCTGCTGCTGGCCGATGACACCGGCCGCCGTCGCCGCATCGCCTACCTCACCACCGCGTTCGCCCACGCCCTGGCCGGGCGCCTGCGCGGGCGCATCGTGGCGCTGATGGCCCTGCCGTGGCTGGACAAGCGCCAGCGCGAACAGCTGGGCCAGCGCGAGAACGTGCCCGACGCGCTGCTCTCGATGATCGCGGCCGAGCTGGCCCAGGCGCTGCGCAGCGGTGAGCTCGATCCGATCCTCTACACCCAGCTGGAAGAGCGCCTGCACGCGATGTCGTCGATCCAGGCCGGCTGCGAGCGCATCCTCACCACCCCGCTGCCGTTCGCCTACACCCTGCTGCTGCATCGCTGCGCGTGGATGTTCTGCGTGCTGCTGCCGTTCGGCCTGGCCAGTTCGCTGGGCTGGGGCACGCCGGTGCTGTCGGCGGTGCTGGCCTATGCCTTCTTCGGCCTGGACCAGCTGGGCGAAGAAATGGAAGACCCGTTCGGCCTGGAGCCGAACGACCTGCCGCTGGACGCGCTGGTGCGCACGATCGAGATCGACCAGCTCGACGCGCTCGGCGAACGCCCATTGCCCGAACCCCTCCTGCCGCAGGGTTACCTGTTGCAATAGCCACTCCTCGGAGCCTGCCATGTCCCACCCGCTTTACCGCCCGCGCCGCATGCGCCATGACGAGTTCTCACGCCGCCTGATGCGCGAGAACACGCTGACCACCGACGACTTGATCTACCCGGTGTTCGTGCACGAACTGGCCGGCCGCACCGCAGTACCGTCGATGCCGGGTGTGGAGCGGCTGTCGATCGAAGAACTGCTGAAGGTGGCCGAAGAGGCGCTTGAGCTGGGCATTCCGGTGATCGACCTGTTCCCGGTGATCGACCCGTCGCTGAAGTCGCTGGATGCATCGGCGGCGTGGGCCGAGGACGGCCTGGCGCAGCGTGCGATCCGCGCGCTGAAGTCGCGCTTCCCGGAGCTGGGGGTGATGACCGACGTGGCGCTGGACCCGTACACCACCCACGGCCAGGACGGCATCATCGATGACAAGGGCTATGTGCTGAACGACATCACCGTCGAGGCGCTGGTCAAGCAGTCGGTATCGCACGCCGAGGCCGGCGTCGACATCGTATCTCCGTCGGACATGATGGACGGCCGCATCGGCGCGATCCGTCGTGCGCTGGATGCCGACAATCACGTCAACGTGCGCATCATGGCTTACTCGGCCAAGTACGCCTCGGCGTTCTACGGTCCGTTCCGTGATGCGGTGGGCAGCGCGGCCAGCCTCGGCAAGGCCGACAAGAAGACCTATCAGATGGACCCGGCCAACGGCGACGAGGCCCTGCGCGAGATCGCGCTGGACCTGGAAGAGGGCGCCGACATGGTGATGGTCAAGCCGGGCATGCCGTACCTGGACCTGGTGCGCCGGGTGAAGGAAAAATTCGGCGTGCCGACCTTCGCGTATCAGGTGAGTGGCGAGTACGCGATGATGAAGGCCGCCTTCGCCAATGGCTGGCTGGACGAGCGCGCCTGCGTGCTGGAGTCGCTGCTGGGCTTCAAGCGGGCCGGTGCCGATGGCGTGCTGACCTATTTCGCGCCGCAGGTGGCGCGATGGCTGCGCGAGCGCTGACAATAGCGCCACGATAGACGGAGGACTGCGCGATGGGACCCGAACTGGGATGGATGCAATGGCTGATCTGGGGCACCGGCACGCTGGTGTTCGGCGCCATCATCGTCGGTGTCTTCATCGCCGCCTGGCGGGCTGGCAAGCGCCCGCCGGAGCAGCTCTCCGCCGCCCGCCATGTCGCCCGTGAGCAGGCCCTGCCGGACAGCGTGCAGGCCGAACTGGCCGCGCTGAACCAGCGCAAGGACAATGGCCAGCTGAGCGAGGTGGAGTACGAGCAGTTGCGCGCCCAGGTGTTGTCGCGCTGACCGGGCGTTTCATCCACGCATGGCGTGGATCTACTGGTAGTCGCCAACCTTGGTTGGCGCTTTCACGTATGCCAACCAAGGTTGGCATCTACCAAACGGCTATCCACGCATGGCGTGGATCTACCGGATACACCCGGCCACCGCCGCCACCTTCGGCACCGCCAGCCGGTACACATCCACGCCACCGGCACGCGGTGCCCTGGCCGCGCTGCTGGCCACCATCATCTCGCCCGGCTTGGCGTTGTCGATCACCGGCGCGCCGGTCCAGCCGCCGGCCTGGTTGAACGACAGCCCCAATGGCTGCAGCGACGCGCCAGTCCACGCACAACCGCTGCTCCACACCTGTGCGGTCGCGCCGCTGCCGCGGCTGAACACCACCGCGCCGTCGTTGCCCAGCCAGTCGCCGTCGGTCTCATCGTCGGCGCTGTTCAACGCGGTCAGTGCGGTGGCCGGGCCACGCACGCCCTGCGCGTCCAGCGGCGCCACGAACAGGTCCCAGCCGGCGCCGCGGCCCTGCTGGCGGGCAAACAACAGCTGCCTGCCATCCGTGCTCAGGGCCGGCCCGCGCTCTTCCCGGCGACCGCCGTCCCCCGCCATCGGCTGCGCCGGGCCCAGCCGACCATCGGCTTCCACTGCGGCCCGGTACAGCGCCAGCTTGCCCTCGCGGCCGGCCGCGAACAGCAGCCAGCGGCCGTCACGGCTGAAGTAGGGATCACGGGCCTCACCGGCCACGCCTACCGGCAGTGCCTGCGCCTGCTGCCATCGGCCGTCGACCACGCGCGCCTCCCACAGGCCCCAGCCATCTTCGCCGCGGCGGGCGAAAACGATGCGCTGGCCATCGGCGCTGATCGTGGCGCGGCCCTCGTCGGCACGGGTCGAGACCAAGCCCATGCCTTCGATGCCGTACTCGTTCAACGCCATCGCCACGGGGGCAGAGAGTAGACTGGCGGCAAGCACCAGCAGGGGCGGGGTGATGCGCATCATCCGGGTCCGTGCACGAAAGAGCATCAGTCTAGCCAGCTTGAGGATTCCATGACCGACCGTTACGCCGTCTTCGGACACCCCGTTGCCCACTCGAAGTCGCCGCAGATCCACGCGACGTTCGGTCGCCAGGAAGGCATCAGCATCGACTACCGTGCGATCGACCTGGCCCCGGATGCGTTCCTGGCCGGCCTGGAAGCCTTCGCCGCCGACGGCGGTGTCGGCGCCAACATCACCTCGCCGCACAAGGAAGCCGCGTTCTCGGTGTGCACCACCCTGACCGCACGTGCGCGCCGTGCCGGCTCGGTCAACACGCTGCTGCGCAAGGGCGACCGCTGGCATGGCGATACCACCGATGGCATCGGCCTGGTGCGTGACCTGACCGACCGCCATGGCCTGGACCTGCGCGGCCGCCGCATGCTGCTGATCGGTGCCGGTGGCTCCGCGCGCAGCGTCGCCCCGGCCTTCCTTGATGCCGGCATCACCGAACTGGTGGTGGTCAACCGCACGCCGGAACGCGCCGATGAACTGATCGACGCGATGGGCGAACCGGGCCGCGCGATCAGCCGCTACTGGGAAGACCTGCGTGACCTGGGCGACTTCGAGCTGATCGTCAATGCCACCTCGGCCGGCCGCGACCGCGACGTCGAGTTCAAGCTGCCGCTGTCGCTGGTCAATTCAATGACCACCGCCGTTGACCTGAACTACGGCGAGGCCGCCATCGCTTTCCTGGCCTGGGCGCGCGCGGCGAACTGCCGCAATACCGTGGATGGCCTGGGCATGCTGGTCGAACAGGCGGCCGAGAGCTTCCTGCAGTGGCATGGCGTGCGCCCTCAGACCGACGAGATCTACCAGTCGCTGCGCCAGGGCGCGGCGGTGCTGGCCGGCGAGGACTGATCGATGGACAGCACAACGTTGATGGTGACCGTGCTGAGCATGGTCGGCGTGCGCCTGCCGGTGCTGATCGCGCTGTGCATCGGGCTGGTCTGGGTGGTCGGCGCACCGCGCGATGCCACCCGCACCGGCGCCCTGGTCGGCCTGGTGCTGTTGCTGCTGTCCAGCCTGGGCGGCCTGGCGGCGGGTGTCCTGCCGATGTGGCTGGTCAGCAGTGGCAACTTCAGCGCCATCTCAGGCATGGGCACCATCCTCGGCGTGCTGCATTTCGCCCTGGCAATGGTCGAGGCCATCGGCGTGGTGCTGCTGGTCTGGGCACTGGTGCGCCTGCTGCGTAGCCGTACGATCCCGGCCACCTGAGCGGCAGCGCCGGGCCATGCCCGGCGTATCTGCCCCTGGGATGGTCCGGCCACTGGACCGGGACCGCCAGCGGGCGTCGTCGCTGGCCCGTTCAGGGTGCCAGCAGCAGTGAACGTGGCCGGCCATGCGACAATGACCGGCCTGATCCAGCCACGGTAATTCCCGGCGTGACCGAAACCGTCGCCGCTCCGCGCACGCTTGATGACGCCTTGAAGGACGCGATCCGCAAGGCGTACACGACGCTGCAGGCCAATACACCCGGCTTCTCCACCCGCCGCTCGCAGAGCCAGATGATCGGTGTGGTGTCGCGCGCGCTGTCGAAAAGCGGCGGCGTCGGCGTGGTCGAGGCGCCCACCGGTGTCGGCAAGAGCCTGGGCTACCTCACCGCAGGTGTACCGATCGCGCTGGCCACCAAGAAGAAGCTGGTGATCAGCACCGGCACCGTGGCCCTGCAGTCGCAGCTGGTCGAGCGCGATATCCCGAATTTTCTCAAAGCCACCGGCCTGGAAGCGACCGTGGCGCTGGCCAAGGGCCGTACCCGCTACCTGTGCACGCGCAATGCCGCCGAGGCGCAGGGCGAGGGCTCGCAGGGCGGCATGTTCGAGGATGACGCGCCACTGTTCGACCGGCCGCTGGCGCCGATCGAGATGGACATCGCCAAGCGCCTGACTGACGCCTTCACCGGCGGCAGCTGGGACGGCGACATCGACAACGCACCGGAGACCATCAGCCCTGGCCTGCGCAGCCGCATCACCACGCCGGCCTCGGGCTGCGCCGGGCGCCGTTGTGCCTATTCGGCGCAGTGCGCGGTGCTGCGCTCGCGCAACACGGTGCGCGACGCGCAGATCGTGGTCACCAACCACGCACTGCTGCTGTCGGCGCTGTCGATCGGCGACAGCGACAACGGCCAGCCGTTGATCGCGCCGCCGTCGGACATGCTGCTGGTGCTGGACGAAGGCCATCACATCGGCAACGTGGCGATCGACCAGGGCGCGGCCAGCCTGGCGCTGGACGAGATGGCCAAGCGCACCGGCCGCCTGCAGATCCTGATCGCCGGTGCCTACCGCGCGGTCGACAAGGATCGCCTCGGCAACCTGTTGCCGAACGAAGCGATCGAAGTCGCCAGCAACGTGGCCAAGCAGCTGCGCGCGTTCCGCGATCACATCGAGCGGGTGTGGATGCCGGCACCGGCGGACGAAGAGCCGATGTGGCGCGCGGCCAACGGGCGCCTGCCCGAGGCTTGGCGCGAGCCGATCGAGGCCCTCGCCGACGATACCCGCAGCCTCTACAACTGGGCGCACGCCGCCACCGCGCAGGTGGCCAAGGGCAAGCCGGACGATGCCGGGCGCGAGCGCCTGCAGCGCAACCTGGGCATGGCGCTGGAAATGATCGAGCAGCAGTACAACCTGTGGCAGGCCTGGCGCCGTGAGGACAAGGACGGCGCGCCGCCGATGGCGCGCTGGGTCACCGCTACCCGCGATGGCGACCTGGTGCTGCACGGCTCGCCGGTATCGGCCGCGCACGTGCTGCGCAAGCTGCTGTGGGATGAAGTGGACTCGGTGGTGATGACCTCGGCGACGCTGACCGGCGGTGGCGACTTCCAGTCGCTGGCGATCGACAACGGCATCCCCGAAGAGGCCGAGATGGTCTCGCTGTCGTCACCGTTCGACCTGCCCAACCAGGCCGAGCTGATCGTGCCGAAGTTCCCGGTCACCCCGGACGACCGCGAAGGCCACCCGCGCGAAGTGGCGCGCTACCTCGACACCGAGCTGGACTGGGCCAAGGGCTCGATGGTGCTGTTCACCTCGCGCTGGAAGATGGAGAAGGTGGCCGGGCTGATGTCGGCCGCGCGCCGCAAGCAGGTGCTGGTGCAGGGCGAGATGTCCAAGACCCGCCTGATCGACGAGCACCTGCGCCGCGTGGCCGCGGGCGAGGGCTCGGTGCTGTTCGGGCTGAACTCGTTCGGCGAGGGCCTCGACCTGCCCGGTGAGGCCTGCACCACCGTGGTGATCACCCAGGTGCCGTTCGCGGTGCCGACCGACCCGCAGACCGCCACCCTCAGCGAGTGGTTCGAGGGGCGCGGGCTCAACGCGTTCAACCTGATCGCCATTCCGCATGCGCTGCGCACGCTGACCCAGTTCGCCGGCCGCCTGATCCGCACCTCCACCGACACCGGCCGCGTGGTCATTCTTGATTCGCGGCTGCTGACCCGCCGCTACGGCAAGCGCATCATCGACGCGCTGCCGCCGTTCAAGCGCGTGATCGGCTGAGAAAAGGGGACGGAGGGGATTAAGTCGTTTGTGCCTCAAACGACTTAATCCCCTCCGTCCCCTTTTCCAGATGCCGGCCAGCGGCCGGCGCTACCGGATCGGCATCAATCGCCGAGCAGCGCGGTGTTGCGTACGGCGCCCTTGTCGGCGCTGGTGGCCAGCAGGGCGTAGGCCTTCAATGCGCTGGTGACCTTGCGCGGGCGCGGCGCACGCGGTTTCCAGCCGCGTGCATCAGCGTCGGCGCGGCGTTGGGCCAGCGTGGCCTCGTCCAGCAGCAGATCGATGCGGCGGGCGGGGATGTCGATGCGGATGCGGTCGCCATCTTCCACAAGGCCGATGACACCGCCACTGGCCGCTTCCGGTGAGACGTGGCCGATCGACAGGCCCGAGGTGCCGCCGGAGAAGCGGCCGTCGGTGAGCAGTGCGCACTGCTTGCCCAGTCCCTTCGACTTCAGGTAGCTGGTCGGATAGAGCATTTCCTGCATGCCGGGGCCGCCCTTCGGACCTTCGTAGCGGATCACCACCACCTCGCCCGGCTGCACTTCGTCGGCGAGGATGCCGGCCACGGCGGCGTCCTGGCTTTCATAGACGCGCGCGGGACCTTCGAACACGTGGATCGATTCGTCCACGCCGGCGGTCTTCACCACGCAGCCATCCACGGCCAGATTGCCGCGCAACACGGCGAGGCCGCCTTCCAGTGAGTACGCATGCTGCAGCGAGCGGATGCAGCCTTCGGCGCGGTCCACGTCCAGCGTCGGCCAGCGCGTGGCCTGGCTGAAGGCCTCCTGGGTGGGAATCCCGGCCGGGCCGGCCTTGAAGAAGGTATGCAGGGTGTCGTTGTCACTGCGCACCACGTCCCAGCGTTCCAGTGCGTCGGCCAGGCTGGCGCTGTGCACGGTCGGCACCGTGGTATCGAGCAGGCCGGCACGGTCCAGTTCACCCAGGATGCCGAACACACCACCGGCGCGGTGCACGTCCTCGATGTGGTACTTCGGCGTGTTCGGCGCCACCTTGCACAGCTGCGGCACGCGCCGCGACAGCGCGTCGATGTGGGTCAGGTCGAAGTCGACCTCCGCTTCCTGTGCGGCGGCCAGCAGATGCAGGATGGTGTTGGTGGAGCCGCCCATGGCGATGTCCAGGGTCATCGCATTGGCAAATGCGGCCTGGGTGGCGATGCCGCGCGGCAGCGCGCTGGGGTCTTCGCCGCCATACCAGCGGTGGCAGAGTTCGACGATCAGGCGGCCGGCGCGGCGGAACAGCGCTTCGCGGTCGGCATGGGTGGCCAGCGTGGTGCCGTTACCGGGCAGCGACAGGCCCAGCGCTTCGGTCAGGCAGTTCATCGAGTTGGCGGTGAACATGCCCGAGCAGGAACCGCAGGTGGGGCAGGCGCTGCGCTCGAACGCCGCGACCTTCTCGTCGGAGGCGCTGTCATCGGCGGCCACCACCATCGCATCGACCAGATCCAGCTTGTGCTCGGACAGCTTGGTCTTGCCCGCTTCCATCGGCCCGCCGGAGACGAACACCACCGGGATGTTCAGGCGCAGCGCGGCCATCAGCATGCCGGGGGTGATCTTGTCGCAGTTGCTGATGCACACCAGTGCGTCGGCACAGTGCGCGTTGACCATGTACTCCACGGCGTCGGCAATGATCTCGCGGCTGGGCAGCGAATACAGCATGCCGTCGTGGCCCATCGCGATGCCGTCGTCCACGGCGATGGTGTTGAATTCCTTGGCGACGCCACCGACCTGCTCGATCTCGCGCGCGACCAGCTGGCCGAGGTCCTTCAGGTGCACGTGGCCAGGCACGAACTGGGTGAAGGAGTTGGCGATGGCGATGATCGGCTTGTGGAAGTCGCCATCCTTCATGCCGGTGGCACGCCACAGGGCGCGGGCGCCGGCCATGTTGCGGCCGGCGGTGGAGGTGCGGGAACGGTATTCGGGCATGGCTGGCGGAACGGGCGGGCCGTACGACGTGGGGGTCGCCTGATCATGGCCAATTTTTTCGGTTGCTGCTGCAACCACCGGATCACGCCCCCGCAACCGGACCCACCCCGCCTTCGACAGTTTCCTGCGATCTGTCGGGGCCGGCGCTCTGCTCCTGGTAGGTGCCGACCTTGGTCGACACGGTAGATCCACGCCATGCGTGGATGATGGGGAACGACGAAAATGAAAGGCCGTTCATCTTTCGGACTTTGCCGATTCCGGTTGCTGGTCAGGATTTGGCATCATTGGGGCATTGATCCGTCGACAGGGCATGAGGCCATGAAACGTTCCCGCACCACCGCGCTGCTGCTGATGAGCGCCGCGCCGCTGCTGTTCACCGCCTGCCAGAAGGAGCCGGAGGTGAAGGTGCAGGAAGGCCTGTACACCTCGGTGGAGGCCTGCACCGAGGCCACCGGCGATCCGTCGTCGTGCCGCAATGCCTTTGCTGAAGCGCAGAAGCAGGCCGCCGATGCCGCGCCGAAGTACGCCAGCAAGGAAGCCTGCGAGAAGGACTACAAGCCGGAACAGTGCGTGCAGCAGCACACCTCGGCCGGTACCTCGTTCATCGGCCCGATGATGATGGGCTTCTTCATGTCGCAGATGCTGAGCAACCGCGGTGGCCTGGCCCCGCAGGCGCCGGCGGCGTCGCCGGCCTACCAGGACAAGAGCGCCGGCTGGGCGCGCCCGGCTCCGGGCGGCAGCGGCGGCCTCAACACCGCCAGCGGCATCGGCGCCGGCAAGGCCGGCCTGGCCCCGGTCACCAGCGAGCCGAACCGTGCGGTCACTGCCAGCCGTGGTGGCTTCGGCAACACCAGCGCGCGCCGCAGCACCAGCGGCAGCTACGGCGGCTGATCGACCCATGCAGCGCATCCGGATTGCCGAGCGTGCCCAGTGGCGGGCACGCGCGGAAGAGGCGGGTTTCCGCTTCCACACCATCGACGGCCAGCCGTACTGGGATGAAAGCGCGTACTACGCCTTCACCCTGCGCCAGATCGAACAGGACATCGAAGACCCCAGCGCCGAGCTGCACCAGATGGCGCTGGACCTGGTCGGGGATGTCATCGGCAGCGAACGGCTGATGGACCAGCTGGCGATTCCGTCGCACTACCGCGACTGGATCGCCGACAGCTGGCGCCAGCGCCAGCCACACCTCTATGGCCGCCTGGACCTGGCCTATGACGGCACCGGCCCGGCCAAGCTGTACGAACTGAACTACGACACGCCGACCTCGCTGTTCGAGGCCAGCTTCTTCCAGTGGCAGTGGCTGGAAGACCAGCGTAATGCCGGTCGCCTGCCGCAGCATGCCGACCAGTTCAACGCGATCCACGAAGCGCTGGTTGAACGCTTCGGCGAACTGGCCACGCAGCTGCCGCCGCCGCTGTACTTCAGTGCCGTGGGCAGTTCGGAAGAAGACCGCGGCACTGTCGACTACCTGCGCGACTGCGCTTCGCAGGCCGGCCTGCATGGCCAGGCCATTGCCGTCGAGGACATCGGTCTGTCCGAGGACGGGCGCTTCACGGCGCTGGATGATTCGGTGATCGGCACGCTGTTCAAGCTGTATCCGCTGGAAGACCTGATGGCCGAAGAGTTCGGCCGCGCGCTGCCCGGTTCGGGCGTGCAGCTGCTGGAACCGGCCTGGAAGGCGGTGCTGAGCAACAAGGGCATCCTGCCGCTGCTGTGGCAGCGCAACGTGGGCCATCCGAACCTGCTGGAAGCGCATTTCGATGACGGCAGCACGCTGGCGTCGGGCTGGGTGCGCAAGCCGCTGTTCTCGCGCGAAGGCGCGAACATCGAGATGCATCTGGCCGATGGCAGCACCCAGCGCAGTGACGGTCCCTACGACGGCCCGGCGATCATCCAGCGCGCGCATCCGCTCACCCGCTTCGAAGGCGGCTACCCGCTGATCGGCAGCTGGGTGATCGGTGACCACGCCTGCGGCATCGGCATCCGCGAGGACGACAGCGCGATCACCCGCGACAGTGCGCGCTTCGTGCCGCACGCGATCGTCGATGAGGCGCCGACGCGGATCTACGTCTGATGGCGGTGCGGCGCAATCGCGACCTGCGGCCTGCGCCACTGCCGGGTCGGCATCTGGATGACGGCCACGCCCTGTGGCGCTATTCGGACCGGATCGCGGTGCGCTGCCATCGCTGCGATACGCCCGGCTGGGTGGTGGGGACGTCGGAATCGCGACGTTTCCGCTGCCTGGGCTGCAGCGCATCTCTCGACAGTGGATGCAGCTGTGGTTGCTGTGTTGCGGGCGACTGGGTCGGACCGGTGCGCTACAGCGGCTATCGTCCCTGCGGATACTGTGGGCACAAATGGGTCCGCGTCGAGCTGCACCGCGCGCGTGCAACGTCGCCGTTGCGGACGCTGGCGGCGGACTGCAGTCAGTGCGGACGCAGCAGCGAGGTGGAGGTCACGCTGTCGCGGTGGCGTGGCAATGAGGCGATCGACCCGCACTTCGGCATGCCGCTGCGGTTGATCGAAAAGACCGCGGCGGGCGTGCTGTGGGCCTACAACGAGGCCCATCTGCAGGCACTGCACGATTACGCTGCCGCGCCTCTGCGCGAGCGCGCGGGCGTCACCAATGGCTCGATGTTTTCGCGCCTGCCGCAGTGGATGAAGCTGGCCCGCAACCGGGTGCTGCTGCAGCGTGCGGTGGAGCGGTTGCAGCGGCGGTTGTTGCAGGGGTAATGCCGGCCGCTGGCCGGCAACCGGTGTTGGTGGATGCCGACCTTGGTCGGCGCTGTGGGTTTCGTGGCAACCAAGGTTGGCACCCACCAGAGCGATCACTGGTATCAGAGCAGCCCTTCGCGCTTCACCGCCAGGTAGCGCTCCACCAGTGCGCCCGGCAGGGCATCGGCGGTCACGTCGAGCACCATGACCTTTTCGCTGCGCAGCGCGTCGTGCGCCTTCGCGCGCTGCTGCAGGTACAGCGCCGCTGCACCGGCCTGGGTGGCATCCTCCAGCGTCTGCACTTCGCCCTCCAGCACGCCGTCCAGCTCGCGCTCGCGCAGGCTGGCCACGCATACCAGGTGGCGCCGCTGCAGCAGGCGCACCGCCGCCAGCAGGTCTTCGATGTCCTCGTCGCGCACGTTGCTGACCAGCATCACCAGCGCACGCCGGCGCTGGCGCAGCGATACCTCGGTGGCGGCGGCCAGATAATCGGTGGCCACCGCGCGCGGCTGCAGGTCGTAGCTGGCACGCAGCAGGTGCTCGACCGTGCCCATGCCGCGCTGCGGCGCCACCCAGCGGCGTTCGCCGCCGGCAGCGAACAGGCCGGCGGCATCGCCCTGGCGCAGCGCCAGGTAGGCCACCACCAGCGAAGCGTTCAAGGCATGGTCGAAGTGCGAAAGCCCGCCTTCGCTGGCCAGCATGCGCCGGCCACTGTCCAGCATCAGCAACAGCTGCTGGTTCTTCTCGTCCTGGTACTCGCGCGAGATCAGCTTGCGCGCACGCGCGGTGGCCTTCCAGTCGAGCTGGCGCAGGCTGTCGCCGATGCGGTACTCGCGCATCTGGTGGAAGTCGGTGCCTTCACCCCGGCGGCGCTTCACGTGCGCACCGACCAGCCGCGAGGCCTGGTCGGCACTGAACAACGCAAAGCGGGTGAGCGGCACGAAGTTCGGATAGACACGCACGTCCAGCGCGGGGGGCAGCGTGCGTTGCTGCCACCACAGGCGCCACGGCGAGCGCATGCGCAGGTGCACGCCCTCGAAGCGGAAATGCCCGCGCTGCAGCGGCTGCAGATGGTAGCGCAGGGTGGCAGCGGTGCCCGCCTGCAGGTGCACGCGCTGTGGCAGCGATTCCAGCGGCCAACCGCCGGGCACCAGGTCGAACACCTGCACCGTCATCGACGCGTCTGCCTGCAACCGCAGTGCAGCCTCGCGGCGCACGCCCAGTGCCAGCGCTTCGGGCAGTTCGCGCTGCACCTGCGGCGACGGACGCCGCGACTGCCGCCACAGATCCATCAACGCCGGCACGGCAATCGCCAGCGCCGCCAGCGCCCAGCTCCAGCGCGGCAGCAACCCGCCCAGCACCAGACCGCCCAGGGCAGCCCAGGCCAGCAGCAGCGCCAGCAGCAGCGGGGCCGGCCTCATCGGCGCGGTGCTTCCACCTTGGCCAGCAGCGCGCCCAGCACGTCGTCGGCGTCCTGGCCTTCGATCTGCAGTTCCGGGGCCAGCGCAATGCGGTGGCGCAGCGCCGGGCGCGCAATGTCGCGCACGTCGTCCGGCGTGACGAAGTCGCGGCCGGCCAGCACCGCCTGCGCGCGCGAGGCACGCACCAGCGCGATGCTGCCGCGCGGACCGGCACCGACCGCGATGCCCGGCCACTGCCGGGTAGCGGCCACAATCCGTACCGCGTAGTCGATCACTTCGTCATCGACGGTGATCGCCGCGGTGGCACGCTGCAACTCCAGCAGTTCGCCGGCACCGAGCACGCGTGGCACCTGGCTCAGGTCGAAATCGCTGGCGGCACGACCACTGGTGATCGCGGTCACCATGCGCTTCTCGTCCTCCAGCTGCGGGTAGTCGATCAGCACCTTCAGCAGGAAGCGGTCCAGCTGTGCTTCCGGCAGCGGGTAGGTACCTTCCTGCTCCAGCGGGTTCTGCGTAGCCAGCGCCATGAAGGGCGGCGCCAGGGTGAAGGCCTTGCCTTCGATGGTCACCTGGCCTTCCTGCATCACTTCCAGCAGTGCCGACTGGGTCTTGGCCGGTGCACGATTGATTTCGTCGGCCAGCAGCAGGTTGGTGAACACCGGGCCGCGGCGGATCTTGAAGCTCTCGCTTTTCGGGTCGTACACCGCGTGGCCACTGACGTCGCTGGGCATCAGGTCGGGGGTGAACTGTACGCGGCCATAGTCCAGCTCCAGGGCCTGTGCGAGTGCGCGCACCAGCAGGGTCTTGCCCAGCCCGGGCACGCCCTCGATCAGTACGTGACCACCGGCCAGCAAGGCCACCAGGATCTGGTCCAGCACTTCGGCCTGGCCGATGAAGGCGTGGCCGATGGCATCGCGGATGGCATCGACGCGTTCAATCAGGCGGGCGTTGGCGGCCGCCGGCAGCTCGGGGACTTCGGTCATAGCAGGGATCTCATCTGGAGCAGCAAGCGGATGCGCTCGCGCAGGGCGGAGGAATCGTGTGGCGGAGGGGGCGTGAGCGCGCTGGCGACGCGGGCCTGCGGCCACTTCAGCAGCTCGGCGATGGCCTGATCGCGTGGCGCACCATCCAGTGCGGCGGCAATCGGTGCGCGCAGGCGCAGGCGGTGCAGGAACAGGGCGAGCACCGCCTCGTACAGGCGTATGCCGTGACCGAAGCGCAGCAGCAGTTCGCCACTGGCGCGCACGTGCTCCAGCAGCGAACGGCGTTCCAGCACCGGTGACGGCAGCAGGCTGCCGAAGCGCTGCGAGCGGCTCCACAGCCAACCCAGCAGGGCAAGCAGCAGCGGTGCCCACAGCGGCCAGCCCTGATAGAACATGCGCGACCATAGCGACGGCGGGCGGCTGGCATAGACCAGCCAGACCGCACCCTTGCCGTAGTTCGGATCGAGCAGGTAGCGGGTCAGGTCGCGATGGGCAGGATCATGCAGGCCGTCGCTGGCCTTGCCTGCGGCAGAGGCCAGGCGCGCCGCCGGTGAGTCCACTTCGCCGCGCATGAACTCCATGTCGGCCAGCACGCTCACTCTGCCCTGGCCGTGGTGCAGGCGCGCGAACACCAGGTCGCGATCCGTGCCCCAGCGGCGTTCGGCCTGCGCACTGGCCGCAAACCCCAGGGTGAAGCGGCGCCCACCACAGAATTCGACGTGGCCCGGATCGTCGTCGACATGGAAGGCCTGGCAGTCGCTGCGCTGGAACAGGCTGTCCACGCCCAACTGGTCCAGCAGGGGGCCCTGCGTGCTGCTGGCATCGTCCTCGGCCGGTGGCGGTGTACGCACCAGCAAGTGGCCGCCCTGGTTCACCCAGTCCAGCAGCTGTTTCACCGCCGGCACCGGCAGTTCGCTGCTGTCCTGCAGCAGCACCACCGTGTCATGGCGCCCCAGCGTCATCTGCCGCAGTTCCAGACGCGGCCGTGAGTGCACCTGGATGCCATCGGCGCGCAGGGCCTGGCCGAGTACATACAGCGGGTTGTAGGCGGCCTCGCCCTGTGGCGGCAGCCGGATCGTCTCGGTCACCCGCTCGTGCGTGCGCAGGTAGAGGATGGTCAGCGGTACGCCGAACAGCACCAGTGCACCGAGCAGCAGCGACCAGAACAGGCGCGGACTCATGCCTGCCACCCGAACTGCTGGCGCAGGGTATCGGCCAATGCATCGAAATCGGCACGACTGGGCAGGCGGCCACCGTAGGCGGCGTACTGCCACATGCGCACGATGCGTGCGAACAGGTCGCGGTCACTGGCCTCGGGCATGCGCCGCGAAGCGCGCAGGCATTGCGCTTCGGTGGCACCGGGTGGAAACGCGATGCCGCTGCGCTCGCCCACCGTGCGCACGCTGGCGCGGTACAGCAGGGCCAGCGCCTGCCGCGGCCGGCCCTGGTCCCACAGCAGGCCGGCCTGGGTGGCCACGTCCGGCGGCAGCACCACCGGCAGTTCCACCTGTTCCTCCAGCACCTGCGGTGCTGCCTCGGCCTTGCGCCGGCCACTGCCCCGCAGCCACGGCAGCCACAGCCGCGCGGTCAGCAACAACACCAGCAGCAGGATGCCGAGCAGGCCCCACAGGCCCCATTCGGCCAGCCGCGCCAGCCAGGCGATGCCATCCTTGCGCGCTTTGCGTTCACCTTTGCTGTTGGTGTCACGCTGCAGCTGCTTGTCTTCCTTCTTCTTTTCCTCGGCCTGCTCGACCGGCTTCCAGCGCGTGACCTGGCGGGTCGGGCGCTGCAGCGGGTCTTCATAGGCGCGGTTCACTGCCTGACGGAAACCGGCGGTGTCCACCGGCGTACCGCCGAAGATCATGGCCGGGGTATTGGCCCGGTCGTTGGCTGCAGTGGCCGGTTCTTCCGCGCTGTCCTCGTCCACCTCGGCATCGTCGGCATCGTCGGCCTGCTCAGCGACCGTCTGCGCCTGCTGCGCATGAACCGGCGCGGAGGCCAGCGGCAGGGCAAGGCACAGCAGCAGCGCCAGCGTCGACGCCGTCGGCAGCAGGCGATCGCGCAGGCGGCGCAGGGCGATCTCCACGTCCCACGCTTCCATCTGCGTACGCCGGTTCAAGTACAGGCCGAAGCCGGCGCCGACGTAGAACGGTCCGATCAGCACCGAGGCCAGCCAGCACGCCAGGTTGAAGCCCGCCCGCGCCCATGCGGGTGTGTCCTGGCCGATCATGTCCCATGCGGCGCGCCAGGATTCGGACATCAGCTCCAGCGGCATGAACATGAACACCGCACCGATCCCACCTGACACCAGCACCGCTTCGAACGCCATGCAGGTCAGTGTCAGCACCATTGCCGCACCTGCGGCGCCGGCCGCCACCGCGCGTCGGCGTGGACCGCGCTGGCCAGGCGTGTTGCCTTCCAGCAGGTTCACCGGCAGGCACAGGCTGCGCAGCACGCTGAAGCGGCGCCAGCCCAGGTAGCCCCAGAAGCCGCTGTTGCCCCAGTGACCCTGCGCGCGCAGCGCCGCCAGCGTGCCGACCGGTTCGCCGAAGATGCCGCGCGACAGCACGTACAGCGGCGCACGCTCGAACAGTGGCTTGCACCACCACATCGCCAGCCACGCCCAGCCGAAGGCATCCAGCCACCAGCCCAGTGCATTGAAGATCACGAACAGCGGAGCGCTGGCCAGCAGCCAGCTGCCCCATACCGCACGTGCGTGCCGGCGGGTGAGGGCACTGCCCAGCTCCATCGCTTCCCAGCCGCTGCGCGCGCGCAGCACCACGTCCAGACGGTCAATGCGCATCGCCGCCTCCGCGTCCGCCGCGCCACAGCCACAACAGCACGCCGGCCCAGAGCACGCCGGCCACGCTGAACTTGCCCCATGCGGGTACTTCGGCGATTGATGACCAGAAGGCTTCGATGAAGGCGGCGACCAACAGCATGAAGGCGACCCCGAGGCACAGCCGCGCGCCGATGCGGCCACCGTCGACCAGTGCATCCAGGCGGCTGCGCCGGCCGGGGGCCAGCAGCTTCATGCCCAGCTGCAGGCCGGCACCGCCGGCGATCACGATCGCAGTCAGCTCGAAAGCGCCATGGCCGACCACGAAGCGCCAGAACGGGCTGCCGTGGCCGATGTGCTGCAGGTGGCCGGCCACCGCACCGATGGTCACGCCGTTGAACAGCAGTACCAGCAGCGTGCCCAGCCCGGCCAGCAGGCCGCTGGCGAAGGTGCGCAGGGCGATGCTGATGTTGTTCATGACGTAGTGGCCGAACATCATCCAGTCGGTGCCGCTGTCGCGTCCCAGGCGCTCGGCCGCGGGGTCGTACATGCGCTCCATCTCAGCGATCTGGCGGTTGTCCATCAGCATGTGGATCAGGTCCGGATAGACCTGCACCAGCACGAAGCAGGCCACTGCTGGCAACGCGAACATCAGCAGTGCCACCCACATGCTGCGTGCCTGGCTGCGCACCAGCAGCGGGAAGTCGGCCACCAGGAACTCCAGTGCCGCGCGCCAGCGCGTTGGCCGCGTGCGGTACAGCACACTGTGGCCCTGCTGCATCAGCTGCTGCAGGCGCTGCACCAGCTGTGGGCTGTAGCCGCGCTCACGGGCCAGCGCCAGCTGCTGACACAGGCGGCGGTAGCGCTGTGGAACGGCGGTGTCGTCCAGTGCCAGCCCGCTGGCCTTGCGCCGCGTGCGGCGCGAAGCACCGGCGCGCAGCAGCAGCCAGTGCTCCAGGTCCTGCCATTCCTGCTGGTACCGGGCGACGAACTGTTCCTGCTTCATCGCCGCCCCAGCAGCCAGTTGGCCATGGCATACAGGCGCAGCACGGCGACCTGGCCGTGGGTGCCGGTGAGGGGCTCGGCAATGCCGGCCAGCTCCTGCTGGCGCGCCGCCGACAAGCGGGGCGCGCGCTCGGCAAAGGCCATCAGCGCCGCCTGTTCATCCGGGCGCAGCGGCTGCGGCGGGGCCAGCACGCTGTCGATGGTGGGTGGCGGCGGCAGGTACAGCGCAGGCGCGTGCACCACCACGGTGCCGGCCACCAGATCACCCAGGCGGCGGCCATGCGGGTCGAACAGGCTGCTGATCAGGCCCAATGCATAGCCGAACGGCAGCATGTCCACGGTACGCAGCAGGTTACGGGTGATCGACGCCATCCAGCCCACCGGTGCGCCATCGCGCGACAGCACGCGCAGGCCCAGTGCGCGCTTGCCGAGGGTACGGCCCCACAGTGCCTCGCAGATGATCGGGTAGGCCCAGTAGACCAGGAACATCAGCACCAGGTAGAGGCCGGAGCCGAACTTGTCCAGCAGTGCCAGCGGGATCGACATCAGCACCAGCACCGCGATGCGAACACCGAGATCCACCAGCCAGGCCATCGCCCGCGGCAGCGGGCCGGCGGCCGGCAACTGCAGCAGCACACCCTCCGGCGTCACCACCTCGCGGTAGGTATCGAGCATCGGCGCGGCCATCAGTGCGATGGCCTTGGTTGTGGGCGGCGGAGTCCTCTCCGGCAGGCAGCCACAGGCATGGGGGTCTCGACAGGTCCTGGTCGGGCCCAGACTTTAGCAGAGCCGCATGGCGGCGTTGGCCGTTCAGCCCAGGTACTCGTCCTTCAGCCGCACGTAGTGGTCGGCCGAGTAGTGCAGCGACTCGATCTCCTTGTCGCTCAGCGTGCGCGCCGGGCGGGCCGGGTTGCCTACCCACAGCTCGCCTTCGCCGACCACCTTGCCCGGGCCGACCACCGCACCGGCGCCGACGAAGCCATGGCGCTCGACCCGCGCGCCGTCGAGGATGCAGGCACCCATGCCGATCAGGCTGTAATCGCCGATGGTGCAGGCATGGATGATGCAGCCATGACCAACGGTCACGCCTTCGCCGATCAGGGTCGGGTAGCCGGCCTTGTTGTACGGGCTGTGGTGGCTGACGTGGATGATGGTGCCGTCCTGCACGTTGGTGCGTGCGCCGATGCGCACATGGTTGACGTCACCGCGGATGATCGTGCCCGGCCACACCGACACGTCGTCGGCCAGTTCCACATCACCGATGAGGGTGCAGGCCGGATCGATGTACACGCGCTCGCCGAGGACGGGCATCTTGTCGCGGAAGGGGCGCAGCGGGTTCATCGATGTCTCCGGAAATCAGGGCGTTCGCGACGATGATACCTGCGTGGTGCGTTGTAGAGCCGAGCCCATGCTCGGCTCCCTGCGCAGCCGAGCATGGGCTCGGCTCTACAGGGAGCTCAGGGCTCGTAGCTGTAACCCATGCCGTAGACCGAACGGATCGGCTCGCCTTCCATGCCGGCGTCGGCCAGCTTGCGGCGCAGGTTCCGCACATGGCTGTCGACGGTTCGGTCGACCACCACGCGATGGTCCAGGTACAGCCGGTCGAGCAGTTCATCACGCGCCCAGATCCGGCCTGGCGTAGCCAGCAGGGTGCGCAGCAGGCGGTATTCCACCGGCGTCAGATCCAGGCCCCTGCCGTTCCAGGTAGCGCGCGCGGCCGGCTCGTCGATGTGCAGGCCGTCGTTGGCACGCGCCGATGGGTCCGGGCGGTAGCGGCGCAGCACTGCGACCACCCGCGCGACCACCTCGCGCGGACTGAACGGCTTGCAGATGTAGTCGTCGGCACCGATCTCCAGACCGAGCAGGCGATCGATCTCTTCCACCCGCGCGGTGACCATGATCACCGGCACGTCACTGCTGGCACGCAGTTCGCGGCACAGGTCGACGCCATCGCGCTGCGGCAGCATCAGGTCCAGCAGCACCAGATCGGGCTGGTAGCGCGCGAACGCGTCGATCACCTGACCACCATCGTCCACCCATTCGCTGGCCATGCCGGCGGCGGCCAGGTAGTCGCGCAGTACCGAGGCCAGGCGTGGCTCGTCCTCGACGATCAGGATCTTCGCGGACGTGGCGGGGGACGTGCTCATGCAGGCTCCGGCAGGGTGATGACCACGCGCAGGCCGCCCAGCGCCGAAGGCTCGGCGTGGATGTGGCCGTGGTGGGCGAGGATGATGTTGTGGCTGATGGCCAGACCCAGCCCGCTGCCACCGCTGGCCCGGTTGCGCGAGCTCTCCACCCGGTAGAAGCGCTCGAACAGCAATGCGCATTTGTCGGCCGGCACGCCCGGTGCGGTGTCTTCCACGATCAGCTGCACCCCGGCAGATACACGCGCTGCCTGCACACGTACACGGCCGCCGGTATGGGTATAGCGCAGCGCATTCTCCAGCAGGTTGGCCAGCACCTGCTGCAGGCGCCGCTCGTCACCGGAAACCTGCAGCGGAGTAGTGGGCAGGTTTTCTTCCAATGCCAGCCCCGCCGTGGCGAAGCGCACGCGCATGCCAGTGAGCTCGCTGCGCAGCAGCGCCGCCAGGTCCAGCGGTGCGAAGCGGTAGGCCAGGCCGCCGGACTGGGTCATCGACAGGTCGTGCAGGTCGTCGATGAGTTTGCCCAGCTGGCGTATCTCGCCCTGCAGTGCACCGAGGTTGGCGCGGTCCAGCGGGCGGATGCCGTCCTCGATCGCCTCCAGCTCGGCGCGCACCACCGCCAGCGGCGTGCGCAGCTCATGCGAGATGTCGGCGATGAAGGCGCGGCGGTTTCGCTCGGTGTCGTCCAGCGCCTGCGCCATCCGGTTGAAGTCGTTGACCAGTGCATCCAGCTCGTCATCGCTGGTGCGTTCGATGCGGGTGGCATAGTCACCGGCGGCGAGCCGGTGGGTGGCCGCGGCCAGCTTGGCCAGGCGCTGGCGCAGCGCGCGCGACACCAGCCAGGCCAGCAACACCGTCACCAGCAGCAGCGAGATGCCGATCACCCACCACGCGCGCACCTGGGTGTTATAGAAGTTCAGGTCGTTGGTGGCGATGACGGTCTGGAACGGCACCATGCCCAGCCAGCCGACGGTGTGCCCGTCCAGCTGCACCGGATGCGGCTCGTCATCGCTGGTGGCATCGGGGTTGCCGGCCACGAAGCGGTGCTGCGCATCGAACAGGCCCAGCCGCGACGGCACGCCAGTCTGGTCGGACAGCGGCGGCACCGGCCCCTCGTGGCCATGGGACAGGTCCGGGCGCAGCAGTCGCGCCCAGCGGTCACTGTCACCGCGCAGATGCTCCCAGCCGCCGTGCGCGCTGTACTCACGCTGCAGGTGTGGCATCAGCCGCTGCATGCGCAGATCGCCCTGGTCGTTGAGGTAGTCCAGGAAGCCGGTCTGGAACGCCACGCGGCTGGCAATGCCGTTCACTGCCAGCACCAGCAGGCAGGCGGTGAAGATCGCGAGGAAGGTCTTCGCGGTCAGGCCGAATTTGAATTGAATCTTCGCCATCGCGGGGGCCATTAGCGGCGCATGTGGCGCCGAAAGCAAGCGCCGGCTGAGCCGGTCGCACAATCTCCATATTCTCTGCACAGTTTCACGGCAGCGTGCACGGGTCAACGCAAGGCCCCCCACGCCCCCATGTCATTCGTGCGCCCGCTGTCCCGTTGTTCCCGTACGCTGTTGCTGCCCCTGCTGCTGGCCCTGGCCGCCTGCTCGGCGGGCAGGACCGAAGCCCCGGCCACCCCCGAAGTGGGCGTCATCACCGCCAGCGCGCAGCCGCTGGCACTGCAGCAGACCCTGCCCGGCCGGGCGGTGCCGTTCGAGGTGTCCGAGGTGCGGCCGCAGATCGGTGGGCTGATCCGCCAGCGGCTGTTCACCGAAGGCCAGCAGGTCAAGGCCGGCCAGCTGCTGTACCAGGTCGATCCGGCACCGTACCAGGCGGCCTTCGATACCGCGCGCGGGCAGCTGGCGCAGGCCGAGGCCACCGTGCTGTCGGCGCAGCCGAAAGCCGAGCGCACCCGCACGCTGCTGGGCATGGACGCGGCCAGCAAACAGGATGCCGACGATGCCACCTCGGCGCTGAAACAGGCGCAGGCCAATGTGATCGCCGCGCGCGCCGCATTGCAGGCCGCGCGCATCAACCTCGATTACACCCGGGTGACCGCACCGATCGAGGGCCGCATCGGTACCTCCAGCGTCACCGCCGGTGCGCTGGTCGCTGCTGGCCAGGATGCGGCGCTGGCGACCATTCAGCGGTTGGACCCGATCTATCTGGATGTCACCCAGTCCAGCACGCAGATGCTGGCACTGCGCAAGCAGCTCGATGCCGGCCTGGTGAAGGCCATCGATGGCAAGGCACAGGTGAAGGTGCTGCTGGAGGACGGCAGCACCTATGCGCATGAAGGCACGCTGGAGTTCGTCGGCAGCGCGGTCGATCCGGGCACCGGCAACGTGGTGCTGCGCGCGGTCATTCCGAACCCGGACGGCCTGCTGCTGCCGGGCATGTACCTGAAGGCGGTGCTGCCGATGGCCACCGACGCGCGTGCCCTGCTGGTGCCGCAGAAGGCGGTGCTGCGCAATGAACGTGGAGAGCCGCTGCTGCGCCTGCTCGATGCCAGGGACCACGTGGTGGAACGCCGGGTCAGTACCGGTCAGGTGGTGGGCAACCAGTGGCAGATCACGCAGGGCCTGAAGGCCGGCGAGCGGGTGATCGTCAGCAACGGCAGTGCGGTTTCGCTCGGCCAGCAGGTGAAGGCAGTAGCAGCCACCACGGCGCAGCTGGCCGCCATGCCGGCGATCGACCCGAACGGCAACACCGACGAAAAGTCGCACTGAGGCCCGCCGCGCATGGTTCGTTTCTTCATCGACCGGCCGATCTTCGCCTGGGTGATCGCCATCGCGGTCAGCCTGCTCGGCCTGCTCGCGATCCTGATCCTGCCGGTGGACCGCTACCCGCAGATCGCCCCGCCCACCATCACCATCCGCGCCACCTACACCGGTGCCTCGTCGCAGACCGTGGAAAATGCAGTCACCCAGGTCATCGAGCAGTCCCAGCAGAGCCTGGACCACCTGATGTACATGACCTCCACCAGTGCCTCCGATGGCTCGGCGCAGGTGAACCTGGTGTTCGCCACCGGCACCAACCCGGACACCGCGCAGGTACAGGTGCAGAACCAGCTGCAGGCCGCCATGGCCACGTTGCCGCAGGCGGTGCAGCAGAACGGCCTGACCATCACCAAGTCCAGTGGTTCCATCTTCGAGGTGCTGTCGTTCACCAGCGAAGACGGCAGCATGGACAACTTCGATGTTGCCAACTTCATGGAAGCGCGCATCGACGACCAGATCAGCCGTGTCAGCGGCGTCGGCAACATCCAGCCGATCGGCCAGGAATACGCCATGCGCATCTGGCTGGATCCGGAAAAGATGCGCCAGTACGCGCTGATGCCCTCGGACATCGAGACCGCACTGCAGGCGCAGAACACCGACGTCTCGGCCGGTGAACTCGGTGGCCAGCCGGCGCTGAAGGGTCAGCAGCTGGACGCCACGGTGACCGCGCGCAGCCGCCTGCACACGCCTGAGCAGTTCGCGCAGGTGGTGCTCAAGGCCGATGCCAACGGCAGCGTGGTGCACCTGGGCGACGTGGCGACGATCGGCCTGGGGCCGGAGAGCTACGACAGCATCAGCACCTTCAACGGCAAGCCGTCGGCGTCGCTGGGCATCGAACTGAACGCCGGTGCCAACGCCATCGCGGTGTCCAAGGCCATCGATGCACGGCTTCAGCAGCTGCAGAAGTACTGGCCGCACGGCTATACCGCCCACGTGGCGTTCACCACCACGCCGTTCGTGACCATCTCGCTGAAGGAAGTGGTGATCACCCTGATCGAAGCCATCATCCTGGTGGTGCTGGTGATGTACCTGTTCCTGCAGAACTGGCGCGCCACCCTGATCCCGACCATTGCGGTGCCGGTGGTGCTGCTGGGCACGTTCGGCGTGCTGGCCGCATTCGGCTATTCGATCAACACCCTGACCATGTTCGCGCTGGTACTGGCCATCGGCCTGCTGGTGGACGATGCCATCGTGGTTGTGGAGAACGTGGAGCGGGTGATGACCTTCGAAGGGCTGGCGCCGAAGCCGGCCACGCTGAAGGCGATGGGCCAGATCACCGGCGCGCTGGTCGGCATCGTGCTGGTGCTGACCGCGGTGTTCCTGCCGATGGCGTTCTTCAGCGGTGTTACCGGCGTGATCTACCGCCAGTTCTCGGTGACGATTGCCGCGGCGATGATCCTGTCGGTGCTGGTGGCGATGACCATCACCCCGGCGCTGTGCGGCAGCATCCTGCACCAGATTCCCAAGGGCGGCCATCCGCATGGCGACCACGCGGGCGAGCCGAGCCTGCTGGGCAAGTTCTTCATCTGGTTCAACCACCGTTTCGAACGCACCTCGAACGGGCTGCGTCGACGCGTGGATGGCTTCCTCGGCCGGCGCACGCTGGGCGTGGTGTTCTACCTGGTGCTGAGCGTGGTCACCGGCCTGCTGCTGTGGCACCTGCCGGGGGCGTTCCTGCCCGATGAAGACCAGGGCATGCTCAACGCGCTGGTGAAGCTGCCAGCCGGCGCCACGCTCGAGCAGACCCGTGCAGTGATGGATCGCCTCAGTGCCGCCGCAGTGAAGGACGACAGCGTGCTGTCGATCCAGGCCACTGCCGGTTTCAGTGTCACCGGCAGCGGCCAGAACGTTGGCCAGGCCTTCATCCGGCTCAAGGACTGGGATGACCGCAAGGACGATGCCGATACCATCGCCGCACGGTTGACGCGGGCGATGGCCAGCGTGCCCGATGCGCAGGTGTTCATCACCTCGCCACCCGCCATCCT
This sequence comes from Stenotrophomonas veracruzanensis, assembly GCF_032911525.1. Taxonomy (NCBI): domain Bacteria; kingdom Pseudomonadati; phylum Pseudomonadota; class Gammaproteobacteria; order Lysobacterales; family Lysobacteraceae; genus Stenotrophomonas; species Stenotrophomonas veracruzanensis. The sequence continues at coordinate 97,435 of NZ_JAWJTI010000004.1, forward strand.
TGGCCTCGGCGATGCGGGCGGTTTCACCCTGGAACTGCAGGACGAAGGCGGTGCCGGCCATGCCGCCGCCGTGGCCGCGCGCAACACGCTGCTGAAGGAGGCGGCCAGGGATTCGAAGCTGGTCAACGTGCGTTATGCCAGCCTGGAAGACGCGCCGGTGTACGCGGTGAAGGTGGACGACGCGAAGGCACAGGCGATGGGCGTGAATCCGCAGGACATCAATGACACCTTGAACGCGGCGTTGGGCGGCGACTTCGTCAACAACTTCATCTACAAGGGCCGCATCAAGAAGGTGTTCATCCAGGGCACGGCCGAAGCGCGCATGCAGCCGCAGGACATCGAGCGCTGGAGCGTGCGCAACCAGGCCGGGCAGATGGTGCCGCTGTCGTCGCTGGTCAGCGCCCACTGGACCAGCGCGCCGGCCGCATTGCAGCGCTACAACGGTGTATCGGCGATGGAGATCACCGGCCAGCCGGCGCCCGGCGTCAGCTCGGGCGAAGCGATGGCCGAGATCGCGCGCCTGGCCGACACGCTGCCGGAAGGCTTCAGCCATGCCTGGTCGGACATGGCCTACCAGGAACAGCTGTCGGGCAACCAGGCGCCAATGCTGTACGCCATCTCGCTGCTGTTCGTGTTCCTGTGCCTGGCCGCGCTGTATGAAAGCTGGGTGGTGCCGTTCGCTGTGATGCTGGCGGTGCCGGTGGGCGTGTTCGGTGCCGTGCTGATGATGAACCTGCGTGGCCTCAACAACGATGTGTACTTCCAGGTCGGCCTGCTGACCACGATTGGTCTGGCGGCGAAGAACGGCATCCTGATCGTCGAGTTCGCGCGCATCCTTGAACAGCAGGGCAAGAGCACCCGCGAGGCGATCCTGCAGGCGGTCTATCTGCGGCTGCGGCCGATCGTGATGACCTCGCTGGCGTTCCTGATGGGCGTGTTGCCGCTGGTGTTCGCCACCGGCGCCGGTTCGGCCGCGCGCCGTTCGCTGGGTACCGGCGTGGCCGGCGGTACGGTCGCCTCGATGGTGCTGGGCATGTTCTTCGTGCCGTTGTTCTACCTGCTGGTGCGCCGCATGTTCCCGGGCCACGCGCCGGCCGAAGCCACTGCCCCGGAGGCAAGCCCATGAAGCCGATGCTGCTGCGCGCCCTGGCGGCCGCAACGATGACCACCGTACTGGGTGGCTGCGTGAGCATGGCACCACACTACCAGCGCCCCGAGGCACCGGTGCCGGCACAGTTCGGCAATGCCGCCACCGGCGAGGCCGGGCCGGCACTGGCGATGCCGGCCTGGCGTGAGGTGTTCCTGGAACCGCGCCTGCAGCAGGTCATCGCGCTGGCGCTGCAGAACAACCGCGACCTGCGCGTGGCGGTGCTGCAGGTGGAGAAGGAACGCGCGCAGTACCGCATCCAGCGTGCGGCGCTGCTGCCATCGGTGGATGCCGGTGGCAGTGTCACCCGCTCGCGGGTGAGCGATGCCAACAGCGAGACCGGTGCCACCCAGGTAACCGAGTCCGACGCGGTGCAGGTCGGCATCAGCAGCTGGGAACTGGACCTGTTCGGGCGCATCCGCAGCCTGAAGAACGAGGCCCTGCAGAACTGGCTGGCCAGCGCCGAGAACCAACGTGCCGCACGCACCAGCCTGGTCGCCGAAGTGGCAACGGCGTGGCTCGCGTTGGCGGCCGATGGGCAGTCGCTGGCATTCACGCAACAGACCCTGGACAGCCAGCAGCAGACCCTGCAGCGCACCGAGGCCCGTCATGCGCAGGGGCTGGCCTCGGGCCTGGATCTGTCGCAGGTACAGACCAGCGTGGACGCCGCGCGCGGTGCGCTTGCCAAGCTGCAGACGCAGCAGGCGCAGGATCGCGATGCATTGCAGCTGTTGGTAGGGGCACCGCTGGATCCGGCCCTGCTGCCAACCACGCAGGCGCTGGATGGCAGCGTGGCACTGGCGCCGCTGCCGGCCAACCTTCCGTCCAGCGTGCTGCTGCAGCGCCCGGACGTGTTGTCCGCCGAACACGCGCTGCAGGCGGCCAATGCCGATATCGGTGCCGCGCGCGCTGCGTTCTTCCCCACGCTGACCCTGACCGCCAACTACGGCCACAGCTCCACCGCGTTGTCGACGCTGTTTTCGGCCGGCACCCGTGGCTGGTCGTTCGCGCCGAGCATCACCGCGCCGATCTTCCATGCCGGTGCACTGAAGGCGTCGCTGGATGCCTCGAAGATCGGCAAGGACATCGGCATCGCGCAGTACGAGAAAGCGATCCAGCAGGCCTTCAGTGAAGTGGCCGATGCGCTGGCCACGCGTGACCACCTGACCGCACAGATGGACACGCAGCGCGCGCTGGTGGCCGCCAGCCAGCGCAGCTACACGCTGGCCGACGCGCGTTACCGCACCGGGTTGGATGGCTACCTGCAGTCGCTGGATGCACAGCGCAGCCTGTATGCCGCGCAGCAGGACCTGATCGCCCTGCAGCAGCAGGAAGCGGGCAACCGGGTGACCTTGTTCAAGGTGCTGGGCGGCGGCGCCGACGCACGGTAACGCGATCTGCTCTGGTAGGTGCCGACCTTGGTCGGCACGAATCATCAGATCGCGACACTCCATGCTTCCGTGCCGACCAAGGTCGGCACCCACCAGGGCAGATTCATGTGCCGACCAAGGTCGGCAGCCACCAGAAGCAGGTGCGACCGCTTACGCCACGCGGCCCCGGCGTGCGCGCTCCAGATGCACCAGCAGCAGTGAGATCGCTGCCGGCGTCATGCCGGGAATCCGCTGCGCCTGGCCGATGGTCTGCGGGCGCACGCGCTCCAGCTTCTGCAGTGCTTCGGCCGACAGCCCGCGCACCGTCGCGTAATCGAAGGCTTCAGCGATCGGCGTGGCTTCATGCCGTTGCTGGCGCTCGATCTCCTCGCGCTGGCGGTCCAGGTAGCCGGCGTACTTCACGCCGATCTCCACCTGCTCGGCCACCTTGGCGTCGGCCACGGCCGGGCCCAGCGACGGTACCTGCATCAGCTGTGCGTAATCCAGTTCGGGGCGCTTGATCAGGTCCAGCACGTTGGTTTCGCGGCTGACCATGACGCCCAGCGTGTCCTGCACTTCGCGGCCGAGCGCATTGGCCGGCGTGGCCCACAGCGCGCCCAGACGTGCGCGCTCGGCAGCGACGGCGGCCTGCTTGGTCTCGAACGCGTTCCAGCGGCGGTCATCCACCAGGCCCATTTCGCGGCCGGCCGGGGTCAGGCGCTGGTCGGCATTGTCCTCGCGCAGCTGCAGGCGGTACTCGGCGCGGCTGGTGAACATGCGGTACGGCTCGTTGGTGCCGTGGGTGATCAGGTCATCCACCAGCACGCCCAGGTACGCCTCGTCGCGGCGCGGGCACCAGCCATCCAGCCCGCGCACCTGGCGCGCGGCGTTGAGGCCGGCCAGCAGGCCCTGCGCGGCGGCCTCCTCATAGCCGGTGGTGCCGTTGATCTGGCCGGCGAAGAACAGGCCGTTGACCAGCTTGGTTTCCAGCGAGGCCTTCAGCCCGCGCGGGTCGAAGAAGTCGTACTCGATCGCGTAGCCGGGGCGGGTGATGTGCGCGTTCTCGAAACCACGGATGCTGCGCACCATCTCCAGCTGCACGTCGAATGGCAGCGAGGTGGAGATGCCGTTGGGGTAGATCTCGACGATGCCCAGGCCTTCGGGTTCGACGAAGATCTGGTGGCTGGCCTTCTCGGCGAAGCGCACCACCTTGTCCTCGATGGACGGGCAGTAGCGCGGGCCGATGCCTTCGATCTGGCCGCTGTACAGCGGTGAGCGGTGCAGCGCGTCGCGGATGATCTGGTGGGTCCGTTCGGTGGTGTGGGTGATCCAGCAGCTGACCTGCTGCGGATGCTCGTCCACCGAGCCGAGGAAGGACATCACCGGCCGCGGCGAATCGCCGGGCTGCTCATCCATCACGCTGTAGTCCAGCGAGCGGCCGTCGATGCGCGGCGGCGTGCCGGTCTTCAGGCGATCCACCTGGAACGGGCGTTCGCGCAGGCGCGCAGCCAGCGTGGTGGCCGGCGGGTCGCCCATGCGGCCGGCGGCGTACTGGGTCGGGCCGACGTGGATCTTGCCGGCCAGGAAGGTGCCGGCGGTGAGCACCACGGCTTCCGCGTCGAAGCGCAGGCCGGTCTGGGTGATGACCCCGCGCACGTGGTCGCCCTCGATGACCAGGTCATCCACCGCCGCCTGGAACACGGTCAGGTTGGCCTGGCCTTCGACGATGGCGCGGATCGCCATGCGGTACAGGTTGCGGTCGGCCTGGCAGCGGGTGGCGCGCACGGCCGGGCCCTTGGAGGCGTTCAACGTGCGCCACTGGATACCGGCGCGGTCGGCGGCATGCGCCATCGCACCGCCGAGGGCGTCGATCTCCTTGACCAGATGGCCCTTGCCGATGCCGCCGATGGCCGGGTTGCAGCTCATTGCGCCCACCGTTTCGATGTTGTGGGTCAGCAGCAGGGTGCGCACGCCGGTGCGGGCCGCGGCCAGCGCGGCTTCGGTGCCGGCGTGGCCACCGCCGATGACGATGACGTCGTAACGATGGAAGGACGGGTTCATGGGGGTTGTTCAGCTGGGGGCGGGCGCGGCTGGGGCGGCGCCGGGGTGGCGATTTTAGCGCCATTCGGGGCCGGGGCGTCGGCGTCCACTGGCCGGCGTCGAAATCAGCGCTAAAGTTGGCAGGATTTTTGCAGATAACCCAATAGCACCCACCGTGGCTGGCGCCGTAGGCGCCCGTGACCGGAATTGGAACAGGGGCCGGTACAGGCGCATGGTGGGGGAGCAGAGGGCCGGCAGTCGGGGGACTGTCCGGCCCTGTTTTTTGCGGCTGTCGGGAAGGCGCCATCCACGCATGGCGTGGATCTACTCAAGCTGGGGCCCTCGTCGGTTGGCGACCCAACAAAACAAACGGCCCCGCATTGCGGGGCCGTCTGCCTTCAGAGGTGCCGACATCCGACAGGGCCGGAACAGGGGGGATCCAGATGTTCCTGTCGGATATCGACGTAGAGCTATTTGCGGCGGCCCGTGTCGTTTTTGTCACTTTGTGACGCGGGCCGTCACTGTCCGCGTAGATTGGGGCTTAGACCGTGTGAAATGCAAGATGGTTCAGCGCTCAACTGTGCGCTGCGTCGCACGATCCATGTTGCGCCAAGGGGAACCGTTCATCCTCGGCGCGCTCGGCGCCGGCGCCGGACGGGCCTGCGGCGGAGGGGCCGAAGGCCGCACGCCGGACTGCGGCGGGCGGCGCATCGAGTCCATGTTCCGCCACGGCGAACCCCCGTTGTACGACGGCCGCGACGGCGGTGGCGGACGGTTCTCCCCTCCATTGCCCGGGCGCGGCGGCGGGCGGTGGTTGTGCGGCGGGCGGTAGATCGGGCGCGAGTAATACGGGTTGCCGTAGCCGCCGTAATAGCCGCCATAGCCACCGTAGTAGGGGCCGTAGTTGTAGGGATAACCGGCCGGGTAGCGGTATTCCACCGACGGCGCACCGTGGTAGTAGCTGCCGCTGCGGCCGCCGCCGACATAGTCGTAGGTGGTGCAGCCGGTCAGGGCCAGCAACAGGCCACCGGCAAGCATCAGGCGCGTTTTCATGGTGGGTCCCCCCAGAGGACGGGTGTGCAGTCAGCTTCGGGCGCCAGCATTGAATCGGCCCTTAATTCCGCCGGCCAGGATGAATGGAGGCGTAGGGCTACATGCTGGCATGACCTTGTCCCGGTCGCCAGCGCGAAGCCATACGTTAATCTTGCGTCATGAGCGATTCACTGTTGCCCCGCGCCGACGACGTCCTGCTTGCTGCCGCGAGGATCGCCCCGCACGCCAGCGTGACGCCGGTGCTGCGCTCGCGCACGCTCGATGCGCTGGCCGGCGCGAGCCTGGCGTTCAAGGCCGAGCACCTGCAGCGCGGTGGCGCATTCAAGTTCCGTGGTGCCTGCAACGCGGTGTGGTCACTGGAGGCCGATCGCGCCAGTGCCGGCGTGGTCACCCACTCCTCCGGCAATCACGGCGCCGCACTGGCACTGGCCGCACGCACCCGTGGCATTCCCTGCCACGTGGTGGTGCCCGAAGGCGCAGTGGCGGCCAAGCTGGCCAACATTGCCCGCCATGGCGCGACGCTCTGGCGCTGCCCGCCGACCATTGCCGATCGTGAGGCCACCTGCGCCAAGGTACAGGTCGATACCGGCGCGACTCTCGTCCATCCCTATGCCGACCCGGCAGTGATGGCCGGGCAGGGCACCGCCGCCCTGGAATTGCTGCACAGCGACGGCCCGTTTGATGTGCTGGTGGTGCCGGTGGGCGGTGGCGGCCTGGCCAGCGGTACCGCCTTGGCGCTGCAGCATGCCAGCCCGCAGACCCGGCTGGTGCTGGCCGAGCCGGCCGGCGCCGATGACACCGCGCGATCACTGGCCGCAGGCGAGCGCCAGGGGGCGTTCACCCCCGACACGATCTGCGATGGACTGCGTACCCTGATCGGTGCGCCCAATTTCGAACTGCTGCGCGCGGCCGGTGCCGAGGTGATCGTGGTTGATGACGCGGCGACGATGGCCGCGATGCGCTTGCTGTGGGAAGTCCTCAAGCAGGTGGTCGAGCCGTCCTCGGCTACCGTGCTGGCCGCGGTGCTGGCGCAGCCGCAGCGTTTTGCCGGGCTCCGCGTGGGCCTGGTCCTGTCCGGTGGCAATGTCGACCTGCCCGCACTGCGCTGGGGCGCGCCTTGAGCCGCGAGCGCAACCGGCATCGCACCGGCCTGGTGGGCTGGCTGTGGAGGCTGTTCGTGGTGCTGGTGATCTGGCTGCTGGGCGTGACTGCCTGGATTGTCTGGGTCGGTGAACGTGACCAGGCGGCCAAGGCAGACGCCATCATCGTGCTCGGTGCGGCGGCCTACGACGCCAAACCGTCACCGGTGTTCGAAGAACGCATCCGCCACGGTCTGGATCTGTACGAGGCCCAGTACGCGCCACTGCTGATATTCACCGGTGGCTATGGCGGCACCGGCGCGCGCTTCTCCGAATCGCAGGTGGCGCGGCGTTATGCGCTGAAGCATGGCGTGCCGGATGATGCGATCCTGATCGAAACCGCTTCGCGCAACACCGTGCAGAACCTGGTCGAAGCCAAGCGGCTGATGGACCAGCGTGACCTGCACCGGGTGATCATCGTCAGCGACCCGCTGCACATGGCGCGCGCGCTGCGCCTGAGCAAGGCACTGGGCATCGATGCGCTGGCCTCGTCCACGCCCAGCACGCGCTTCCGCAGCTTCCACACCAGCTGGCGCTTCCTGGTGCAGGAAATCTATTTCTTCCACCGAGACCTGGTGCGCCCGCCGCTGAGCTCGCCGGCCAATACCTGAGGGCGGCCTGCATTTGGTGGGTGCCAACCTTGGTTGGCACAACCTGTCAGATCGCGATGCTGCCGGCACTGTGCCGACCAAGGTCGGCACCTACCAGAGCGGGTTCCGTGCATGAATCGGTAGTTGCCGACCTTGGTCGGCGCATGACCTGCGAACGGACGATCAGCTTTGCTTGCGACGGATCGGAATCGCCGACACCGGCACCGAGGCCACGTCATGTCCGCCTTCGCGGATCGGTGCGCCCGGGTCCGGTGCCCAGGCATGCGCATAGATCACTTCCCAACTGCTGGGCAGCTTGCCGTCGGCACGGCGCATCGGCTCGTATGCCGCCGCCGCCGCCGCGAAACGGCTACGCCCGGTCAGTGTATGGCGGCGGTCCACCCGTGCGTTGGTCGCGCCCATCGCACGCAGTTCGCGCATCAGCGACGGCAGGTCGTCATAGGTCAGGGTGAACAGATCGCGATCCAGCACCGGGTCGCGGAAGCCCGCCATCATCAACGCGTCGCCGAACTGGGCGATCTGCGCGAAGCGGCTCACGTGCGGTCGGTCATCGGCGGCCGCGAAGGCCTCGTTGAGTTCGACCAAGGTCTCCGGGCCGAAGGTCGAGCACAGCAGCAGGCCACCAGGCTTGAGCACACGGCGGAACCCGGCAAATACCGCCGGCAGGTCGTCCAGCCACTGCAGGCACAGGTTGCTGAAGATCACGTCCACGCTGTTGTCGGCCAGCGGCAGCGCAGCGGCGTCGCCGCACAGGCGCTGGAACGGCTTCCACCAGCCGGCCTGGCGCTTGGCCTGGTCCAGCATCGGAAGCGCCACGTCCAGCGCGATCACCTGCGCCTTCGGCCAGCGCTTCTTCATCAACGCACTGGCATGGCCGGTACCCGCGCCGATGTCCAGTACCACCTCGGGCTTGCGCGCCTCCAGGTAGTCCAGCGATTCGATCAGCCGCGACTGCACCTCCCGCTGCAGGGCGGCGGCGGCGTCGTAACTGCTGGCGGCACGCGCGAACGCGCGGCGGACGTGGCGAGCATCGAAGTGGGACGGCATTGCGAAAGTCTCTTAGAACGTACCGGGGTAGGCGCCGCCGTCGATTAGCAGGTTCTGCCCGGTGAGGTAACTGGCCTGTGCACTGCACAGGAAGGCGCAGGCGGCGCCGAATTCGTCCGGCGTGCCGAAGCGGCCGGCGGGAATCTGCTGGCGGCGGCGCTCGGCCACTTCGCCGGCATCGCCGTCCTTGCCCGCGCTGTGGGCGAAGTTGGCGCGCAGGCGGTCGGTGTCGAACTGACCGGGCAGCAGGTTGTTGATCGTGACGTTGTGGGCCACGGTGCGGCGCGACAGGCCGGCGACGAACCCGGTCAGGCCGCTGCGCGCGCCGTTGGACAGCGCCAGGATGTCGATCGGGGCCTTCACCGCCGACGAGGTGATATTGACGATGCGGCCGAAGCCGCGCTCGATCATCGCGTCGACGGTGGCGCGGATCAGCGCGATCGGCGCCAGCATGTTGGCGTCCAGCGCGGCGATCCAGTCGTCGCGCTCGAAATTGCGGAAATCACCGGGCGGCGGACCACCGGCGTTGTTGACCAGGATGTCCACCTGCGGGCATGCGGCCAGTGCCGCCGTGCGGCCGGCCTCGGTGGTGACATCGGCGGCGACTGCACGCACCTCGGCGGCGCCGGCCAGTGCGCGCAGCTCCTCGGCGGCGGCCTGCAGCGCAGCGTCACCACGGGCCACGATCACCACGTTGACGCCCTCGCGCACCAGCGCACGCGCGCAACCCAGGCCCAGCCCCTTGCTTGCGCCGCAGACCAGTGCCCAGCGGCCGTTGATACCCAGATCCATGCGTCAGTCCTGCGGAATTCGGAAGGCGCTCATTGTCCGCCATCGGCCGGTGACAGGCCGGCAACGAAGTGTTGCAGGGCGGCGGCCACTTCGTCGGCATGACCGAGGAAGGGCGCATGGCCGCCGTGGGCGATGGTCAGCGCCTGCGCGCCCGGGGCGAGTGCCGCGGCGGCCTGCATCGCCGCAGGAGACACCAGCCGGTCACGCTGGCCGGCGATCCACAGGCTGGGTTTGCCCAGGGTCGGCAGTGCACCGCGCAGGTCGGTGCTTTCCAGCAGGCGCAATCCCTCCAGCAGTGCACGTTCGGTGGGCGCACCGCGCTCGACCAGGCGCTGGCGCAGCGTGCGCAGCTCTTCGCGGGCGTGCGCCGAGCCCATCACGTCCAGCGCGAGGAAGCGTTCCAGGGTGCCGGCGAAGTCGGTGGCCAACTCGCGACCGAACTGCTCGAACACGGCCGGTTCCACCGCATGCGGCCAGTCCTCGCCACGTACGAAGCGCGGCGTGGCGGCGATCATCGCCAGCCCGCGCACCTTCGGCAGCGTCGCCGCCGCATGCAGTGCGAACAGGCCACCCAGCGACCAGCCGCACCACACCGCCGGTGGCGTGGCCGCGGCAATGGCATTGACCACGAACGGCAGGCGCAGCGGCGTGGTGTCCTCGCGGCTGTGGCCATGGCCGGGAAGGTCGACCAGATGCAGGGTGAACTGGTCCGCCAGGCGCTGCACCAGTGGTGCGAACACACCGCCCTGAAGGGCCCAGCCGTGGATCAGAACCAGGTCCGGCCCGCGGCCGGTGACTTCAATATGCATGGGCGACTACACGGAACTCAGGCAAAGGCGGGCAGCGGCGGCGGCGCGGCTTCGCGCACGGCCAGGGTGACGCGGTCGCGCGCGCTGGCGATGGCTTCCACCAGGCCGCGCACCTGTTCCGGCGTGTGCAGCGCGGACAGTGTCACGCGCAGGCGTGCCTTGCCTTCCGGCACCGTCGGCGGGCGGATTGCACCAACCAGCCAGCCGGCCTGCTCCAGCGCCTGGGACATCGCCACGGCGGTGTGGTCATCACCGCACAGCAGCGGCTGGATCGGTGTGTCGGAAGCCATCAGGTCCAGTCCATGACGACGCGCTTCACTGCGGAACAGCGCGATCAGGTCGGTCAGCTTGGTGCGGCGCCAGTGGTCGCGGCGCGCCAGGCGCACCGCTTCAAGCGCAGCAGCGGCCATCGCCGGTGGCACGGCGGTGGTGTAGATGTACGGGCGTGCGGTTTCGGCCAGATGCTCGATCAGGTCGTCGCGGCCCAGCACCAGCGCACCGGAACCGCCCAATGCCTTGCCCAGCGTGACCAGTTGCAGCGGCACATCGTCCACGCCCAGCCCGGCGGCGGCCACGGCACCACGGCCATCACCGACCACGCCTACACCGTGCGCATCATCCACATAGAACAGCGCCTGCTGCAGGCGTGCCACAAGCGACAATGCACGCAGCGGTGCGATGTCGCCATCCATGCTGAAAACACCATCGGTGGCCAGCATTGCCGCGCCATCGGGCGCGTGCTTGAGCTGACGCATTGCGCCTTCCGCATCCAGATGCGGATAACGGCGCAGGCGTGCACCGGCCAACCGGGTGGCATCGAGCAGGCTGGCGTGGTTGAGCTTGTCCTGTACGCAGACATCGTTCTCTTCGCTCAGCAGTGCCTGCTGCACCGCCAGATTGGCGGCGAAGCCACTGCCGAACAGCAACGCACACGGATAGCCCAGCCACTCGGCCACCTCGCGTTCCAGCGCCTCATGCAGGGCGTGGTGGCCGCAGACCAGGTGCGAGGCACCGGCGCCAGCGCCTTCGCGCGCGGCGGCGTCCTGCAGCGCGTTGACCACGCTGAACTGCTGGCCCAGGCCAAGGTAGTCGTTGCTGCAGAAGCCGGCCAGCCACTGGCCGTCCACTTCCAGGCGCACGCCATCACGACGGGTGACCGTGCGTCGCGGGCGGCGACGGCCTTGGGCATCGCGCAGAGCGCGCTGGGCGTGGAGGCGGGCGGTCAGGTCGGGGCGGGCCATGGTGGCTGATTGCGTCGACGGGGCGGCTAGGGTAGCGCGTTGCCGCGGCGCCTGCTTGCGGCCCGTCTCAGGCCGCGTGAGCGCAGCCACAGCCGGGCGTATCGGCACTGATATCGGCGTGAACGGTACCGCCGTGGTCGTGGCCTTCGGCATCCACCTGCACCGCCATCGGCTGCAGCCCCAGGCGCGCGAACAAGGCCAGGTCGCGTTCGCTTTCCGGGTTGCCGGTGGTCAGCAGCTTGTCGCCATAGAAGATCGAATTGGCACCGGCCAGGAAGCACAGCGCCTGCAGCTCGTCGCTCATCGCCTCGCGCCCGGCCGACAGCCGCACCATCGAGCGCGGCATGGCGATGCGCGCCACCGCGATCATGCGCACGAACTCGAACGGGTCCAGCTCGGCACTGCCATGCAGCGGCGTACCCGCCACCTGCACCAGCTTGTTGATCGGCACCGAATCGGGATGCGCCGGCAGCGTGGCCAGCGCCAGCAGCAGGCCGACGCGCTGCGCGCGCGTCTCGCCCATGCCGACAATGCCGCCGCAGCAGGTTCTCAGGCCTGCATCGCGCACGTGCTCCAGCGTATCCAGGCGGTCCTGGTACTGGCGCGTGTGGATGATCGAATCGTAGTAGTCCGGCGCGGTGTCGAGATTGTGGTTGTAGTAGTCCAGGCCCGCATCCTTCAGCGCACGCGCCTGCTCGCCACTGAGCATGCCCAACGTGGCGCAGGTCTCCAGGCCAAGCGCCTTCACCCCGGCGATCATCGCCGCCACCTTCGGGATGTCGCGGTCCTTCGGCGAACGCCACGCGGCACCCATGCAGAAGCGCGAGGCACCGGCGGCCTTGGCCTGGCGTGCCTTGGCCAGCACCGCATCGGTGTCCATCAGCTTCTGCGCGTTCACGCCGGTGTTGTAGCGCTGCGCCTGCGGGCAGTACGCACAGTCTTCCGGGCAGCCGCCGGTCTTCACCGACAGCAGCGTGGAGACCTGCACCTGCGAGGGGTCGAAATGCTCGCGGTGGACCGCTGCGGCGCGGAACAGCAGCTCGGGGAACGGCAGATCGAACAGCGCCTGCAGTTCGTCCTGTTGCCAGTCGTGGCGGATGGCGGCAGCCATGGCGGGACCTTGGGTACGAGTGGAACGAGGGCGGCAGTGTGGGTGGGTGCGTCCGCACTGTCAACCATCTATTAATCAAAACGGTTTACAGTCCGGCCGTTCAATCAAGTCCGAAGGATGCGCCGCATTTCACCGCATCCTGCAAGGCCTCCGGCCACAGTGGCCGCTGCCCAACGCAAGCGCTGGCGCGCAGACTCTTTCCCATGATCGATCTTTACCGCCTCCGCGTCCGCATCACCGCGCTGGTTCTCAGCGAGGCCTGGCGCCGCCGCGCCGCGCTCTGGGGCGGCGCCGTGGCCGTGGCACTGGTGGCGATCCTGTTCGCCAAGGCCAGCGACGCCGCGTTCCACCTGTTCCAGCGCATCACCTCGCACTCGCTGTGGTGGGCCCTGCTGCTCACGCCGGGCATCTTCGCGCTGTTGGCCTGGCTGACCGCGGGCGTGCTGAAACCCACCCGCGGCAGCGGCATTCCGCAGGTCATCGCTGCGTTGGACAAGCCAGATGAGTCGTTCCGGAAAACCAACCTTTCGCCTGCGGTGTCGGCCGGCAAGTTGCTGCTGACCTCGCTGTCGCTGCTCGGCGGTGCGTCCGTTGGCCGCGAAGGGCCGACGGTGCATGTGGGTGCGAGCTTGATGTATCTGTTCGGCCGCTGGTTCGGCTTCAAGGATCCACGCGAGCTCTCGCACTTCCTGCTGGCCGGTGGTGCAGCGGGTATCGCGGCGGCGTTCAACACGCCACTGGCCGGCATCGTCTTCGCCATCGAAGAGCTCAGTGGCCGTTTCGAGCATCGATTCTCCGGCACCCTGCTGACCGCGGTGATCGTCGGCGGCGTGGTATCGCTCGGACTGCTGGGCAACTACACCTACTTCGGCCATGTAAGCGCGCGGCTGCCGCTGGGCCAGGGTTGGCTCGCGATCCTGCTGTGCGGCGTAGTGGCCGGGTTGCTGGGAGGCCTGTTCGCGCGCGCCGTGCTGGCGAGTGCGGCGGGCCGCCCGCGATGGCTCGGGCAACTGCGTCAGCGGCATCCGGTTCTGTTGGCCGCAGGCTGCGGTCTGGTGGTGGTACTGCTCGCCCTGGTCTTCGGTGAAGGCGCGTTCGGCACCGGCTACGAGCAGGCGCGCAGCCTGGTGCAGGGGCAGGCGATGGTCGGCCATGAATTTGGTTTGATGAAGCTGCTGGCCAACCTCGCATCGTACGTGGCCGGAATTCCCGGCGGCCTGTTCTCGCCGGCGCTGGCGGTCGGTGCCGGCCTGGGCCACAACCTGGCGGTGTTGATGCCCGGCGTGGACCCGCGCGCGTTCGTGCTGCTGGGCATGTGTGCCTATCTCACCGGCGTCACCCAGGCACCGCTGACCTCGGCGGTGATTTCGCTGGAGCTGACCGACAGCGGCGATCTGCTGCTGCCGATCCTGGCCACGGTGCTGATCGCGCGCGGCGTGTCCGGGCTGGTATGCCGCGTGCCGATCTATCGTGGGTTGGCGGAGTTGTTGATGGTGCCCGCCGTCGCGCCACACTTGCCTTCCAGCGGAAAGGATTTCACGAAATGAGCTACACCATCGCCCCTGAACAGGTCATCGATTACCCGCCCGAGCGCTTGCGCGAGTTCCATGGCAGCGTGGTCGAGTACATCGACAACCGGGTGTTCATGCTGGATCCGGGGCAACTGGTCGGCGAGCCTGCCGCGCAGGCCTACCGGGAGATCGCAGGCGGGATGTTCACCGCCCTGGGCTGGCAGGGAGATGGCCGCATCGAGCTGTTGTGGCTGCCTGCCTTCGTTTTCCCGTTGTCGGAGCACATGGCGGATGTCGGAGTTGGCGTCTGGCACGTCAAGCAGGACGAAGACGGTATCTCCTACCTGTTATCGCCAGTGCCGATGCCGTTCGAGGCACTGCACAACACGCCACACTGGAAGGAGATCGGCCAGGCGGCAGACCGCAGGCGCGGTGCACTGGGCCGAGCGGTGGATGAAGTCCTGCACTATGTATGGGATCCAATAGACATCCAGGCCAATCCGGACTGCCGTGGCGAGTACGCCGCCTATGCAGATCGCATCGAGTCCCAGCTGCTGCGCGGTGTAGGCGAACAGGAACTGTGTATGGCCCTTGCCGGCATGGCGCGCAATGAGATGGGCGTCAATCCGGATGAGTACAGGACCCGGCGTGCCGCCGCCGCCCTGGTGGCCTGGCGGGCATCCCTGCGTGACTGACCCGATGAGACGGACGACGGCACTGCGTCCGCTTTCCTGACCGTCCGGTGTGGTTGCCGGCGATGGTTCCGGCATCGCTGCGCAGGCAGGTTGGGGTATGCCTCTTACCTACCTCCCTCTACCGGCGGATTGGCCCGCAGCGCTGCTTCGCCTGCTCCTGCCGTTGCGTTGCCTGGTCTGCGGCGACCCGGGCCACAATGAACTTGACCTGTGCCGCGCCTGCCTTGCCAACCTGCCGTGGTCCGGGCGCGCCTGCCTGCGCTGCGCATTACCGCTGCCCGACAACGCGCTGATCGTCTGTGGCAGCTGCCGCGAGGAAGCGCCACCGCAGGCCGCTACCCATGCAAGCCTGTTGTACCTGCCGCCGGTCGACCAGCTGCTGGTGCGCTATAAGTTCCATCAGGATCTCGCAGCGGGTCGCCTGCTCGCGCAGTTGATGCAGCGCGCACCGCCGCCCTGGTCATGCCCACCGCTGGTGCCGGTACCGCTGCACAACCGTCGCCTGCGCCAGCGCGGCTACAACCAGGCCGCGGAACTGTGCCGCCTGCTGCCGATGCCGGTCTGGCACGGGCTGTACCGGCGCCGTCATACCGCGCCGCAGTCCGAACGCACGGCCGAACAACGCAGGGAAAATCTGTTCGATGCGTTTGCTGTCCGTGGTCCGGTGCCCACGCGGCTGACCGTGGTCGATGACGTGATGACCACCGGCAGCACGGTGATGGAGGTCGCCGAGACGCTGCGCCTGGTCGGCGCTGCGGAGGTGCGCGTGTGGGTCTGCGCGCGGGCGCCGTGATCGCCCTCTTCATCCCCAGGGGCTAGGATGAGCCCGTTTCCGGATCGAAGGAGTGGCCATGAATTCCCCCTTGTCTCCCCTGTTGTCGGCAGTCGGCCGTAGCTGGTGGATTCTCCTCCTGTACGGCCTGGTTGCACTCGGCTTCGGCATCATCGCCATCGGCTGGCCGCTTTCGGCGGCCATGGCGTTGGCGTGGACGCTGGGCGTGATGGCCATCGTTGAAGGTGTCATCAGTCTGTTTGCACTGATCAGCGGTGGCAGTGGTGCTTCGCGCGGCTGGCTTGCGCTGTATGTCGTTGCTTCACTGGGCTTCGGCATCCTGGCGGTGATCAATCCGCTGGCCACCGCCAGCGTGCTGGTGCTGTTCCTGGCAGCGTGGCTGCTGGTGGCCGGCATCTATCGCATCGTGTTCGCGATCCGCGTGCGCAAGCAGATCCAGGGCGAGTGGCTGCTGATTCTCAGTGGCGTGCTGGCGGTGGTGCTGGGCCTGCTGTTCGTAGCCAATCCGTATGCGGGCGTAGCGGTGACCACGCTGTGGATCGGTATCGGCAGCCTGCTGTATGGGCTGCTGCAGGTGCTGGTGGCGTTCAAGCTGCGGAAGCTGAAGTGAGAGCAACGCTGCCGCTGCTGCTCGGCGCAGCGCTGGCCTTGGATGCATGCCGGGCGCAACGCCAGGTGCCTGGGCAGGCAAGGATCATGCGCCACGCCCCGGCGTCGATGTGCGCCTGAGCGCGGTCGATGCGGCCGGCAATGGCACGCCCGTGCAGTGGCAGGGCGAAACCCTGGCCCTGCGCGAGCCGCCGATTGCCGGCAGTGCCGACATCGCCGATGTGCGCTACGTACTGGACGAGGCCAAGCAGCCCGGCGTGCAGATCCGCTATCGGCCCGAAGCGCACCAGCGCATCCACGATGGCACGGCAGCACTGGTCGGCCAGCGTGCGGCGATCAGCGTGGATGGCAGCGTGCTGATGGTGGCGACCGTACAGGGGCCGTTCGGCGAATCGATGATGCTGAGCGGGTTGTCCAGCGTTGCCGAAGCGCGGGAGCTGGCCAGGCACATCACCGGAGAATGACGGGCGCGGCAACACCCGCGCGCTGCGCGCGGAGGTCGACCAAGGTCAACCGCTACCGGGCGAACCGCGCTTCGATCTCTTCCAGCGACTTGCCCTTGGTCTCCGGCAGCCAGAACGCGGCCACCAGGAAGAACACGAAGGTGCACGCCGCCCAGAACACGAACATGCTGGCATAGCCGTAGTGGCCCACCGTGGGCAGGAAGATCGCGGCAATGGTGGTCGACACGAACTGGTTGATCAGCAGCGCGATGCTCATGCCGTTGGAGCGGATGCGGTTCGGCATCAGCTCGGACAGCGCGAGCCACACGCAGACGCCGGGCCCAACCGCGAAGAACGCGACGAACACCAGGATGCAGGCGGCCACGGCCCAGCCGTGTGCCGGCGGCGGCACCGGGCCGATGCGGGCCTGTTCGATGCGCAGCGGCGCCTGCGCAGCAGCGGCCGGGTCGGCGAACGGGTTCAGGTGCAGTTTGCGGAAGAGCGCGCCGATCACGCTGTCCGGCTGCACGGTGCCGGCACGCTCGATGCGCAGCTCGCGGTCGGTCAGGTTGTCACTGCGCAGAGCGCGCACATTGGTGAAGTCGCCGTAGGCATACGACACGGTTAGCTGCAGCGGCCGGCCTTCGCTGTCGATGCCAGCGCCCAAGCGCTGCCACTGCGTATCGTCCAGTACCAGCTGCAGGCCATCGCCGCTGACCGCCGCCTGCAGCTGCGGCTGCACGTCGGTGCGACCGCGTTCGGCCTGGAAGAACAGCGTCGCCGCTGCCAGCAGGGCCACGCAGATGCCGCCACTGCCAAGCATCAGCAGGAACTTGCGGCCCTTGCGGTCGACCAGCAGAAGCGCGACCACGGTCATCACCGCGTTGAGCAGCTTGATCGCCACGTCGGCGCCGTTGGCGACCGAGCCGGACAGGCCGGCCTGGTTGAGGATGTTCACCGCGTAGGCCAGCACCGAGTTGATGCCGGTGGCCTGGGTGCAGGCCAGCACTACGCACGCGAGCAGGAACGGCACCACATAGCGGCGGCTGAGCAGCGGGTCGCGCTTTCCGCTGCTGCTGCTCGATTCCGGTGCCTGGATCTGTGCAAGCGTCGGCTCGACCTCCGAAGCGGGCAGTACACGCTGCAGGCTGCGGCGTGCATCATCGATGCGGCCGCGGCGCACCAGCCAGCGCGGTGACTCGGACAGCCAGAAGATGCCGGCGCAGAACAGCAGGCCCGGCGCCAGGCAGGTCCAGAAGATGGTGCGCCAGGCGTGGTCCTTCACCGTGAACAGCTCCTGCGCCTGCTGCGCCACAGGCAGTGAGCGCACGGCTTCAGCAGCGGCATCGACCGCGTGGGCATGGTACAGGCCGATCAATGCCGCCAGCACCAAGCCGATGGTCAGCAGCAGCTGGAACATCGCCGCGCCGCGGCCGCGCCGCTCCGGGCTGAGCACTTCGGCCAGGTACAGCGGAATCAC
Organism: Stenotrophomonas veracruzanensis; assembly: GCF_032911525.1. NCBI lineage: Bacteria > Pseudomonadati > Pseudomonadota > Gammaproteobacteria > Lysobacterales > Lysobacteraceae > Stenotrophomonas > Stenotrophomonas veracruzanensis. Next base: position 115,326 of record NZ_JAWJTI010000004.1, read on the forward strand.
CACGCCGATCAAGCCTCCGCTGATGCCCTGCAGCAGCCGACCGAGCAGCAAGGGCGTGTAGCCCGAGGCCAGCGCCATGATCGGAATCGAGGCGGTGAACAGCAGGCCGGCCAGCAGCATCGCGCCGCGGCGGCCGATCAGGTCGGCGACCATGCCGGCGAACAGCGAGGACAGCACGCTGCCCAGCAGTACCGCTGCCACCACGAAGCCGAGTTGCTGGCTGCTGAGCTGCCAGGCGTGGCTGGCGGTCGCTTCAAGATAGGGCAGGGCGCCGGCGATGATGCCGATGTCGATGCCATACAGCAGGCCGCCGAGGCCGCCGATGAAGAGCAGGTAGCGTACGGGCCAGCGCGGAGCGGTGGAAGCGGGTACGGCAGGTGCGGCGGCTGCGGTCATCGGCGTATTCCTGGAATAGCGGGGATGGTGCGTGGCTGAGGCATTGCGCTTGCGCGCTTCATGTAGAGCCGAGCCATGCTCGGCTGCTTTCCGTTCCGATATCGAGGTTCTCCATGCCGCGCTTCGCGCGGTGAGCCGAGCATGGCTCGGCTCTACAGGGAGCCCGCGCGGCGTCCGGGCCGCATCGCGTGCGTCAGGTCAAATCAACTACGCGCCCACCAACCACCACCTGCTGCAGGCGCAGTTCGGCATCCAGCACCACCAGGTCGGCGCGGGCGTCGGGCGCGATGCGGCCGCGATCGTCCAGGCCGAGATACGCGGCGGGGAAGGTGGAAACACGTTGCGAGGCATCGGCCAGGTCCAGGCCCACTTGCACCAGATTGCGCAGCGCCTGGTCCATGGTCAGTGCGCTGCCGGCCAGCGAACCGGTCGCCAGGCGCACGCAGCCGCCGCACTTGTGCACACGCTGCTCGCCCAGCGCGTACTCGCCATCGGGCATGCCGGTGGCGGCAGTCGCGTCGGTCACCGCATACAGGCGCGGAATCGCGCGCGCGGCCAGGCGGATCACGCCGGGATGGATGTGCTGCAGGTCGGGAATGATCTCGGCGTACTGCGCATGCGCCAGTGCCGCAGCCGCGATGCCCGGGCGATAGTGATCGACGCCGGTCATGCCGTTGAACAGATGGGTGAAGCCGGAGGCGCCGGCCTGCAGGGCAGCAACACCTTCTTCGTAGGTACCGGCGCTGTGGCCGAGCTGCACGCGGATGCCCATCGCCGAAAGCGCGGGAATCAGCGCGGTGTGTTCGCCGATTTCCGGGGCCAGTGTCATCACCCGGATCGGCGCCAGCGCGTGCAGCTGCTGCACCAGCGCCAGCGTCGCCTCGATCGTACGGTTGGGCTGTGCACCCAGTCGCTGCGGGCTGATGAACGGTCCTTCCAGATGCACGCCGACGATGCTGGCGGCGTCTGCATCGGGCGCGGCCATGGTGGCGGCCACGCCGTGCAGCGCGTGCTCGATCTCATCCAGGCCGGCGGTCATGGTGGTCGCCAGCAGTGTGGTGGTGCCGAAACGAAGATGGGTGCGGGCGATGGTGCGTGCCACGTCGCCGCCCTGCATCAGGTCCACGCCGGCCGCACCGTGCACGTGCAGGTCGATGAAGCCGGGCAGGATCACCGGCAGCTGCAGGTCATCGGCACCGCTGTGGTCGTCCACCTGCAGCTGGCGCACGTGCGAATCGAAGTGGACGTGGCCACGCCGCCAACCCAGCGGCGTCAGGATGCGGCCCTGCAGGGTGCGGGTGTCGGTCATGCGGCGGGCTCGGCGATGATCACTTCGATGCCCAGCCGCTGCAGCCCTTCACGGGTTGCGTCGTCGATGCCGGCGTCGGTGATGATGGCGTGGATCTGGTCGAGGCGGGCGATGCGGTGCAGGCTGACGCGGCCGAACTTGGAGGCATCGGTCAGCACCACGATGCGGCGCGCGCGCTCGACCATGCGGTGGTTGAGGCGGGCTTCGGCTTCGTCATGGGTGGTCAGCCCGAACTGCAGGTCCAGGCCATCCACGCCCAGGAACAGGGTGTCGAAGCTGTAGGAGTTGAGGCTGGCCTCGGCCTGGCTGCCCTGCAGTGACAGCGACTGCTGGCGCAGCAACCCCCCGGTCAGCAGTACGGTGATGCCCGCCGCATTGGCCAGTTCCCAGGCGATGTTCAGGCCGTTGGTCATCACCGTCACGTCGCGATGTGCGCGCAGATGGCGTGCCAGCGTCATCGTGGTCGAGCCGGAGTCGATGATGATGTTGTCGCCGGGCTGCACCAGGCGCGCGGCGCGCGCGCCGATCGATTCCTTCAGCGGAAGGTTCAGTGCATCCTTTTCATGGATGTCCTGTTCCTGCGGCGGCGTGCGCACCAGCGTGGCACCGCCATGGGTTCGGTTGGCCAGGCCCTGCGACTCGAAGTGGGTCAGGTCGGCACGGATCGTCACCGCCGACACGCCGAAGCGCTCGACCAGATCGGCCACCTGCACCGAGCCGTGCTCGATCAGCAGCTGCAGGATCTGTTGCCGGCGGGAGCGGGTGTTGCGCATGGCCATTCTCGGTTTCGCGGGAAAAGGTAGAGATTAGCCGTTCGCAGCAACGCCGGCAGCCGAGCCTGTGTTCCGCGTGCGGGTTCCGGCCTGGTTGGCGCTGCAGGCACGGGCGTACTCGCCCAGGCACAGGCCGATACGGTGCTGCACCAGTGCCGTGGGGGTGTTGGCCAGGGCGCCTTCGCGCACGGCGCGGTACTGCTCCGGCAGGTACTGGCTGAGCAGCACCAGCGGCGGCGCGTGCTGTTCCAGGTTGGCGAACAAGGTCTGCACCGCCTGTACCAGCGCCGGCTCGCCCCAGTAGTAGCGGCAGCGGTCGCTGAAGGAATAGCTGCGCAGCAGGCGCAGCGCGGCGTCATCGCCCTGGTAGTAGGACTGCCAGTACTTCGGCTGCGCCACCATCACTTCTTCCAGCACCTGCGGCAGGCGCGAGCACAGTGCGGCCGGCAACAGTTCAGCCTCGATCGCGGCCAGCGCGAACAGCGCTTCGCGGTAGGCGAAGGTCGCCGCCGGGCCGACCTTGAGGATGGCGAAGTGGTCGCGCACCAGCGCGTGCAGCCCGCTTTCGCGCTGGTAGTCGGTGGAATGCGCTTCGAACACGATGCGCGGCTGCTGTTCCAGGAAGTCGGCCAGCGTGCTGGCGGCGGCGGCGGCGGCGGCGTACTCGTGCACGCTGCTGTGGTCGAAGTCCACGCCTGGCTGCACCACCATCGCGATCACGCGCTGCCACGCATCGCGCAGTTGCGGCGTGTCGAACGCCTGCTGGTGGATGGCCAGGGTCTGCGCAGCGGCGGCCGGCGTGGTCACCTGCAGGCCCTCCGCCAGCGAAGCTTCGCCGCCGGGAATCGGCACTTCGGTACCGATCACGTAGACCGGCGGCGGCAGGCCATGTTCGGCGGCGGTGCGTTCGGCGATCTCGGCCAGCTCGGCCGAGCGCGCGGCAACGATGGCATCGGGCAGCGGCACCGGGTCATCGGCGCAGGACATGCTGCAATCCAGGTGGATCTTGTGGAAACCGGCGGCGACGTAGGCTTCGATCAGCACGCGTGCGTGGGTCATTGCTTCGCCGGCGGGGCGCTTCTGCCAGGCATTCGGGCCGAGGTGGTCGCCGCCCAGGATCAACCGCTCGCGCGGAAATCCTTCTTCATCGGCCAGGGCACCGACGTAATCGCGGTACTGCGGCGGGGTCATGCCGGTGTAGCCGCCGAACTGGTCGACCTGGTTGGAGGTGGCCTCGATCAGCAGCACGGTGCCATGCGCCAGCGCTACGTGCATGGCCGCGCGCAGCACCTGCTCGTTGCTGCAGCAGACGCTGTACAGGCCGACGTTGGCACCGGCGCGGTGGGAGGCAAGCAGGGTCTGCAGCGGGGACATGGTCAGGCTCCGGACATCAGGAAAACGAGGGTTGGCAGGCGAGCAGGGCGGCACCACGTGCGCCACCGGCATCGCCGAAGCGCGGCGGCACGATCGGCGGTACCTGCACGCCGTTGAACAGATGGGCGGCGATGGCTGCCGGCAGCTGCTGGTACAGCGGCGCATACTGTGAGAGGCCGCCGCCGAGCACGATCACATGCGGGTCCAGGGCCAGCACCAGCGCGGCCAGGCTGTGGCCAAGCAGATCACGATGGATGTCCAGCGCCTTGCGCGCACGCGCATCGCCGGCCTCGGCCAGTGCGATCACCGCGCTGGCATCGGTGGCGCTGCCACCGAGATGACGTTCGATCATCGCCACACCGCTGCCGGACACATAGCGCTCCACGCAGCCCTGCAGGCCGCAGCCGCAGTCCAGCAGCGGCAGGCCGTGGCGCTGCAGCAGATGGCCGGGCACGCTCCAGTGTCCCCATTCGCCGGCCAGACCGTTGAAGCCGGACAGCAGCCGGCCCTGCAGGCAGAAACCACCGCCGGCACCGGTGCCGAGGATGGCGCCGAACATGCTGGGGTAGCCGTCGGCGGCACCGCCATGGGCTTCCGACAGGGCAAAGCACTGCAGATCGTTGCCGAAGTGCAGCGGGCGTTGCAGGCGTGCCTGCAGATCCTGCGCCACGCATTGGCCGGTCAGTGCAGGCACGTTCGCGCTGAGCTGGCGGCCGCTACGGCGGTCACGCACGCCGGGCAGGGCAATGCCGATGGCCGCATCGCTGCGGCCAAGTGCAGCGTCCGCCTCGGCCACCAGCGCCACCACCGCCTGCAGGAAGCCGTCGTAGTCACCCTGTGGGGTGGCCACGCGGCGGCGCCAGGTGACCTGCATCGTCGCATCGCACGCCACCAGCTCGATCTTGGTGCCGCCGATGTCGATGCCGTAGCAGGCGTGGGCGATCAGCTCAGCCATGGTGGATGGTGACGCCCTTGACGACGCGGTTGACGGTGCCGTCCGGGAACGGGTTGTCCGGGGTCAGGCCCAGCGCGGCCGAGCGCTGCAGCGCGAACAGCTGCGCGAAGCCCAGCCACACCGGTGCCAGCCACGGATCGTCCAGCGATGGCACGGTGAGGGTGTATTCGTCATCGGCACCGATGTCCGAATGCGGACCGATCGCCAGGACCTGGCCAGCCACGCCGTCGCGGCGCAGTTCTTCCAGCAGGTCCTGTTCGTAGCGGCGCGCCAGCGGCTGCACGCTGCGCAGCACCACCACCAATGTGTTGCCGTCCAGGGTCGACTTCGGGCCGTGGCGGAAGCCCAGCGGCGTGTTGGCCAGTGCCAGCACGCGGCCGGCGGTCAGTTCCAGCACCTTCAGTGCGCACTCGCGTGCCAGCGCTTCCAGCGGGCCGCTGCCGAGGTAGATGATGCGGTTGAACGGGCGCTGCGCCAGCGCCGCCACCGGTGCATCCCATTGCGCCTGGCCTTCGCGGGCCAGCGCGGCGATCTGCTTCAGGCGCGCCACGCGCGCATCCCACGGCGAACGATCGAACACGGTCAATGCGGCCAACAGCATGCAGGTCAGGCTGCTGGTCATGGCGAAGGCACGGTCGCAGCTGGCCGACGGCATCAGCAGGGTGCAGGTATCGGCACGGCCGGCGCCACGACGGGCCAGTTCGCCATCGGCGTTGCAGGTGATGTCGAGGAAGCGCGCGTCATCCACGTCGCTGCGCACGCGGTCCACCGCCGCCACGCTTTCCGGGCTGGAGCCGCTGCGGCCGAACGAGACCAGCAGGGTCGGGCGGTCGCGCTGCAGGTACAGCGCCGGGTGGGTCAGCAGGCTGGTGGTGTGCACCACGCGCACATCAGCTGGCCACTGCGCGTTGATCGCATCGGCCACCATTTCGGCAATGAAGCCGGAGCTGCCGGCGCCGGTGAACAGCACGCGCTGGTTCGGATCGTTGAGGCTGTCGCCGAGGAAGGCCTGCAGGCGCTCGCGGGCTCGCGACAGGTCCTGTGCAAGGGCTTCCCACAGCGCAGGCTGCTGGGCGATTTCGGTAGCGGTATCGGCTCCGCCAAGGCGCTGCCAGGCGGACACATCGGAAAGCAGGGTGACGTCCATTCGGAGGTTCCAGTTGGGCCAGCGCACCATCTGTGTTTTCTTTCGAAATGTCAAATAGCGAAAGTAAAAAGAAAGAAAATGGAGCGATGACTTTTCCCGCTGCCGAGTGCCCGGGGAAACGAAAGATCGGGCCGAATGCCGTATCGCACAATGCTTAACAGGCACCTGCAAGCGCTTACACAAAGTATTGCAACGCAACAACTTTCGTTTCAATGGAATATATCTTCCTTTTTCCTTTCAATTTGTTGACATCTTTCGAATCGCTGCCCTAGAGTCGGCCCAACCGCTTTCGAAACGCCCGGTGAACGGGTTGGGAGTCCGTGTGGAAATCTGCGTTCGTCGCTCGCCGCTGATGCTGGCCCTGTTGCCGGCATTGATGCTGGCGTCCATGCCGGCCCGGGCCGAGTCGGTCGGCAACCTGCGTACGCTCAGCGCCAGCGCCAGCCACGATGGCGTGCAGGGCTGGGACCTGCAGACCGACAAGGGCGCACGCATCCGCATCGAACTGCCGGCCACCGACATCATCCGCGTGCAGGCCGGCCGCAACGGCACGCTGACCGGTGCCGGCGACAAGGCCGCACCGATCGTGCTGCCGCAGCCCAAGGCGAACGTGCAGGCGCAGCTGGAAGAAGACGCGCAGGAAATCCGCGTGCGCACCGATGCCCTGGTGCTGCATGTACAGCGGCAGCCACTGCGCATGCGCCTGGAACGCCTGGACAACGGCCAGACCACCGCGCTGTGGCAGGAACTGCAACCGCTGGACCTGGATGCCACGCAGAGCGTGCAGGTGCTGTCCTCGCAGGCCGATGAGGGCTACTTCGGCGGCGGCCAGCAGAACGGTCGCTACCAGTTCAAGGGTCGCGAGCTGGAGGTGTCCTACTCCGGCGGCTGGGAAGAGGGTGACCGCCCCAGCCCTGCACCGATGCTGCTGAGCAGCCGCGGCTGGGGCATGCTGCGCAACACGTGGAGCGACGGCAGCTACGATCTGCGCGAGGCCGACCAGGCCACGCTGCTGCACCGTGAAGACCGCTTCGATGCGTACTACTTCGTCGGCGCCGACCTGCCGAAGCTGATCGAGCGCTATACCCAGCTGACCGGCCGCCCGAACATGGTCGCGCGCTGGGCGCTGTCCTACGGCGATGCCGACTGCTACAACGATGGCGACAACAGCAAGAAGCCCGGCACCGTCCCCGAGGGCTGGAGTGACGGCCCGACCGGCACCACGCCGGATGTGATCGACAGCGTGGCCAAGCAGTACCGCGCCAACGACATGCCCGGTGGCTGGATCCTGCCCAATGATGGTTACGGTTGCGGCTACAAGCAGTTGCCGGAAACGGTGAAGGGCCTGGCCGGGTATGGTTTCCGTACCGGCCTGTGGACCGAGAACGGCGTCGACAAGATCGCCTGGGAAGTGGGCAAGGCCGGCAGCCGCGTGCAGAAGCTGGACGTGGCCTGGACCGGCAAGGGCTATCAGTTCGCGATGGACGCCAACCGCCAGGCCTTCAACGGCATCCTCGACAATTCCGATTCTCGCCCGTTCCTGTGGACAGTAATGGGCTGGGCCGGCATCCAGCGCTATGCGGTGGCCTGGACCGGCGACCAGAGCAGCAGCTGGGATTACATCCGCTGGCACGTGCCGACCCTGGTCGGTTCGGGCCTGTCCGGCATGGCCTACGCCAGTGGCGATGTGGATGCGATCTTCGGTGGCAGCGCCGAAACCTTCACCCGCGACCTGCAGTGGAAAGCCTTCACCCCGGTGCTGATGGGCATGAGCGGCTGGTCGTCGAACGCACGCAAGCACCCGTGGTGGTACGACGAGCCCTATCGCAGCATCAACCGCGATTACCTGAAGTTGAAGATGCGCCTGACCCCGTACATGTACGGGCTGGTGCACGAGGCCGCGCAGACCGGTGCACCGCCGGTGCGTGGGCTGATGTGGGACAACCCGCGCGACCCGCATGCGCAGGATGAAACCTACAAGTACCAGTTCCTGCTTGGCCGCGACCTGCTGGTGGCGCCGGTGTACCGCAGCCAGGCCGCCAGCCGTGGCTGGCGCCGCGACATCCACCTGCCGGCGGGGGGATGGATCGACTACTGGGACGGCCGCCGCGTGCAGGCCGCCGCCGATGGCCGCCAGCTCGACCGCCAGGTGGACCTGGCCACGCTGCCGGTGTTCGTGCGTGCCGGTGCCATCCTGCCGATGTACCCGTCGATGCTGTTCGACGGCGAAAAGCCGCTGGATGAAGTGACGTTCGACCTGTACCCGCAGGGTGATTCGCAGTACACGCTGTACGAAGACGATGGCAACACCCGCCGCTACCAGCAGGGCGAGTCGAGCACGCAGGTAATCCGCGTGCAGGCACCAGCGCAGGGCAGTGGCCCGGTGCAGGTGCAGATCGATCCGGTGCAGGGCCAGTACAACGGCCAGCTGGCGAAGCGTCGTTATGGCCTGCGCGTGCTCAGCCGCCAGGCGCCGCGTGCGGTGCAGGCCGGTGGCCGCGCGCTGCCGGCGCTGGCCGATGCGGCAGCGTTCAACAACGCCAGCGAAGGCTGGTACTTCGATGCCAAGGAGCGTCGCGGCACGCTGCATGTGCGTACCGCCACCCAGGACATCCGCCAGCCGCTGCAGCTGCAGCTGGACTTCGCGGTGGCTGCGGCGGTCGCAGACGACGCCTATCCGGCCGCGCCGGTGCTGGGCCGCGAACTGCCGGCCGACAGCCTGCTGGTGGTCAACCGCCCGGCCGAAGAACCTGGCCATGCGCTGGAAAATGCCTTCGACGACGATCCCAACACATGGTTCCGCAGCGTGCGCAACCAGGCCGTGCGCACCGGTGCCCACGAATGGGTGGTGGGCTTCGGCGAGCGCAGGATGATCGATGGCATCGACATCGCGCCACGCAACGACAAGAACTGGAAGCACGGTCAGGTACGCGACTACGAGGTCTACCTGGGCGACAGCAACGGCGAGTGGGGCGAGCCGATCGCCCGTGGCCGCCTGCAGCTGAAGGAAGGCGTGCAGCGGATCGACTTCCCGGCCCACGCCGGCCGCCTGCTGCGCTTCCGCGTGCTGAGCGTGCAGAACCCCGAAGGCGACGGCGCCAGCAGCACCGACCCGATGGTCACGGCCGCACAGGGCAGCGCCCGCGCGTTTGATGCACTGCAGCCGCGCGACGTAGGCCCGATCGCCTTGTCCACCTTCCACATCCTCGAACACCAGGAACCGGAGCGACCGGCCCGGCAGCGCTATCTCTCCGAGCTGCCGGTGCCGGCCGCGCTGGCCAGCCAGGTGCGCACCGACCAGTCCTTCCGTGGCGATGCCGGCATGCGCATGAATGGCCTGCAGTTCCGCCGTGGTCTGGGCGTCGGCGCCAACAGCCGCATCGATCTGCGTCTGCAGGGCGGCTGGCACCTGTTGCGTGCCGACCTCGGCATCGACGACGCCTGCCGCACCGCCGGTGGCCTGCAGTTCCAGGTCTGGGGTGACAACCGCCTGCTGTATGACAGCGGCCTGGTGAAGGCGCCCGGCGTGGTCAAGCCGGAGCTGGACATCCGAGGCCTTTCCACCCTGAGCCTGCGCACGCTGGGTGCGCAGGGCAGCCAACCCGCCCTGGTCTGCGCCAACTGGGCCAACGCCGTACTGATCGGCCAGGAGGGCGACTCCGCCAGCATCGTCGCCCCATGACCCCCTCGTAACACCGCTCCTCCCCCGCCCATTCCGACTACGGCCCTCGTGGCCGTGGCCCGGGAGCGTTTTGCCCGCCGAACGCCCACGCGCTCACCATTCGCGCCGCACCCCTGCCAGGAGAGAACCCCGATGTTGCCCGCCCGCCACCACCGCCCCCCCTGTCGCTCGATCGCACCGCTGTCGCTGGCCATTGCCGGCGTGCTGCTGTCGGTTGCCGTTCCTGCCTTCGCTCAGGAGAGCAAGGACAAGGCCACCGACCTGGCCCGCATCGAGGTCACCGGTTCCAACATCCGCCGCACCGACGTTGAAACCGCGTCGCCGGTGCAGGTGATCAGCAAGCAGGACATCCAGAACATGGGTGCGCGCACGCTGCTGCAGGTGCTCGACAACCTGCCGGCCGCTCGCCCGGCGCAGCAGGACGCGCGCTCGCTGTTTACCGGTTCCGACGGTGCTTCGCAGGCCAACCTGCGTGGCTTGGGCGCGCAGGGCACGCTGGTGCTGCTGAATGGTCGTCGCCTGTCGTACTACGGTGCACCAGCTGGCTTCCAGACCCAGTTCGTCAACATCGATGCGATTCCGGCCGCGGCCATCGAGCGCATGGAAGTGCTGACCGACGGCGCCTCGGCGGTGTACGGCACCGACGCGGTGGCCGGCGTGATCAACGTGATCACCAAGCGCAACTTCCAGGGTGCCGAGGTCAGCTTCACCAACGACACCTCTTCGCGCATCGACTCCTACGGCGAACGCCAGGCCAGCATCACCGCCGGCTTCGGCGACCTGGCCGAGAACCGCTTCAACATCTACGGCGCGGTGAACATGTACCGCCGCGACGCGATCCCGCTGAGCGATTTCTACGACAAGCGGCCCGACCAGTACTACGTCAACAATCCGAACTACCTCAACAACCTGCGCCTGGGCGTGGGCAGCAAGCCGGGTGAATTCAATCCGGGCACTTACTTCGCCTTCGATCCGGTCACCGGCCGCCGAGTGCAGGAAGCTGCGCCGGGTTGCAGGAACGTGCTGACCAGTGAAGCGGCCGGTCCGCGTTGCGTCTGGGAAACCTGGATGAACAACGAGATCGACGCCGGTGCCAAGTCCGAGCGCAACACCGCCTACCTCAACGGCACCTTCCTGGTCGGTGACAGCACCGAGATCTTCGCCGAGGCGACCTACACCGACATCGACCTGCGCGCCAACGGCGGCACGCCGCGCACCTACGGCACCACCACCGGCAACCCGACCAGCTGGTTCTCGCGCAACACCGGCAACACCGTCAACCAGTTCCTGTACCCGTTCCTGGGCCCGAACAACGAGTACAACCACGCCAGCCCGCAGATGAAGGCGATGATGGGCGGTGTGGTCGGCCTGAATTACCTGCTGCAGGATGCCGGCCCGAACTATTTCGGCCAGCGCAACACCGACAAGAGCTACCGCGTGCTGGCCGGTGCGCGTGGCAACCGGGGTGACTGGAACTGGGAGACTGCCTTCGCCAGTGCCGGCACCCACTCCACCACGTACCAGACGATCAACGTCAACATCAAGGGCTTCGAGAAGGCGTTCGGCCCGTACTCGGTCGATCCGACCACCGGCCGCGTGATCATTTCCGACCACCCGGCATACAAGTTCGGCGAGATCAGTGAAGCCAACGCCGCATTGATCCGTGAAGCGTTCCCGACCTTCGACATCCAGTCGTGGACCCGCCTGCATACCCTGGATGGCAAGATCGAAGGCCCGCTGTTCCAGCTGCCGGCCGGTGAGATGCGCGCCGCGTTCGGCTTCAACGCCAGCCGCGAAACCTTCTACACCCCGGGTAACGCCGATGCAGCCAACGGCCTGATCACCCAGCAGGGTGGTTCCTGGTTCGACGGCAAGCGCAACACCTACGCGCTGTTCGCCGAGACCGTGGCGCCGATCACCGACAAGCTGGAGCTGGATGCCGCAGTGCGCGTGGACAAGTACCCGAACTTCAGTGCCAACGTCGCGCCGAAGATCGGCTTCAAGTACCAGGCGTTCGACCAGCTGATGCTGCGCGGTACCTATTCCACCGGCTTCCGTGCTCCGAGCCTGGCCGAGTCCGGCAACGGCGGCGTGTTCGCGCAGCTGGGTGGCTACCGTGACGAGCTGCGCTGCAATGAGACCAACGCCATTGCCAACCTGCTGTTGAAGTCGCAGCGGGCGGGCGATGTCGACCTGGGCAAGACCCTGCTGAACGTCGATTGCAGCCGTACCGTCGCGCGCATGACCCAGCCGAACAAGGACCTGAAGCCGGAAAAGGCGAAGATCGCCACCCTTGGCTTCGTCTACGAGCCGGCGAACTGGCTGTCGGTGTCGGCCGACTACTGGTTCATCTACCGCGACAATGAAATCGTCGCGCCGGACTACCGCCGGATGGAAGACATCATCTCCTCGTCGCGTTCGCCGATTACCGACAGTGACCGTGCCAACCTGGCACAGCTGGCGGCAATGTGCGCCGATCCGGCCAGCGGCGTGAGCTGCCCGTCAGTGCTGCCGGGCTACTCCGCCGGCAACGTGGCCAGCGTGGTCGGCCAGTACAAGAACCGTGGCAAGACCCTGATCGACGGCTTCGACATTGATGCGCGCAGCCGCTTCTCGCTGGGCGACTGGGGCAACCTGAACATCGGCCTGGCCGCCACCATCGCCAACCGCAACCGTTTCTACATGGATGCGGAGAATGGCTGGTACTACGGCGACGTGGTGGGCTACTACAACAACCCGCGCCTGCGTGCCACGCTCAATGCCGACTGGACCTACAAGCAGGTCACCACCAGCATGTTCGTCAATTATGTCGGTGGCACCAAGTGGGCAACCGACCAGATCGACGAAGAGAGCAACAACAAGGAAACCTGCACCGGCGGCTACCTGGCCCTGCAGAAGAGCAAGTGCGATGGCGCGCCGTCGTGGTGGACCGCCAACATGAGCGTCACCTGGCGCCCGGATGATGCGTGGAACCTGAGCTTCACCGTCAAGAACCTGTTCAACCGCCTGCCGTTCTACGATCCGAACAGCTTCCTGGGTGACTCCAGTGACTACGCAACCATCTTCGGCCGTGGTTACAGTGTGACCATCGGCTACCGTTTCAAGTAATTCCGTTTGCGTGACCCGGCGGGCCGGCTACGGCCGGCTCGCTGCCAAGAGGAGAGATGTTTGCCATGAAGCGTAGGGAATTCATTGCGGCCAGTGCCGCTGTCGCCGCCAGCAGCCTGCTGCCGCAGACCCCGGCTTGGGCACGCGGACGCAAGGTGCGCCTGGCCATGATCGGCACCGGCATGCGTGGGCTGGTGCTGCTGAAAGAGCTGGTACGTCGCGACGATGTCGAGGTGGTCGCGCTGTGCGACATCGAACCGATCATGCTCGGCCGTGCCATGGACATGGTGGCCAAGGCCGGCAAGCCGGCACCCAAGACCTACGGCCAGGACCGTGACACCAACGCCTGGAAACGCCTGCTGGAACAGAAGGGCATTGATGGCGTGATCATCGCAACGCCGTGGGAGTACCACGCGCCGATGGCGATTGCGGCGATGCAGGCCGGCGTGGCCGTAGGCTGCGAAGTGGTGGCTGGCATCACCCTGCAGGACCACTGGGACGTGCTGAAGACCCAGCTGAGCACGGGCACCCCGTACATGCTGCTGGAGAACGTCTGTTACCGCCGCGACGTGATGGCCGCGCTGCAGATGGTGCGCCAGGGCCTGTTCGGCGAGCTGGTGCACCTGCAGGCCGGCTACCAGCACGACCTGCGCGGCGTGAAGTTCAATTCCGGCGACCCCAACCAGCCCTACGACAGCGGCGTGGAATTCGGCCCCAAGGGCTGGAGCGAAGCACGTTGGCGCACCGAGCATTCGGTGGAGCGCAACGGCGAGCTGTACCCCAGCCATGGCATCGGCCCGTGCGCGATGTACACCGGCATCAATCGCGGCAACCGCTTCACCCACATCAACGCCTTCGCGACCAAGGCGCGCGGCCTGCACGAGTACACCGTGGCCAAGAGTGGCGGCACCACCCATCCCAGCACCAAGGTGAAGTTCAAGCTGGGCGATATCGTCACCACCACGCTGGCCTGCGAGAACGGCGAGACCATCCTGCTGCAGCACGACACCTCGCTGCCGCGTCCGTACTCAATGGGCTTCCGCGTGCAGGGCACCAAGGGCCTGTGGATGGATGTGAACCATTCAATCCACATCGAAGGCCGCAGCCCACCGCACCAGTGGGAAGAGTTCAAGAAGTACCAGGACGAATACGAACACCCGCTGTGGAAGCAGAATGCCGAGACCGCTGCCAGCGCTGGTCATGGTGGCATGGACTGGTTCGTCATCCACGCGTTTGTCGAGGCGCTGAAGGCCAAGGCACCGATGCCGATCGATATTTATGACGCGGTGACCTGGAGTGCGATCACGCCGTTGAGCGAGCAGTCGATCGCCAACAGCTTCCAGACGCTGGAATTCCCGGATTTCACTGCAGGTGCGTGGAAGCAGCGCAAGCCGATTTTTGCGTTCGACGGCAAGTACTGATCTGCTCTGTGTAGAGTCGAGCCATGCTCGACTGGTTTTGAACACAACGCCGGGCATCGCCCGGCGTTGCTGTTTGTGGCGCCCCCCTGCCACGCCCATGCTAGGCTCGGCTTCGTGCCGGACAGTTGATGTCAATCGACAGAGAGGAGCTGCCTGATGCGCCTGCTGACCTTCACCTGTCCACTTTGCGGCGCTGCCGGGCAGCGGTTTCCGCTGCTTTCCGCATTGAGACGGCAGGCGAAGACGGCATGCAGGGGATGTGGCGTGGTGCTGCGCTCGGATCCCCGTTTGGGCCTGTATACGCTCTACCTGCTGTATACGCAGATCGTCGTGCTGCTGGCTGCATTGCCCATGATCTGGGCCTATGCCTCGGGTAGATGGTTCTGGTTGGCTGCGATCTGGGCCGTGGTGTTGGTGTTGTCCTGGTTCCCCGGCGTGATCAGGCACGCACGAAGTCCGATCGTGCGCGCCTGCCGGGATCCCGATTACAGCTATGCGCGCAGGCCGGGCGGACCATCCACCGGCGGCACCGCAGAACCGGCGCAGCGCAGCCGCATTCAATGATGGCTGTCGATGGATATTCCACGGTGTTCGCATCCGTCCTGGCTCAATCGGCAGGCCACCGCTCCTTCACCCGGTCCGCCAGCGCCAGCTCGGTATCCACCTGCCGGCTGTCGCGGAGATAGCGGATGCTCAAACGGGTTCCAACGGGACGCTCGCGCAGCAGCGCACGCCAGTCACCCAGTATCCGCGTGGCCACTGCCTCGCTGTCGATCATGATGATGCGGTCATCCTTGCGCAGCCCCGCACGCGCCCCGGCGCTGGTCGGCGCTACATCCGCTACCCGCAATGCGTCGTTCTCGGCCTGCAGCCACAACCCACTGCGGTCGAAGGCATCCGGCTGCGTACTTTCGGCATTGGGCACCAGATAGAGGCGCTTGGCGTCGTAATCGATGCCCATGGAGAATCGGCGCAGCACGCCACCGCCCAGGATCGCACCGTAGTCGGCCAGGGCCAGCGCGCCTTTGTCGGTGGTGGATAGATCACCGACCAGGCCGCTGACCTTGATGCTGCCCATGCCGAGCACACCGAGCCGGGCCGGTCGCGCGCGGCCCGGACCACCGATGCCCCACCCAAGGACCGCCTCCTCACTGGCGCGGTACTTCTCCAGCAGATGATGGGTGAGCACGAATGGGCTGCTCAGGCTCAGCGAGTTGCGTGAGCCGGTGTCCAGCCACAACCGCAGCGGGATGCCGTCCAGTTCGCCGTTCAATACCGGCGCGCGGTCGTCCTGCTCGAACGGCAGCACCACCGCGTTGGCAGGCGGCTGGTAGTGGCCCGGCCGGGTGAAGCTGAGCACGCGCGCGCCGTAGTCGAAGGTGGTGACGAAGCGCAGGAAGGTCTCGTAGCCGATGAAGCCATCGTGCGGCACGCCCATCGAGTTGATCTGCTGGCCGAGGTCGATGATGTGGAACACCGGGTTTGCAAGGTGCGCGCCACCGATGCGCAGGTGGCGGGCCTGTGCCAGGCCCAGGTCGCTGGCGTTGTCACCGGCACCATGCACGCTCAGGCGACCCGCCGTGGTCAGCCCCAGTCGCTTGGCGGCGGTCGGTGTCAGCAGGTTGATGGCGCCGGTATCCACCAGGAATCGCGCCGGCTGGCCGTCCACTTCGGCCTCGACGTAGACATGGTTGTTGATCAGGTCGAACGGGACGCGAGTGGTGCCTCTGGCATCCTCGATGTAGCTGTCGTCGGCCATCGCTGGTGGTGCATACAGCCCATCCGGCACAGGGAAATCCACCCGGTAGCGCTGCACCTGCACGTCGCTGCGCAATCGTGGATCGGCACGGCCTTGGGCATCGAGGGTGTCGGTGATGATGCGATGGGGCAGCAGCAGGCCATCGACCGCCCGGTAGTCTTCCAGCGTGGTGGCGGTGGGTGTGCGCGCGGAGGCGATGACCACCCGGCCGAGCAGGCCACTGCGGGTGTCGAACCAGAGTTCGATCGGGTCCGCGCCCTCCGGCTTCGTGGCCAGGACGGTATAGCGCCGGCCATTCAGAGCCTCGGTGCGGGGCGCGGCAAAGCGCGAGGCGGGATAGGCGCTGGACCAGTAGGCGCGGGTGGCCAGCCACGCCTGCGTGCGCGCGGTGCGGCGTGGCACGGTGCCGTCCAGCAGGCCGACCTCGCCGCCATAGTCACGCCGCCAGGACAGCTGGCCGTCGAACCCCTGGGCGACGGTGAAGGCTCCCAGCTGCGCCTGTTCGGCATAGCGACCGGCGCGCAGGTCCTGGTTGAGCTGCCAGCGCCCGTGCAAGCCACCGAGCGACTGCTCGCCCTCAGCCTGCAGGCGCTGTACCGACAGCCACGGCTCGCCGCCACTGGCTGCACGGGCCCGGGCCAGCACACCCGCCGCATCCCCCACCGCAGCCTGCACGGGAACCGCCAGCATCCACAGCAGGCCGAACATCATCCGTTGCCATCGCATCGCATCACCTTCTTCGTCGGGTCGAGCGCTGATGGCAACGCAGCGGCGGGCGTCGTTCGACCGGGCGTGAAGGATTGGACGTTCAGCCGGACGTGGCGCGGCTGCGGCGGTACTCGCTGGGCGTCTTCCCGGTGGCGCGCTTGAACGCACTGTTGAAGGTGGACTTGCTGCCGAAGCCGGCGGCAAGGCCGATGTCCAGCACGCTGCGTGGGTCAGCCGGGTCGGAGAGGAAGGACTTCGCGGCCGTGATGCGGAAACCGGTCACGAACTCGGAGAAGCTCTGGCCCAGACCTTGGTTGAGCGCCTGCGAGACCTGGTTGGGTGACCAGCCGCTGTGCTGGCTCAAGCCCTGGAGATCGAGTCCCGGGGCCTCATGCAGGCGTTCGCCCTGCATCAATGTGGTCAGCGCGCTGGCGATGGCCGCGCATTGCGCCGCGTCGATGCCCGAGCGCTCGTAGCGTGCGACAGCGACGTCTTCGATGGGCGCGGGGATGAGATTCCCCATGCCCGGTGCTGCGATGCTCATCGGTGCGCGCAGCTGCTGGCGCACTACGTGGCAGGCCAGCAGATACATGCCGGCGGTGGTCAGCAGACTGAGCCCGATGCTGGCCAGCAGTGGAGCGGCATCCGGCGGCCACCGGTTCATCGTGCTGGCAAGCCAGCAGCCCGCCATCACGATCGCCAGCCCGCGCAATCCGCTGTGTTGGATGGCGGTTCCGCGCGGAGACGAAGACGTGCGCAGTGACAGCCACAGCGTGGCCAGCAGGTAGGGCGCGCCCTGCAGCAGCCAGCCATGGAAGCTGAGCTGGAACAGCACCTTGCCCAAGGGCGAGGCCTCGAAAGGCGCAACAGCGTTCAATAGGGAAATGACGAACGCGAGCATTGCCGGCAGCAGATGCGCGAGCGGCAGCAACGATGCGCGGTCCGGCGCAGGCGCCAGCAGCGCACGCGCATGGCCGTACAGCAGCGGGCCCAGAAGATAGACCAGCGGCACTTCGATGACCCGCAACCAGCGTACGGCATCGGGTGAGAGCCAGGCCTGGCCACCCAACAGCACCAGTCCGAACAGGTTCGCGGCGGCGAAACAGGCGAAGAAGGTGGTGAGCAGGTAACTGCCACGCCGAGCGCGGCCGAAGCTCACTCCGGTGGACAACGCGGCCAGGCCGAGAATCGCAGCGCCTGCCGCCAGCTTCAGCAGATCCGGTGGCGTCATGCGCGCAGTGTTGATGAAGCACGCGGCATCGTCCAGCGCGGGCTGGCAGTGTGCAGGCAACAAGAGGGGAAGATGGCGCGCCCGGAGGGATTCGAACCCCCGACCAATGGCTTCGGAAGCCACTACTCTATCCGGCTGAGCTACGGGCGCGTTGTAGAACCGCCGCGCCACCGACCAGTGCCGGGGCGGGCATCGCAGCGCCATGAAGCGGTGCGGGACCGGCATTCTATCCAGTTTCGCGGAACAAATCTCCCCCCATGGGCAAAGCCCTGCAAGAGGGGCAGGAGTATCCTATCGCCATGGCTGATACCCCCCTCACTTCGCCGCAGTCGCCGGCGACGCCGCGTTGGCGGCATTACTGGAGTCTGATGCGCGCTGATCGCCCGATCGGCACGCTGCTGCTGCTGTGGCCCACCTGGTGGGCGTTGTGGTTGGCCGCAGGCGGCCTGCCGCCGCTGTGGACCCTGTTCGTGTTCACCGCCGGCGTGTGGCTGACCCGCTCGGCCGGTTGCGTCATCAACGACTATGCCGACCGCTGGCTCGACCCGCATGTGGAGCGCACCAAGGCGCGCCCGCTGGCCACCGGTGCGATCAGTGGCCGCGCTGCGCTGGCCTTGTTCGCCGTGCTGATGCTGGTGGCGTTCGGCCTGGTGTTGACGCTGAACGGCCTGACCATTGGCCTCAGCTTCATCGGTGTGTTCCTGGCCGCCAGCTACCCGTACCTGAAGCGCTACACCCATCTGCCGCAGGTCTACCTGGGCATGTCGTTCGGCTGGGGCATCCCGATGGCGTTCGCCGCCGTGCAGGGCGAGGTGCCGCTGCTGGGCTGGCTGCTGTATGCCGGCAACATCCTGTGGTCCACCGCCTACGACACCTGGTACGCCATGGTCGACCGCGAGGACGACCTGAAGATGGGCTCTCACTCCACCGCGATCCTGTTCGGTGACCTCGACCTGGTCATCCAGGGCGTGCTGTACGCGCTGTTCCTGGCCACCATGGCGCTGGTCGGCGTGCGTGGTGGGCTGGGTGGCTATTACCTGGTGGGCGTGGCCGTGGCCACCGCGCTGGTGGTGTACGAGTTCTGGATCTGCCGCAACCGCGAGCGCGGCCCGTGCTTCAAGGCGTTCCTGCACAACAACTGGGTGGGCGCCGCGCTGTTTGCCGGCATCGCCGTGGATCTGGCGCTGCGTTGAGCCCAAGGTGAGGTAGAGCCGGCCGCTGGCCGGCTGCACCCGTGCGTAATCCCGAGGTTGCCGGCCAGCGGCCGGCACTACCGCCACCGGCCACCTACGACCAATAGGTGGCTGACAGCCCGCATCCCACCGCCCAGAATCGAGCCATCGAACCTGGGAGGGTAGGCGATGGCCTCGACGGCAGCAGTACAGGACGGCTGGATGGCGCGCGCTGCGCTTCGCTCGGCCGCCTGGGCGGAAAAGTGGTTCCCCGATGCGTACGTGTTCGCGGTGCTGGGCGTGGTCATTGTCGCGCTGGCGGCGATGAGCTTCGGCTCCACCCCGCAGGCCACTGCCAGTGCCTTCGGCGACGGCTTCTGGAGCCTGATTCCCTTCACCATGCAGATGGCCTTCGTGGTCATCGGTGGCTACGCCGTGGCCACCGCGCCGGTGGTCGCACGCTTCATCGATTTCCTCGCCCGTGTGCCGCGCACCGGCCGTGGTGCGGTGGTGTACGTGGGCCTGGTCAGCATGCTCGCCTCGCTGCTCAGCTGGGGCTTCTCGCTGGTGTTCGGCGGCCTGCTGGTGCGCGCGCTGGCCCGCCGTACCGAGCTGCGCATGGACTACCGCGCCGCCGGTGCTTCGGCTTATCTCGGTCTGGGTGCGGTGTGGGCGATGGGATTGAGCTCGTCGGCCGCGCAGCTTCAGGCCAACCCGGCCAGCATGCCGCCGGGGCTGGTCGAGATCACCGGCGTCCTGCCGTTCACCGAAACCATTTTCCTGTGGCAGTCGATCGCACTGACCGCGGTGCTGATCCTGGTCTCGCTGCTGATCGCCTGGCTGACCGCACCGGCCGCCGGCAGCGCCCGTACCGCCGAGGAGTTCCCCGGCGCCGCGCAGGCCGAGCCGGAGCCGCTGCAGCAGCGCACGCGCCCGGGCGAATGGCTGGAGTACAGCCCGCTGCTGACCGTGCTGCTCTCGCTGCTGGCGTTCGGCTGGCTGTTCAACGAGTTCGCCAACAAGCCGCTGGTCACGGCCATCGCCAACCTCAATACCTACAACTTCCTGTTCATTTCGCTGGGCCTGCTGCTGCACTGGCGGCCGCGCAGCTTCCTCAACGCGGTGGCCAAGGCGGTACCGAGCACCACCGGTGTGCTGATCCAGTTCCCGCTGTACGGGGGTATCGCGATGATTCTCACCCACGCTGCCGGCGGCGATGGACAGACGCTGGCGCACCGGCTGTCGAGCTTGTTCGTGCACGTAGCCAGCACCGATACGTTCGCGCTGGTGATGGGCGTCTACTCGGCGGTGCTGGGCTTCTTCGTGCCCTCCGGTGGCGGCAAGTGGATCATCGAAGCGCCATACGTGATGCAGGCCGCCAACGAACTGAAGGCACACCTGGGCTGGGCGGTGCAGGTCTACAACGCGGCCGAAGCGCTGCCGAACCTGATCAACCCGTTCTGGATGCTGCCATTGCTGGGCGTGCTGGGCCTGAAGGCACGCGACATCGTCGGCTTCACCTTCATCCAGCTGCTGGTGCACATTCCGCTGGTGCTGGGCCTGCTGTGGCTGCTGGGCATGACCCTGGCGTATGTGCCGCCGGTGATGCCCTGAATGGAGGGTTGGCTTCCCTGCGTGCGTTGGGAAGCCAACCTCGTTCAGCGCGTGTTTCCGGCTGCGAACGCCATGAATGCGTGCACCGTTGACGATGGCATGAACACATGCCGAACCCGCATGAATCCTTCAGCCGCTTGTGCCACAAGGGCTTCTGCGTGTTCATTCACGGGCGTACACACAGATGTAGCCGCCCCCCCACGCGTGATTAACCATTTGCTGCAGACGATGGCCACGTCCACCGCATTCCGCGAGTGGCTTTGGAGATCGGACATGGCACAGCAGAACCAGAACCCGAACCAGAAACAACAGGGCCAGCAGAACCAGCAGGATCAGCAGCAAGGTCGTGGCCGTGACCAGCAGCAGCAACAGCAGCAGGAACAGCAGAAGCGCAATCAGAACCAGCAGCAGGGCGGCAACGACGAAGAAGAATGACCGCGCCGTGCATGCAGAGTGACCGGTGAAGCCCCGCCACGTGCGGGGCTTCGCTTATTCGAGCACGCCAATGCGCTGCAGCACCGGCGCCGCCGACATGTCGTTCGGATTGCTGCCGGGCTGATCCTGCGGCACCTCCATGCCCATGCCGCGATACAGGTCAATCCAGTGCTGGGAAATCTCCCCGGTCTGCGGGTTGCGGAAGTTCATCGGCTGCAGCGCAAACACGTGGTGCGCACGGAACGCACGTTCGATGAAGTCCGAGCAGTAGTAGCTGTCCTCGTTCAACACATACGACGTGTTGTACGGCTTGCCGAGCATCGTGCGCGCGGTGGCGATTGCATCCTTGATTGCCGCCTGCTGCGGTGCGCGCAGGCGATAGACCACGATCTGCCGCTGCTTTGCTCTCGCGTCCTGGCGGAACTCGGACAGCGATTGCCGCCGCGATCCCTTCTCGTCGGCATGCAATACCTCCCAGCCCTTCGGCGCGGAAGCGACCAGCGCGACATGATCGAAGCTGGGCGCGCCCTGCTTGCCGGTGGCATCGTCGATGGCGGCGCTGAGGCCGCTGCGGCCGGCGGTGACGAACAGCAGGTCGCCCTCGTGGACATCGACGGCCATCGCCACGGCCGGCCACAGGGCGGGCAACAGCAGGCCGATCAGGAGCAGGAGGCGGTGCATGGAATTCTCGGACAGGCGGAATGCCGGAATTGTAGGGTGCGCGGTAGCATGGAGCGACCGGACCGGATTCAGGATAAGCCCATGCGTCGATATCGTTTCCAGGCACTGCTGATGCTCGCCGTTGGCGTAGCGTTGGTCGCCTGCAGACCTGCGCCGCAGTCGACGCCCACGGAAACCGCACCTGCACGTCCCGCGCCGTCGTCCACGGCGGCAGCGATCCAGCCCGCACCGGTGCCTGCCAGCAGTGAATGCCCGTACCCGGACTTCGATGCGTTCCTGAAGCACTTCGGCAACGAGATCACCCTGCAGGAAAAGGCCACCGCCGATCCGCTGCTGGACAGCTACATCGATGCCGAGGCCGAGCCGGAACCGCGCAAGGTGGAAAGCCGGTTGGCGCTGGCCGATGTCGAGTGGCCGGTGATGCCCGATCCCGCCGCCTTGGCCGGGCAGGGCCGCGAAATGCAGGTCAGCACGCTGGCTGACGGGCAACGCCAGGTGCAGATCCGCACGCCGGACAGCAGCGACCAGCAGACCTATACCTTCGCGCAGTCGCCCTGCTGGCTGCTGGTCAAGCGTGAGGATGAGTCGATCTGAGGCCTGATCCGGCACAGGCACGGCGGGGCAGCGGCTGCTAGGCTCGAGGCCTGGTCCAGGCAGGGAGACGCCGATGCAGGCTTTCAGGAAGCACGCCACCACCACCGTCATCGCCGCTGTATTGGCGATGGCCCCCTTCAGCGGCACCCAGGCACAGTCGGTGCATGCCGACGATCGCGTCTACTTCGCCAACGCCGCGGCTGAACAGACCGCGCGTGATGCGCTGGGCAAGCGCGTCGAGGCCCTGCAGCACGCTTCCACCCTCGCGCCGGTGGAACGCTTCCAGCAGGCCGAGGTATTGGAAGCGCAGTGCCTGCGTCATCTCGCCTACCTGCATCTGCAGTCCGCCCGCAACGCACGTGATCATCGTCCGGCACAGGCGATGGAGCAGGCAATGGGGCTGTGCAGCCGCATCGCCCGCACTGGACGCGCCGCCCTGCGCGAGGCGCCTGCGGACGCGGCGTGGGCCGTGCCCTACCGTTTCCTGCGCGCGCGTGGGCTGAAGGAGGCTGCCGCTCCGGCCAATGCCGCGCTGGACGAGGCGGTGGATGCGCTGGCCGATCCGGCGTTGGACAGTTTCGCGCGCCTGCGTGGGCAGATCCTGCGAAGTGCCGAGTACCCGCAGATCGAGCGTGATGGTCGGCACTGGGATGCTGGGCGCGACAAGCGGGCACTGTCGCTGCAACCGGATCGCGCATTGCGCGAAGCGGGCTGGAAGGGCTACTGGCAGGGGCTGCAGTCGCGCCGCGAGCCAATGGCCTCGGTGATGTTGGGGCTGGTGCAGGTGAACGACGCCGCCGCACGCCTGCAGGGCGATGGTTCGGCGCCGGCACGTGGCTACCAGCGCATGGGCCTGGACACCGCCGCAGTGGATGCAACGCTGGTAGCGATCGAACATCACGCCGGCGACCGCCGCGCCTATCAGGACATGCTGCTGCACCACGCTGCGCGATCCGGCATCGACGCGCCGCAGATCTGGGACACCACGCTGCCCGATGCCGGCTATACGCCACCGGTGCTGACGCTGGCGCAGCTGCGCGACAACGCCGCCGATGCCATGCAGCATCTGGGGCCTGCGTACGTCGCCGAACTGCGCGCGCTGCTCGATCCGGCCAACCAGCGTATGGATCTGGCCACCGAACGCGGTGACCGCAGCCAGGACGCGTTCTCGGTGAGCGCTCCCGGTGTGCCGGCGATGTTGTTCGTTGGCGTGCGTAGCGGTGATCTGGAAAGCGATGTCGAGATCGCACATGAAGCCGGTCACGCCGTGCATGGTGAATGGATGCAGCGCGGTCATGCGTCGCCGCTGCAGCGCAATGGCAGCCAGTGGCTGACCGAGGCGTTCGCGATCTACAACGAGCTGCGCTTCCGCGACCAGCTTTACCAGCAGGCACAGGATCCGCGTGCCAAAGCTTATTATCTGAAGTCACTGCTGGACGACATGGTGCTGCAGCTGTTCACCTCTTCCGAGGAAGCGCAGCTGGAGCAGTCGATCTATCGCGGCGTTGCCGCAGGCACGTTGGGCACCGCCGATGACCTGGACGCGCTGACCGGGCAGGTGCTGGCGCGCTTCGGCCAGCAACCGGAGCGCTATCCGCAGCTGCGCAACAGTTGGATCGCCAAGCGCCTGATGTATGAAGACCCGAACTATCTGGTGAACTATCTGTATGCGGGGCTGCTGGCGGTGCAGCTGTACGTGCAGGACCAGCGCGACCCCGATGGGTTCCGCCAACGCTATCTCGGCGTGCTGGGCGAAGGCTTCGACCGCGCGCCGCAGGAACAGGTGGCACAGCTGCTGGGCCACGCACCGGATTGGCAGGCCCTGGTGGACGCGGATCTGCAGGTGTTCAACCAGACCGCCGCGCAGCTGCAAGCGCTGCATGCGCAGATCGAGGCGGGGCAGGGCACGCGCATGCAGTAGCGCGTCACGCTTGGCGCGTCGCCTCAGGTCGAAGTGACGCGCCAGCCCAGTGCGTCGTCGCAGAGTTCGCCGATGCCGGCGACATCCCCCACCCGCAGCTGCAGGCCCTGCGCATTGGGCAGGTCTTTCTGCTCGGGGAACCAGCGGCGATCGGCAGCGACCACGATCAGCAGGCCCTCGTCGTCGCCCATCGGCGCGAACTGCGGCGAGGCCGTGCTGATCGGTTCCAGACCGAAACGCTGTTGTGATTGTGCCCGCACGGCATCGACATCGTGGCTGGGCAGGCCGACTTCGCTCAGGCAGGTCAGCTCGCTGCCATGGAACGCGCCTTCGCGCGCGCTGGCCGGCAAACGGCGGCGGCCGATCAGTTCCAGGATCAGGCCGTCAGGGCCGGTGAAGTACACCGACTGCGACTGCCAGCTGCTCTCCAGCGCGAAGTAGTCCAGTCCCGCCGGATTGCGTTGCAGCGGCGTGCGCTCACGCAACCAGGTCATCGCCTCGCTGAAGCGGTTGTCCGGTACGTTGAAGGCCAGGTGCACGCCACCGACAGGGTGGTCACCCGCCGGCTGCAGTTCGATCGTGCTCCAGCCGATGTGCACATGATTGCCGACCACGCGCTGCTGCAGTACATCGTGGAAATACGCGGCGACGGTGGCGACGTCGGATACCGGCAGGGTGAGGTACAGCAGGCGCATGATCGATCCTCCGTGGACGCACCCACTGTAGCGCCGGGCCATGCCCGGCGGCCACTAGCGCAGGGACAGGCCAAAGAGCCGCAGCGCTGCGTCCACCGCCTGCCGATGGGTTTTCGTCCTGGGAACCGAAGTGATGCATAGCTCGGGCAGCCTCTGCACGCCGACCGCTGTACAGGCCGCCAGGAAGTCGTAGTGACCCACATCCGGCAGACGCTGCAGCGCAGCGCCCGGAATCAGTACCTGTGCAGCCTCGCCATTGCTCTGCGGTGGCGCAACCGTGTCAGCCTCGCCCAGCATGATCGACACCGGCTGCCGCAACGTAGAGAGCTGCTCTGGCGCAAACGCCTGCACGATTGCCGGGGCCAGCAGCAACACGGCGCGCACGCCGGGGATCGCACGAGATTCGTTGGCGTGTGAGATCCAGGGTGACAGCGCGGGTGAGCTTGCAGCGGCAACACGTGCCTCCATCGTGTGCATTGCGGCTTCCTGCTGGGGCCGGCAGACGCCGTCATCCGGATGCTCGTGGCAGAACGCCAGCAGCCGTTGCAGGTCGGGTCGTGCACCGGCGGCCAGCAGTGCGGTGTAACCACCGGCCGAGAAGCCGATAACGCCCAGCCGATCGGTATCAACGTGTGGGCCCAGCACCGGATCGGCCTGTACTGCAGCCAGTGCCGCGTGCAGGTCATCCGCACGCAACCAGCTCAATACGCTGCCGGGCAGGGTCATCTCGTCCGCGCCGTTGTTGCCCGGATGATCGACCGCGATCACCAGATAGCCGGCGCGTGCCAATGCCGTGCCGAGCCAGCCCATCGTGCGCGCGCTGCCGCCATTGCCGTGCGAGAGCAGCAGGGTAGGCAGGCGCTTGCCCGCGATCGGGGCATCCATGGCCGAGCGGCCGACGTCGAACAGCGGCGCATCGGGCGGACCGATGGTCAGGGCGGTTTCCGTGCTGCCAGCGGGCGCCGGATACCAGACCGTGTAGCGCAGGGCGTCGCGGTGTTGCGCATCGCGCACCGCGGCGCTGGCCACCGTGGTGGTGCCGTGGCGTTCGCCTGCCATCCAGAGCTCGCTGGCGTTGGCGACACCTACGGAGGCCATCAGGAACATTCCCAGCACAACGTCCATCATGCGCATCTTCAACTCCTTGTCAGTGAGGACGTTCGTCCACCGGCAGCCAGATCTCCACGCCACCGTTGCCGGTGTGCTCATCGAAGCGCGTGTCGTAGCGTTCCAGATCGGGTGCATCGGCCAGGTTGAGGCCGGAGCCGGGCAGGTAGCTGTCCAGCAGCCAGAACCAGGTCGAGCGGATGGTCGAGATATGCCCACCGTGCCACGCCACCAGGTAGCGACGCGCCGGTACGTCGATCCGCTGCCAATGCGCGGGCACGGTGGACAGCGCGCTGACCGGCAGCGCGGCGACGTAGTCGAAGCCGCCGTCGTCGTCGCTGTTGCAGCACACACCGAAGCTGATCGGCGCCGGCGTCGGCCATTCCCGGTTGAGCTGTGCCCACTGCCCGGGAATCGCACCGCCGCTATCGGGGGTATGCCGCATGCCGATGCCCACCACCTGGAAAGCGGGCGTGTCGAGCAGCCGCGGCGCTTCACCGCAGGGCACCGGCGCATCATCCACGCGGATCGCCTGTACCAGCGCCAGCCCATCGGTGCCCTGTTCGCGTACGCGCTCCGGCGTCTGCCCGAACTGTTCACTGAAGGCGCGGGTGAACGCGGCATGGGTGGTGTAGCCCGCGCCCAGTGCCACCTGCAGGATGTCGCCCGCCCCGTTGGCCAGCCGCTGCGCGGCAGCGGTCAGGCGCCGTCCCCGCAGATAACGCACCACCGAGGTGCCGGTACGGGCCTGGAACAGGCGTGACAGATGGAACGGCGAAAGCCCGGCCGCGGCAGCAATATCGGCCAGTGCCAATGGCCGGTCCGCATGGGTTTCGATGTACCACAACGCCTTGCCTGCCGCGCTCATCTGCCGTTCCCCGATTCCGATGCCGGGCACAGTAGCGGATCGGCAGGCTCGGCGTTTAGCAGTTCTTGCGCCGCGGGGGCTTTGCGTGTGCCTGCATACCGGCAACAATGCCCGCATCATGGATGAAGGGGGAAGGGGCGTGCGATCGATGACGTGGGATGCCAGGCCAGTGGAGCCGATCCGATGATAGACATGGTGGTTACCCAGTGGCTGTTACCCTGGCTGTTGACGCTGGCATTGCTGCTGCTGATGTGGCGCTGCGCGCCGTACTGGAAGGGCAATGCCTGGGTGTACCGCGCTGGCTTCGCGCTCCTGGCCGGGCTGCTGACACCGACGTTGCTGCTGGCCGGTCACGGCGTTCTGCCGGTTCCGACCGTAGGGGGAGTGGTTACGGTGTTGCAGCGGTTGGAGTGGATCGGCGATCTGGACTTCAACATCCTGGCGGTAGGCACCGACAACATCTGGTTCCTGTTCACACCGTTCCAGATGGTGTCCATTGGCATGCTGTTCTTTCCACTGCGGACGGCACGGCCGGCCCGCCTTGGCTTCGGCGGCAAAACCACGGGCTAGCCCCGGCACACGGTGATGAGGGTCGCCGGGCGCTGGTAGTCCTCATCCATGCATTGCGTCGATCTACTGCTCTGGTAGGTGCCAACCTTGGTTGGCGCATCATCACGCCATGCGTGGACGCCTTTCGCCCGACTCGCGATCGCGCATCAAGCTGTCGCATTGACGTCATGGCTCCTTCACACATCGCGCCGAGACTGCGCGCCTTGTCCAGGCCTGTTGTGTCCGCATCGGTGCTGGCCCTGTCGCGTCCTCCCGGAGCCCTGCCGTGCATCGTTCGAAGCTTTCGCGTTCCATCCTCCTTGCCCTTTCCATGGCCAGCGCAGGAGGCGCGATCGCAGCGGAGGCTGATGCGGTCGATGCCGCGGGCAGCAGCCGTGCGGCGCCCACCCAGCTCGACGCGATGCTGGTCACCGGCACCCGCGCCTCCAACCGCACCCAGTTCGAAGCGCTGGCGCCGGTGGACGTGTTCACCAAGGAAGACATCACGTCCGTTGAATCCACTGACCTGAAGGACGTGCTGGCGCAGCTGGTGCCATCGTTCGTGGGGCAGCGCCTGCCGATGGCGGACGGCCAGGTGTTCGTGCGCCCGGCGACCCTGCGCGGCCTGTCGCCCGACCAGACCCTGGTGCTGGTCAACGGTCGCCGCTTCCACCGCAGCGCGCTGCTTGGCAACCGCGGTGCACAGGCGGCCGATCTGGCACAGATTCCGACCAGTGCGATCAAGCGCATCGAAGTGCTGCGCGATGGTGCCTCGGCGCAGTACGGTTCGGACGCCATCGCCGGTGTCATCAACATCATTCTCGAAGATGGCCCCGGTACCGAGATTACTGCCGGCTACTCGCAGTACGCACAGGGCGATGGCGCCTCGCGCGACTTCAGTGCGCGCACCGGCTGGTCGCTGGGTGATTATGGCAGCCTGGTGCTGTTCGCCGAATCGTCGAACTCCGATGCCACCTCGCGCACCCGCCAGCGTCCGGATGCGATCGCGTTCCAGGCCGCGCATCCGGACCTGGACGTGCCCAACCCGGTACAGCGCTGGGGCCAGCCGGACCTTGAAAGCCGCCGCGTCGGCTTCAACGTGAAGGCCAACGCCAGCGACACGCTGGAGCTGTATGCGTTCGGCCTGTACAGCCACAGCGACGGCGTCAGCGATTTCAACTGGCGCAACCCCGATACCACCACCGGCGCGTACCGTACGACCAGCATCTTCCCGGGCTGGAACCTGCGCTCGATCTATCCAGTGGGCTTCAGCCCGCAGTACGGCAACGTCCAGAACGACCTGCAGCTGGTTGGTGGCCTGCGTGGCGAGATCACGCCCAAGCTGCGCTGGGATGTCAGCGCCTCGTACGGCCGCAACGCGATCGACTACAGCCTGAAAAACTCGATCAACGCCTCGCTCGGCCCGGCCAGCCCCACCGCATTCGATCTCGGCCGCCTGACCCAGACCGAGAAGAACGCCAACGCCGACTTCAACTACGAGTGGGACGTGGCTGGGCTGTCCAAGCCGATCAACGTCGCCTTTGGTGGTGAGTTCCGCCAGGAGACCTACCAGGTGCGTGCCGGTGATCCGGCCTCGTACGCGGTGGGCCCGGGCGCAGCGGCAGGCCTGGAGGCCAATTCCAACGGCGCGCCGGGCTTCTCGGCCAGCCAGGCCGGGCAGTGGAGCCAGCGCAGCAAGGCCGCCTACGTGGATATGGAAGTGCCGCTGGGCGAGCGCTGGAGTATCGGTGCGGCCAGCCGCTATGAAGACTTCTCCAGTTTCGGCAGCACGCTGGACGGCAAGCTCTCGGCGCGCTTCGCGATCACCCGGGACCTGGCCCTGCGTGGCACGGTGTCCACCGGCTTCCGTGCGCCGACACCCGCGCAGCTCAACACCACCAGCACCACCCAGGGCCTGGATACGCGCACGCTGCAGATCTTCACCAGTGGTCGTCTGTCGCCGAACGATCCGCTGGCGCAGCTGCTCGGCGCCAGGCCGCTGAAGCCGGAGGAATCGCGTACCGCGTCGCTGGGCTTGACCTGGCGCACCGACCTGGGCCTGTCCGGTTCGGTGGACGTCTACCAGATCAAGCTCTCCGACCGCTTCAGCCAGTCGGCCAGTTTCGCCATTCCGGCTGGTACTCCCAATCCGCTGGGCTATACCTCGGTGAACTACTTCACCAATGACTTCGATACCACCACCACCGGCGTGGACGTGGTCGGCAACTACCTGCGCGATCTCGGTGCCGGCCGTATGACGCTGACCCTGGCCTACAACTACAACCGTACGCGAGTGGACAACGGCAGCACCTCGGTGGCCACCAATGAGACCCAGCGCGTGTTGTTCGAAGATCGCCTGCCCGAGCACAAGGGCAGCCTCACCGGCAGCTGGGACATCGGTGCCTGGTCGTTGATGGCGCGCATGCGCTACTACGGTGCCTGGACCGACGCCAGCGGCAATGCGGTGGGCGATATCTACCAGCGCTTCGGCGCGATGAGCTTCCTCGACCTCGCCGTGGGCTATCGCATCAACGAGCACCATAGCCTGCGCGTCGGCGCCGACAACGTGCTCGACCGCTATCCGGATGAGGCGGTCTTCCAGGCCAGCCGTGGCCTGGTCTACTCGCGCAACGCGCCGTATGACACCGACGGTGCCAACCTGTACGCGCAGTACCGGCTGAGCTTCTGATGGACCGCATGCGCCGCTCCCTGTTGCGTGCCGGCACCCTGCTGCCGGCCGCCGCCGCCCTGTCTTCACTGCCGGCCACGGCTGCCACGCGCTACGCTGCGCCCATGCAGATTCCCGCAACGACCGTGGCGCCGGACGTGCTGGCCCGCGATGAAGGCTACTGGGCCGCTGTGGCCAGCCACTTCGACATCACCGATGAAGTGAACCACCTGGAAAACGGCTACTGGGGTGCGATGGGCCGTGAGACGCTGGCCAGCTACCAGCGCCACACCGCTGAAGTGAACCGTGGCAACGCCTGGTACGGCCGTCGTGAGTTCCCGGCGCAGTACATGGCGGTGCAGCGGCAGGTGGCCGAGCTGCTGGGTGTGGACGTTGATGAAATCGCACTGACCCGTGGTGCCACCGAGGCGATGCTGGCGCTGATTGGCGGCTACAACCGCCTGCAGCCCGGCGACCAGGTGCTGTATGCCGACATCGACTACGACAGCATGATCGGCGCGATGCGCTGGCTGCAGCAGCGTCGCGGCGTGCAGGTCGAACGCATCGCCCTGCCGGCCATGCCGGATCATGCGCAGATCCTGCAGGCCTACGAGACCGCATTCGCGCGGTTGCCGCGCCTGAAGCTGGTGCTGCTGACCCAGGTCAGTCATCGTCATGTCTGGTGCTGCCGGTGGCGGAGATCGCCGAGCGTGCGCGTGCGCGCGGCATTGATGTGATCGTTGATGCGGCTCATGGGTTTGGCCAGATCGACTACGCGGTGCCACAGCTCAAGGCTGATTTCGTTGGCATCAATCTGCACAAGTGGATCGGTGCGCCGGTCGGCGTCGGCGCGATGTACGTTCGCAGGGGCCGCGTTGCGGACCTGGACCCCTATATGGGCGAGACCGACGACGGCCGCGTGGGCAGCCGCGTGCACACCGGCACGGTCAACTTCGCCGCTTACCTGGCACTACCGGAGGCGATTGCCCTGCACCAGCGCATCGGCGCGGCCAACAAGCAGGCGCGCCTGCGCTACCTGCGCGAGCGCTGGACGCTGCCGGCACGGCAGATGGCGCACATCGAAGTGCTGTCTTCGCCCGAACCGGCGCTGGCCAGCGCATTGGCCAGCTTCCGCCTGCGCGGGCGCACCAGCGTGGCTGACAACCTCACGCTGCAGAAGCGCCTGCTGGATGAGCATGGCGTGTTCACCACCCATCGCGACGGGTTGGACTCCGGCGCCTGCGTGCGGGTGACACCGTCGGTGTTCACCCGGCCGGAGCAGATGGATGCGCTGGTGCAGGCGCTCTCTGCCCTGGCCTGACCCTGCTTTGGTAGGTGCCAACCTTGGTTGGCACATTCCAACCGCACCGGGAAATTTTCCGCCCCGGTGGGTGCCGACCGTGGGTCGGCACATCCCATCCACGATCTACCTCCGATCTGGTGGGTGCCAACCTTGGTTGGCACATTCCAACCGTGCCGGAGAATCTTCCGCCGGCCAGCGGCCGGCACTACCGATCAGGTGGGTGCCGACCGTGGGTCGGCACATCCCATTCCACGCCTACCGCTCGATCGCCGGCAACGCGTCCGACAACAACAACCGATCAATCCGCCGCAACGCGCTCTCCAGCTGCCCGCGATCCGCCGCCAGCCCCAACGACAGCCGCACGCCGTTCTGATGCTGCACCCCGGGCGGGCAGAACGCCGATGACGGTGCGATGGCCAGCCCCTGCAGTTGCGCGGTACGCACCAGGGTGGCGTCGGTCCATGGCGCTGGCACCCGGCACCAGGCATGCAGCCCTTCCGCGCGCTGCAGCAGCGACGGTGCCAGCAGGTAACGCGCCATGCGCATGCGTTCGCGTGCCTCGGTGCGTACCTGGACCAATAGTGATTGCGCCGAGCCATCCAGCAGCAGCTGGCTGGCCAACGCCGATACCAGCGGATGGCCCATCAACCGCGTTGCTCGCAGTGCGGCCGTCATCGCCTCGGCATGCGCCGCGCTCGGGCAACGCACGAAGGCGGTGCGCAGGCCGGGGCTGATCACCTTCGACAGTGTCGCCACGTAGAACACATGACGCGGTGCCAGCGTTGCCAGCGGTGTCGGTGCCTCTTCGGCGAGGTGCCAGTAAGGATCGTCCTCGATTGCCAGCAGGCCTTCGCTTTCCAGCACGCGCGCCAGCGCTTCGCGCCGTTGCAGCGGCAGGGTCAGTGCGGTCGGATTCTGGCAGGTGGGATTGAGATAGATCAGCCGCGCACCGCTTTCGCGTGCCAACCGCGCCAGCGCCTCGGGGCACATGCCGTGCTCGTCGCTGTCCACCGGCAGCAAGCGCCGCCCCAGTGCGGCGGCCGCCTGCAGCAGGCCCGGATAGACCAGCGCATCGCACAGGATCGCGTCGTCGTCGCGTCCCTGGCTGACCAGGATCGACGCCAGCGCCACCTGTGCACCTTCGGTCAGCAGAAGGCAGGCATCGTCCACCTTTCCCAGCATCGGCTGCAGCCAGCGCGCCGCTGCGTGGCGGTCGGTGGGGTTGCCGCCGCCCAGGTGATAGGTCATCAGGTTCGGTGCGTTGCTGCGTGCGAGTACGGCGGCCGCACCACGACGCAGCGTCTCGGCCAGCGCATCGGCGTCGGGCACTGGCGGTACGTTCATGCTCAGGTCCACCACCTGGTCGAAGCCAGCCTTGGGCGGTGCGATGAAACTGCCCTGCGGACCGCGCGCCTCGATCAGGCCGCGCTTGCGCGCTTCATCGAAGGCCCGCGTCACCGTGGTCAGGTCGATACCGAGCTGCTGCGCCAACGCGCGCTGCGAAGGTAGGCGCTGTCCCGGTGCGAGGCCACCGCGGCGCACTGTGCGTTCCAGCGAGTTGACGATGCGCAGGTAGATCGGGCCGCTATGTGCGAGTACGTCCTGCACCCACTCGCGGGCTGCGACATCCGGTCGCGGCATGTACGGAGCATGTCGGGGCGTATCGTTGCTTCCAACGGCGGGAGCCTGTCCATAACCATCGGTCGGTTCGGACAGGTGACCGCCGTTGTTGTTTGCGGCGGCCGCACCGGCCCGCGTCGGTGATGTCATTGCGCGTCCTCAGCGCTTGGCCTGCCAGGGGCAGTAGCAGCCCACGGCAAGCAGTCCTTTCGGGCGCACGGTTTCGCCGCGCACCAGTTTGTCCAGCAGTGGTTCGACGAAGCTGTTGGCCGAGTTGCAGACCATGCCGATGCTGTAAGGGCCGGCATAGGCCAGGTGGCCCTGCCGGTCCCAGATCGCCACGGCAGGGCTGGCCGGAATGTGCTCGATGCCGTCGATGGTCGGCAGGTTGATCACCTTGTTGCGCAGCGGCTCGGGCAGTTCGCCCTGGGTACCGGGGCGGCGGATCGCGTAGAAGTCGATGCCGGCGCGGCGGTACATGCTGATCAGGTAGCTCAGGTGCGCGCCGGTCTCGCGGTTGCAGACCGCACAGGCCGGGTCCCAGAAGTGCACCACGCGGATGCGGCCGGTATCTCCGGCCAGATTGGCCGGCAAGCGCAGCTGCGAGTCGTCGAAGACGATGGCCTGTTCGGTGAACGTGGACTGCGCGCTGTAGCCGAAGTACTGCCACAGCGCAGCCGCGACGCCGGCCATGAACAGGCAGGCGAGGGCGATCATCGTCGACAGCAGCCAGCGGCGACGCGGCGCGGTTGCGCCCATCAGGACGCGTCCCCGCCGAACTTGTGCACGTACTGCTTGCGCATCTCGCGGCAGGAATCAGCCTGCGCGCGGCGCTGGATCTCGCTACGCGACGGATCCTCGCTGCGCTGCATGCATTGCTCGATGGCGTGGCGTTCGGCGGCCTGCACATCCACGGTCTGCGGCTGCAGGCAGACCCAGGCCAGCGCGGCCAGCATCAACACCACAAAGCCACCACAGCCGGCCATCACCAGGTGGAACTTCAGTTTCTCGGCGCGCATCGATGCACGTCCCTTCATCCATACGTTACATACAAAATATCATCTTGTATGGATGTGGCGCCATGCGCCCGGTTCAGACGATGGCGTTATGCCTGGCCTCGGGGGCTTCAGACAGGATCTCGTTCAGCTTGGCCAGCGCCCCGGCCAGCGCGCTCTGGTCCACCGCGCCGCCCAGCGACAGGCGGATGGCGTTGCCCGGCGGCGGTTCTTCCACGCTGAAGGCGTCCGAGCTGGCGATGCCCAGCCCCTGTTCCTGCGCGGCCTGGATCAGCCGGTACTGGTCCAGCCGTGGCGGGAGCGGCAGCCATACGTGCAGGCCGGCCGGATGCGCCCGCGCGCGGGACGGCAGGTACTGCGCGGCAATCGCCTGGCGCTCGCGCAGCTCCTGCTGGAAGCGCCGCACCATGTCCTCGGCCTGGCCGTTGCGGATCCACTGCGAGGCCACTGCCACCATCGACTGGGTCGGCATCAACGCGATCGCACGCAGGGCGTCCAGCACCGGTTCCATCGGTTCGCCGGCCGGCACCACCAGGTAGGCGGTGCGCAGGCCCGGTGCCAGACACTTGGACAGGGTGGAGATGTAATAGACCGGGCAGCCGGCACCGCGCTGGGCGGCCAGCGGCGGTGCGGCGTCTCCGGCCAGCAACCAGTAGGGATCGTCTTCGATCACGGTCAGATCGTGGCGCTTCGCGACCGCCAGCAGGGCCTGCCGCCGTTGTGCCGACATCGTCGCCGTGGTCGGGTTCTGGATGGTCGGCACCAGGTACAGCAGGCGCGGGCGGCGCAGCTGGCAGGCCTCCTCCAGTGCGTCGGGGAGCATGCCTTCGGCGTCCATCGCCACTGGCACCACGCCCCGCTGCAGCACGCGCGCGGCGGCCAGCAGGCCCGGGTAGGTCAGCTGCTCGGCGGCGATCAGCTCGCCCGGCTGGGTGCGGGCCAGGATCAGCGCGCACAGTGCGGTCTGCGCACCGGGGCAGATCACCACCTGGTCGGCACCGACCGTCCCCAGCATCGGTGACAGCCACTGCACAGCGGCGGCGCGGTCCTCGCGGGTGCCGGCGCCGACGTGGTAGCTCATCAGTTCGCCCTGGCCCAGCTGCTGGCCCACGTGCTGGAAACCGGCCTCCATGCCCTGTGCGAACGGCGCGCTGCCCAGCAGCGGCGGGATGTTCATGCTCAGGTCCACCGAGGTGCTGCGGTTGCCGGCCGACAGCGCAATGAAGGTGCCGCCGGCGCCCTGCGCATCGAGCAGGCCGGCCTGGCGCAGCTCGGCAAAGGCACGGGTGACCGTGGTCAGGTCCACGCCCACCTGCTGGGCCAGGTCGCGCTGCGGCGGCAGGCGGTCGCCCGGGCGCAGCACGCCGTCATCCACCGCCTCGCGCACCTGCTGGGCAATCTGCAGGTACAGCGGGCCGGCGCCCTCGCGGAAAGGGCGAACCCAGGTGCGATTGGGGTGTTTCAGGCGGCGGCCGGCGGCAGGTGGCGTCATCGGTCAGGTTTTTCCATACGTGCAGGTGCACAAGTCCATACAATGATGTATCTTGTATGGGCTTGATTGGAGTGGTTCGCCCTCTTGTAGGCGACCTCGTACCCACAGTGTAGCCGCTCCACGCCCGGGCGCTGCGCGCAGGCGAGCCGGTCAAGCGCGCTTCTTCAACAGGGTTGACCTCCAATGAATATCTGCTGGAACCGCATCCGCCTGGCGCTGGTCGCCCTGGCCTGCGTCGGCCTGTCGGGCTGTGACTGGGTGCTGCTGGATTCGAAGGGCATGGTCGGGCTCGCCCAGCGCGACCTGATCCTGATCTGCATCGGCCTGATGCTGATCGTGGTGATACCGGCCATCGTGCTGACCTTCGTGTTCGCGTGGCGCTACCGCGCCGGCAACACCAAAGCCAAATACATGCCTGACTGGTCGCACTCCACCAAGGTGGAGATCGTGGTCTGGGGCGTGCCGCTGATCATCATCGCGGTGCTGGCGGTGATCGTGTGGAAGTCGACCCACGAGCTGGACCCGTACAAGCCGCTGGACGTGGCCGGTGAGCCGCTGCACGTGGACGTGATCGCCACCGACTGGAAATGGGTGTTCGTGTACCCGGACCTGGGCATCGCCACGGTCAACCAGCTCAACTTCCCGGCCAACCGCCCGCTGGCGTTCAACATCACCTCCAACTCGACGATGAATACCTTCTTCATCCCGCAGCTGGGTGGGCAGATCTACGCGATGGCCGGCATGCGCACGCAGCTGCACCTGATCGCCAACGAGCCCGGCCAGTTCCGCGGCATGTCCGGCAACTACAGCGGGCATGGCTTCTCGAACATGAAGTTCATCGCCACTGCCAGCAGCAACGAAGACTTCGAGCGCTGGGTGGCCGAGGTGCGCAGCGCGCCCGACGCGCTCAGCTTCACGCAGTTCAAGGCGCTGGCCGCACCGTCGAAGAACGCACCGGTGCAGCACTTCTCCAGTGTTGAACCGCTGCTGTTCAAGAAGGTCATCGACCAGTTCATCGGCGTCGGTGAGAACACCGCTGCTGCTACCCCGGCGGGCGCTGCCGGCGGTGCCCAGGTTTCCCAGGAGTAACGAACATGTTGGGTAAATTGACGTGGGAGGCCGTGCCACTGCACGAGCCGATCGTCGTGGTCACATTGGCGGCCATGGTGCTGGGCGGCCTCGCGCTGCTGGGCGCGGTGACGTATTTCAAGTTGTGGGGCCCGCTGTGGCGTGACTGGTTCACCACCGTGGACCACAAGAAGATCGGCATCATGTACGTGGTGGTGGCGCTGGTCATGCTGGTGCGTGGCTTTGCCGATGCGCTGATGATGCGCGCGCAGC
Organism: Stenotrophomonas veracruzanensis; assembly: GCF_032911525.1. NCBI lineage: Bacteria > Pseudomonadati > Pseudomonadota > Gammaproteobacteria > Lysobacterales > Lysobacteraceae > Stenotrophomonas > Stenotrophomonas veracruzanensis. The sequence continues at coordinate 152,265 of NZ_JAWJTI010000004.1, forward strand.
TGGCGGCAGCCGGGCCGGGCAGTGATGGCTTCCTGCCACCGGAGCACTACGACCAGATCTTCACCGCACACGGCGTGATCATGATCTTCTTCGTGGCCACCCCGTTCGTGGTCGGCCTGATGAACATCATCGTGCCGCTGCAGATCGGCGCGCGCGACATGGCGTTCCCGTTCCTCAACGCCTTCAGCTTCTGGATCTTCGTGGTCGGCGCCGCGCTGATGATGATCTCGCTGGGCGTTGGCGAATTCGCCATGACCGGTTGGGTCGCCTATCCGCCGCTGTCGGGCATCGAGTTCAGTCCAGGCGTGGGTGTCGATTACTACATCTGGGCATTGCAGGCTTCGGGCATCGGCACATTGCTGACCGGCGTCAACCTGTTCATCACCATCCTGCGCATGCGTGCGCCGGGCATGACCCTGATGAAGATGCCGGTGTTCACCTGGACCGTGCTGGTCACCAGCGTGATCATCATCGCCGCCTTCCCGATCCTGACCGTGGCACTGGGTGCGCTCACCCTGGACCGCTACCTGGACTTCAACTTCTACACCAACACATTGGGTGGCAACCCGATGATGTACGTGAACCTGGTGTGGGCCTGGGGCCATCCGGAGGTGTACATCCTGGTGCTGCCGGCGTTCGGCATCTTCTCTGAAGTGACCGCCACGTTCGCGCGCAAGAAGCTGTTCGGCTACAAGTCGATGGTGGGCGCCACGCTGGCGATCGGCATCCTGTCGTTCATCGTCTGGCTGCACCACTTCTTCACCATGGGTTCCGGCGCCAGCGTCAATGCCTTCTTCGGCATCATGACGATGATCATCGCCATTCCCACCGGCGTGAAGATCTTTACCTGGCTGTTCACCATGTACGGCGGCCGCGTCGAGTTCAGCGTACCGATGCTGTGGACCATCGCCTTCCTGGTCACCTTCACCATCGGTGGCATGACCGGCGTGCTGCTGGCCATCCCGGGCGCGGACTTCCTGCTGCACAACAGCCTGTTCCTGGTCGCGCACTTCCACAACACCATCATCGGCGGAGCGCTGTTCGGCTACCTGGCCGGCTTCGCCTACTGGTTCCCGAAGGTGTTCGGCTTCACCCTCAACGAGCGCCTGGGCAAGTGGTCGTTCGCCTGCTGGGTGATCGGCTTCTACCTGGCCTTCATGCCGCTGTACATGCTCGGCTTCATGGGCATGACCCGCCGCATGAACCAGTACGACAACCCGGCGTGGACGCCGTACCTGATCGCTGCCTTCATCGGTGCACTGTTCGTGTTCGCGGGCATCATCCTGATGCTGGTGCAGATCTACGTAAGCGTGCGTGACCGCAAGCGCAATCTGGACCTGACCGGCGACCCGTGGAACGCACGTACGCTGGAATGGGCCACGCCGTCGCCGCCGCCGTTCTACAACTTCGCCGTGGTGCCCAAGGCCGATGAGCTGGACGCCTTCCACGAAGCGAAGAAGCGCGGCCTGCCGCCGCCGCCGAAGAAGTACGCACCGATCCACATGCCGAAGAACACCGGCGTGCCGCTGATCCTCAACATCTGGATCCTGGTGCTGTGCTTCGCCCTGGTCTGGCACATCTGGTGGATGGCCGCAGCCAGCTTCATCGCGATGATCGTGACCCTGATCGTGCGTTCCTACGACGAGGACGTGGACTACTACGTCAGTTCCGAAGAGGTGGCGCGCACCGAAGCGGCCAACCTTGCCAAGCTGAAGGAGGTAAGCGCATGAACCTGTTGACCCGCCCCGAGCTGGCCAGCGACACGCAGGCGCACGAGGACCACCACGAACACGACCATGGCCACGAGCAGGGCGGCATGAAGGTCTTCGGCATGTGGGTCTACCTCATGTCCGACCTGGTGCTGTTCGGTTCGCTGTTCGCCTCGTACGCGGTACTCAGCACCGCCTACGCCGGTGGCCCCACCGGCAAGGACCTGTTCTCGCTGCCGTTCGTGATGGCCGAGACCTTCCTGCTGCTGGTCTCCAGCATCACCTACGGCCAGGCCGTACTGGCGATGCATCGCCACGATGCCTCGGCGGTGCTGCGCTGGCTGGGCGTGACCTTCGTGCTCGGTGCCTCGTTCATCGGCATGGAGATCTACGAGTTCTCGCACCTGATCCACGAAGGCGCAGGCCCCAGCACCAGTGCCTACCTGTCGGCGTTCTTCGCGCTGGTCGCCACCCACGGCCTGCACGTGGCCAGCGGCCTGATCTGGATGGCCGTGGTCATGCATCAGGTCTACCGCCGTGGCCTGACCCCGACCAACATCACCCGCGTGTCGTGCCTGAGCCTGTTCTGGCACTTCCTGGACCTGGTGTGGATCTGCGTCTTCACCTTCGTCTACCTGATCGGAGCCTTCTGACATGGCCCACGTCGAAACTTCGCGCGCCGGCAATGCGCACGGCTCCACCAAGTCCTACCTGATCGGCTTCGTGCTGTGCGCGCTGCTGACCGTGGTGCCGTTCGCACTGGTGATGAACCCGGTGCTGTCGCGGCCGCTCACGCTGTTCCTGCTGGTCGGCTTCGCAGTGGCGCAGATCCTGGTGCAGCTGGTCTATTTCCTGCACATGGACCGCAAGTCCGAAGGTGGCTGGAACCTGGCCAGCTTCGTGTTCACCCTGGTGATCCTGTTCATCATCGTCGCGTTGTCGGTGTGGATCATCTGGAGCATGCACTACCACATGATGATCAACTGAGCCTGCGAACCGTGAAAGGCATTGCGTTCCCCCATCGCGGCCTGCGGCTGGCCGTAGGCCTGCTGCTCGGCCTGCTGGTCGGCTGCAGCGCGCAGTCGCGCATGGACTTCTACTCCAAGGACATCGCCTGCGAAGAACTTGGCCAGCAGTGGTCGATGCCCGACAGCCACGGCACCGTGCGTGGCCCGAAGGACCTGCAGGGGCAGGTGACCTATCTGTTCTTTGGTTTCACCAGCTGCCCGGACGTGTGCCCGACCACGATGGTCGAGCTGAGCCAGGTGAAGCACCTGATGGGCAAGGATGCCGACCAGCTGCAGGTGGTGTTCGTCAGCGTCGATCCCGCACGCGACACGCCCGAAGTCGCCCGCACCTATGTGGAAGCGTTCGACCCCAAGGCGATCGCGCTGGTCGGCAACGAAGCGCAGCTGGCGGCGATGGCCAGCGACTTCAAGGCGTTCTACGAGAAGGAGCCCGGCCAGGTACCGGATACCTACACGATGAGTCACATCGCCGGTGGCTACGTGTTCGACCGCCAGGGCCGCCTGCGCCTGTTCGCGCCGTACGGCACGCCGGTGGAAAAGCTGTTCTCGGACGTGCAGCGACTGCTGCTGGAGCCGGCCCACCCGGCCGCAGGCAATGACGCGCTGGCCAGCTGCAGCCTCAAGCACAGCGACACACTCGCCGCGCGCTGACGTCACCTCCACCGCGGTGGGTGCCGACCGTTGGTCGGCATACCCCCACGCACCCATCCCCGGCCGGCCAGGAGAGCCAACCGGCCGGGGCACCACTCAACGCCTTACTTGGTCTCTTCCCACTGCACCACGTCCGGCTCGGTGGCGCGGATACCGGCGGTGGACAGCAGCTTGGTGGTCGCATCCAGCGCCGCGTTCACTGACGGGTACTCCACGATGGCCTGGCCCGAAGCCTTCGACACCTTCACCACGGTGCCGCCGGTGGCGGTAGCCGCACGCTGGGCCGATGCTGCATCTGTGAAGAACACCTTGACCCGGGAGGTCGCCACCACCGGCGCTCCGTCACGGGAGACCGCCGCCGCGAACTTGCCGGCACCGGCATCAGCAGGCGCGGCCGCTGCGCCATCCAGCGAACGCTTGGTACGCGAGCTGGTGGTCGCTGCCGCCTGCGGGGTGATGGTGAACTGACCGCCACTGGCCTGCTTCACGGTGGTCGAGGGAGACAGCTGGAAGCGCGTGCCGCCCACATCGAACGAGCGGCCGGTGGCGGACGCCTTCAGTTCCTGCGCATCCACGGTCGACAGGGTCCTGGCTGGAGGGGTCTGCCCCGAGCTCTGTGCCCAGGCAGGGGAGGTCATCGCCGCGAAGGCGAGCGTGCTCAACAGAATGGTGGTCTTCATCATCAGTGCCCCAGAACGCGGATCTTGAAGAATTCGAGGTTGCCACGCGATGCAGCGGTCGCGGCCTGCCCCATGTCGGTCACTTCCAGCGTCCAGGTGCCGCTGGCATTCTCATCCAGGAAGGCATTGCTGGACAGCAGGTCCCAACTGGTGAAGTTGCTCTGCGCGCCGCCCGTGCCCGAACCGATCGCGGTGAACGCCGGTTGCACCACGCTGCGGGTGCCGCTGGGCGACACCAGCACGAACTGCAGCTGGCGCGTGTTGCGGTGGTTGACCCGGAAGCCCAGCTGCACGCTTTCGATGTTGCGCGCGCCATTGGCCAACTGGAAGGTCAGGCGTGCGGCGGCGGCCGAGGTGTTGCCGATGGCCACGGTGCGCGTGGTGTTGCGCCAGCCGCTGTCGACCAGCGGTCCCAGCGACTGGAAGTTCTCGGCGACCTGCACTGCACGCGCAGCGTTGACCACACCGAAGCCGTACCAGTTGCTGTAGGCGCGGTTGGCCGCATTCACCGTCCAGCCTGGCACCAGCGTGCGCCCATCGGCCAGCGTCACCGCCGGCTGGTTCGGGTGGTTGCGGGTGGCGGTGGTGGCCAGGATGTACTTCACATCGCGATAGGACAGGTTCGGATTGGCTTCCAGCACCAGTGCCGCCACGCCCGAGACCATCGGCGCTGACGCCGAGGTGCCGTTCATCTTGGCGGTGTAGTTGCAGGTGCTGTCGATGGCCGACAGGTTGCTGTCCAAGGTGTTCTGGCGGTTGGTGTTCTTGTTGCTGCCCTGCGCGCACCCGGTCACGTCGGTGGTGACGATGGCCGGGTCGTAGGCGCGCGCCACCAGGCCGGGGGCGTACTGTGCCTGCAGGCCGTACTCGCCGCCAAAGGCCGACACCCACAGGGCCGAGCCGGTGGAGGAGTACGACGAGCGCACGCCATCGGCGCGCACCGCGCCTACGGTGATCACGTTGAACAGGTTGTTGCGCGGATCGCGTCCGGCGGGGACGCAGCCGGTGTTGCGGTTCTTGGTGTCGGTGGTGCAGACATCCTGGGTCTGGCTGATCGAGGCATTGTTGAAGTTGTTGCCGGCCGACTTCACGTAGATGCCGCCGCGGCCACCACGCGTGCCCGACAGTGCCTGCTCGTACGAACGAATCGTGTTTTCGCTGTACGCCAGCGGCAGGTTCGGATTGCCCGGGCCGGCGCCCCAGCTGTTGTTGAACACCTGCACGTCGGCCGACTCCGCGCCGTCCCACCAGGCGTACTCGATGTTGCTCTGCTGGTTGCCCAGGGCTGAGCGCGAAATCGGGTTGAAGCCTTTCAGCGTTGCCGCCGGGGCCACACCGCGCACGCCCAGGTTGTTGGCACCCACCGCGCCGGCGATGCCACCGACCATGGTGCCGTGGTTGTCGACATCCGGGTTGGTCGGGGTGGGGTTGTTCGAGCCGTTGGTGAAGTTCTTGCCGGCTACAGCGGCCACGTTGGCCGCCAGGTCCGGATGGGCGATCTGCAGGCCATCATCGACGATGGCGATGGTGACGCCCTGGCCACGGATGCCATTGCGGAACAGACCATCCACGTTCAGGTCGTTGCCGGCCACCGGCAGTGTGTCAGCCGGGACCGTCTGCCCGGTGTTGAGCAGGTGCCACTGGATGCCCGCCAGCGGATCGGCCTGTTGGGCCTGGGCGGTGACGGCCAGGCTGCCCAGTACCAGCGCAGTGGCGAGGGCCAGGCGCGCGGAGCGCGGTGGCGCGTTGCGTTGCGTGTGTCGCTTCATACACGAATCCTTCTGTTGTGAATCGGCATGGCAGGACGGCGGGGCGGAACTGCCCCATCGCAACGAGCCAAACGCGACACAACGAAGAACTCCCTACCTCTTCACACAAGCAATCTGCAGATGTGCCAATTGCGTCACAAACGCTTATGCCGTGGGGTAATGACGGCTGCAGCGGCCCGCATCTGGTAGGTGCCAACCTTGGTTGGCACGCGTATCCACGCATGGCGCGAATCTACCCAGCATCATCGCGCGCCCTCACATCGCACTGTGCTACTACAGCCTGTGCACCCTTCCGTATCGGAGCACGATGATGGTCAACCCTCTGGCCCAGGCCCATCGCGGCCTCGGCACCACGCTGTTCAGCCTGTTGAACCCGATACCCTTCGGCTTCTTCGTCGGTGCCCTGACCTTCGACGCGATCTATCTCAACAGCGCCGAGGTGATGTGGGGCAAGGCCGCCGCCTGGCTGATCACCTTCGGCCTGCTGATCGCCATCGTGCCGCGCCTGATCAACCTGTTCGCGGTCTGGCGCCGCAACGGCACGGCCACCCGCATCGACCGCATCGACTTCTTCCTCAATCTGGTCGCCGTGGTGCTGGCCATCTGGAACGCCTTCGTGCACAGCCGCGATGCGTATGCCGTTGCTGTGCCGGGCACGATCCTGTCGGCGCTGACCGTGGCCCTGATCGCCCTGGGCCTGATCCTGCTGTCACTGCAGCCGCCGGTGCTGCAGGGAGGTCGTCATGGCTAAGCACATCCTGCCCACCGTGGCCGCGCTGGCACTGGCCGTCACCCTGTCGGCCTGCGCGGGCAAGGCCGAATACCACCCGGCCGACCAGTCGGGGCCGCAGCCGCCACTGCCCAAGCCGGCCAACTTCCTGATGCCGCCGATGCAGGTGCCCAAGGGCGTGGGCTGGGCCGACGGCCAGGCCCCCACGGTGGCCGAAGGCCTGAAGATCGAGCGCATCGCCGCCAACCTGCAGCATCCGCGGCGGCTGCTGACGCTGCCCAACGGCGATGTGCTGGTGGTGGAGGGCAATGGCCCCGGCGAAGAACCGGTCACCACGCCCAAGCAGTGGATCGCCGGCAAGGTGAAGGCGCGCTCGGGCAAGGCCGGCAAGGGCGGCAACCGGGTCACCCTGCTGCGCCGCACGCCGGGAACGAACACCTGGACCCAGCACGTCTACATTGAAGGCCTGCATTCGCCGTTCGGCATCCAGCTGATCGGTGACACGCTGTACGTGGCCAACACCGGCAACATCATGCAGTACCACTACGTGCCCGGCGAAACCCGCATGTCCGACAAGGGCCGCGAGTTCACCGACCTGCCCAGCACCGTCAACCACCACTGGACCAAGGAACTGCTGGCCAGCCGCGATGGCAGCAAGCTGTACGTGGGCGTCGGCTCCAACAGCAACATCACCGAAAATGGTTTGGCCGTTGAATACCGCCGTGCGGTCGTGCTGGAGGTGGACGTGGCCACCCGTGGCAGCCGTATCTTTGCGTCGGGCATCCGCAACCCGACCGGCCTGGACTGGGAGCCGAGCACCGGCACGTTGTGGGCGGTGGCGAACGAACGCGACGAGATCGGTGCCGACCTGGTGCCGGATTACCTCACCTCGGTGAAGGAAGATGGCTTCTACGGCTGGCCCTACAGCTACTACGGCCAGCACGTGGACGAACGCGTGCAGCCGCAGCGGCCGGACCTGGTGGCCAAGGCGATCGTACCGGACTACGCCATCGGCTCGCACGTGGCACCGCTGGGCCTGCTGTTCTACACCGGCCAGGCGCTGCCGGCGCAGTACCACGGTGGTGCCTTCATCGGCGAACACGGCAGCTGGGACCGCTCGCCGCTGAGTGGCTACGAAGTGGTCTATGTACCGTTCAAGGACGGCAAGCCGACCGGGCGGCCGCAGACCGTGGTCAGCGGCTTCGCCTCGAAGGACGAGAAGACCCTGATGGGCGCACCGGTGGGCATGGCGATGGATGCCGAGGGTGCATTACTGGTGGCCGACGACGTGGGCGACGTGGTGTGGCGGGTCTCAGCCAAGTAATTCTGTAGAGCCGAGCCCATGCTCGGCTTACGCGCGCAGCGCGGGGATTTCCGTGCACCGAACGAATGGCAGCCGAGCATGGGCTCGGCTCTACAGTTCGGCGGTACTGCTGCGGAACCCGCTGAACACCGACTCGGCAGCAAACCCCACGCCGCCCAGCAGTACGCCGAAATACACCACCGTGGCCACCACGAAGCCGTAACCGGCTGCCACCGCCGCACCATCGCGCTGGATGAAGCCAATCGCAAACGACATCAGCGCCAGCGCCGGCAATGTGTTGCTGAACGGAATCGGCCCAGCCGGCGCCATCAACAGCAGGGTCGCGAACACCAGCATCAGGTTGTTCAGGCGCATCATCTTCTTCGAGCGCACCATCACCGCCAGCCGCATCGGCCGCGACAGCCGCTCCATGCGGTGCACCCACTTCAGCGCACGGCCGAGGTTGGCCTTCAGCTTGTCGGTGGCGATCTCGCGGCGCGCCAGCTTCTGCGGTACCCACAGCGGGCGGTTGCGCACCCGGCTCAGGCCGATCAGCAGGATCGAGGCGCCGAACACAGTGCTGAGCCCGGGAATCGACACGGGAATGATGAAGATGGCCGAGAGCAGGATCACGATCAGCAGCAGGCCCTCATCGCCCAGCGCGCTGAGCAGGGTGCCGACGCTCACCTGGTCGCCGGGCAGCTCGTCGATCATCTGCTCGATCTGCTGGGCCAGGGGCGCGCTGTCGTTGGTTTCGGGGGCACGGTAGGTCATGCGTCGCAAGGTTCTCCAGGGAAGGGCGGTCAGCGGGCCGTCCTGCGGTGGGGGACGCACAGGCTCCTGCAGTATCCCGGCCAACGTGGGCAAAGAGGTGAACCGGGCATGAGGGGGTAAACTGGCGTGCCCCGCATGAGTTGAACGCAATGGACATGGGCCGCAGGCAATCGACCATCGAACTGGTCGCCATCGACATGGATGGCACCCTGCTGGACCCGTCGCACCAGCTCACCCCGCGCGCCAGGAAGGCCATCGCGCAGGCGCGCGCGCTGGGCGTGCACATCGTGCTGACCAGTGGCCGCCCGGTTCCCGGCCTGGCGCCGTACCTGCACGAGCTCGGCATCACCGGCAACGACGACTACTGCATCGCCTGCAATGGCGGCCTGGTGCAGCGCATCGGCACGCGCGAAACCGTGGTCGAGTATCCGCTCAGCTTCGACGACTTCCTGTTCTGCGAGCAGGTGGCCCGCGAAGTGGGCGTGCACTTCCAGGCGCTGGACAGCCAGCGCATGTACACGCCCAACCAGGACATCAGCTACTACACCGTGGCCGATTCGCATCTCTCGCGGATGCCGCTGTCCTATCGCCGCGTGGAAGACATGGACCCGTCGATGTCCTTCATCAAGCTGATGATGATCGACGAACCCGAGGTGCTGGATGCAGCCATCGCGCGCCTGCCCAGCGAACTGACCGAGCGCTTCGCAGTATTGAAGAGCGCGCCGTACTTCCTGGAAGTGTTCGACCACCGCGCCGGCAAGGGCCCGAGCCTGCAGAAGCTGGCCGAGCATCTGGGCATCGACCGCGCCAACGTGATGGCCATCGGCGACCAGGAGAACGACCTGACCATGCTGCAGTACGCCGGCACCAGCGTGGCGATGGGCAATGCCATCGACGCGGTGAAGCTGGTGGCGCGGTTTGAGACCAGCAGCAATGCCGACGAGGGCGTGGCGCGCGCGATCGAGCGTTTCGTCCTGCAGTAACCGCGCGCCCCTATGCCCCGGTAGGTGCCAGCCTCATCCGCCCCGGTGGGTGCCAACCTTGGTTGGCACACGAGTACCGACCAAGGTCGGCCCCCACCACGCCGAAGCTATACCCACGTATAGCCCACCCATCCCCATCGCCGTCTGCGCTGTACCACGGCGCAATGGCGGATGCGGCAGTGCGATGCAAGAATTCCGCACGTCGAAATCACCTCATCGAATCCCACGGCAGATGATCGTCTTCGTCTGCTGACCGGCGCGCACCGCGCCGTCACCCCTCAACGCAATCGCACCGCCAGCCAGGGCGCCGACACCGGTGCTGCAACGCGCTGGGCGTGCGCCTGCGCCGCTCTCTCCCTGCACTCTGGATCTGCCCATGAACACCCCACCCACGACGCGCCTCGCCCTGGCCATCATCGCGGCCATCACCGCACCTGCGTACGCCGCAGAAACGCACGATGCCGCGCACGACTCGCCCACCACGCTCAACGCCCTGCAGGTCATCGCCACACCGAGCGGCGCGGCCGTGGCACCGACCCAGGTGGTCGGCCCCAACCGCTACATCATCAAGGCAGAAGACCTCGACGCAATGGTCACCGGCAACAACGGCCTGGCCATGCTGAAGCAGGTGCCGGGCGCCAGCTACACCGCCACCGACGGGCTGGGCCTGGATATCTCGGCGACCAGCCTGTTCGTGCGCGGCTTCCGCATGAATGAAATGGGCATCACCTTCGAAGGCGTGCCGCTGAACGACAACGGCTTCCTGTCGCTCACCGGCACCAGCGTGGTCAACGTGGGCGTGCCCGATGGCATCGGTGCGATCACGGTCAGTCCCGGTGGCGCACCGGTCAGCGTGTTCTCCAGCAGCGTCAACGGCGGCAGCCTGGAGTACCGCCTGCACGAGCTGCAGGACACGCCCAGCCTGCGCGTGAAGCAGGGCGTGGGCAGCAACAACACGTTGGTCACCACCGTATCCGGGCAGAGCGGCCAGCTCGGCGAGCATGGCCCGAAAGTGCTAGTCGACCTGCAGCGCGTGTCCGCCGACAAGTACCAGGGCGAGGGCACCCAGAACTTCCTGCGCGGCGACCTGAAGCTGCAGCAGGACGTCGCCTGGGGCGATTTCACCGTGTTCCTGTCCGACAGCAAGGCCAAGGTCTGGGGCTACAACAACATCTCCTTCGACATGATCCGCAAGCTGGGCTGGAAGGCCGACATCTTCTATCCCGATTACGCGTGGGCCTGGTACGTGGCCTCGCCGGAGAACGCAGACAAATCCTGCGGCGCCTATACCTGCGGTGAGCTGTCCGAACTAATCCCGTACGACACCGGCCAGATCACCCGCGATCGCGTGTCCTCGATCAACCACCGCTTCCAGATCAGCCCGGCGCTGAGCGGCAACGTGCAGCTGTACAACGCCAACAGCCACACCCAGGCTACGCTCACCGACCCGACCGTGCCGTCGCCCAACGGCGCACCGTTCTCCGAACAGGTGCAGACGCCACGTGTGAATCGGCTGGGTGGCATGCTCAACCTGCAGTTCGAGATCGGCGCGCACACCTTCACTGCTGGCTTCTGGCAGGAGAAGAGCAAGGCCGCGGCCAAGACCGAGTGGTACCAGCAGCCGCTGCTGGGCGAGGGCCCGCCGTTGAAGGCGACGGGTCCGTTCGATGTGTACGGCCCCGCGTTCAAGACCGACAACGCATCGAACTGGGTGACCCGCTCGCGCCAGTTCTACCTGCAGGACGACATCGTGCTGAACGACACGCTGAAGCTGGGTGTCGGCTTCAAGGCCGTGGACTTCCGCACCAGCGGTGGCGGCCTGGGGGATGCCAAGGACCGGCCGGTGAACGGCACGCTGCGCGCGAAGAGCAACTTCCTGCCGCACGTCTCGCTGCTCTGGAGCCCGACGGAGTCCACCGATGCCTTCATCGACCTGGCCAACACCATGAACGGCTATCGCGTGGCCCAGCGCGGCAACATCGGCTACACCGCCTCGGCGTGGACCATCACCGACCAGGAAGAGTTCGACCGCGTGGCCGGCACGCTGCGCCCGGAGAAGAACTGGAACCTGACCGTGGGCGCATCGCATCGCTTCGACCGGCTGACGATCACCGGCGACGTGTTCTACAACGACATCCGCAACCGCCTGCTGTCGGCCGCCATCGGCACCCAGTTCGCGCAGATCAACACCGTGCGGCTGATGCCGAAGATGCACGTGATCGGCGCCGACCTCGGCATCACCGCCGACCTGACCGACCACCTGCAGTTCTACCAGGGCGTAGCCGTGGCCCGTTCGTACTACGACAGCGATTTCGTGGTGGGCGACACGGTATACCCGATCAAGGGCAACGCCCAGCCGGGCTACCCGCAGATCTCGCTGGTGAGTGACCTTTCCGCGCACTTCGGTGACTGGCGCTTCGGTGCCACCAGCACCTCGTACCTGCGCCAGCCCTTCACCTACGAGAACGACATCCGCGTGCCGACCTTCTGGCAGGTCAACACCTATGCCGCCTACCGCTTCGGTGCGGACAGCGTGATACCCGGCCTGGAGCTGCGGCTGGACGTGAGCAACCTGTTCAACCGCCACAACATCGGCACCGCCACCATCGCCGGCTCGTCGTTCTCGGGGGATTACCAGACCCTGCAGCGCAGCGCGCCACGGCAGCTGATGTTCAGTACCTCGATGACCTTCTAGGTAGATCCACGCCGTGCGTGGATGCACTTGGCGGCCCCCCAATCCCACCTGGCCCCCCTTGGGCAATCAACAGCGATTTTCCGGCAGCGACGCAAGGTTCCCACAATGTTGTTGGGTCATCCTGTTGGCATGGCTCAGTACAACCCGCGAACCCGGCTGTTCGGCATCCGGGGCCCAGGACGGCCCCGGCAGGCGCTGTCCGTGGCGCCGGCGATCGACCTGCGGGCCGAATACCAGTTCTGGCAGGTCTACGAACGCGTGGTCCGCCCGCTGCCTGGCGGGGGGCTGCGGCTGGCCTGGCTGGTGTGCCAGAAGGTGTACCGGGACCGGTGGCAGCACCCGGAGGACAGCGAGGCGGCGGGACTGTCACGAGTGCTGTTTGGCGGGAACATGACGGCTGACCGGGCGTCGGAGCTGGCGGAGCTGCACGCGCTGGTCAGCCGTCGGGTGGCGTTGCTGGCGAAGCGGGGTGTAATGTTCAGACGCGGCCGCTGACCGCGCATCTGCTGAGAATTCCGATGATTCTTCTTCCGGGGCAGTACCGCATCCTGGCGTATCGCGAATTCCATGACCTGCCGCGAATGATGCTGGTAACCGATAGCGCATCAAAGCGCTGGGTGCTTGACTGTCCGTTCGAGGCCGAACGGGATGACTACGCGCCGGTGTATCGCATTCATGCCGTGGATGCTGATATCGCGGGGCCTTCGGAGGTATGGGAGCGTCACACTCTTGGCCTACTGCCCGACATTGGCGTCCTTCCAGTGTATAGCTTGGAGTTTGACGAGACGCGGCGCGCCTCCTTCATCCTGATGTGATCTCTCGTCATACCCCTGGCTTTCCCCGATCCAACTGCCGGTAGCCGATCGCCTCAGCCAGATGCGCGGTCTGGATACCCTCGCAACCCGCCAGATCCGCAATCGTGCGCGCCACCCGCAGAATCCGGTGCATCGCACGTGCGGAAAGCTGCAGACGCTCGATGGCCTGCTCCAACAGATCCTGATCGGCCTCGCTCAGCTTCGTGCACGCCCGCAGCGCCGCCGGCGGTAGATGCGCATTGAGCCCGCCACGCGTCTGCTGCCGGGCATGGGCGGCTTCTACCCGTGCACGTACCGCAGCACTGGGCTCACCCAGTGGCGTGCTCTCCCGCAACTCTACCGCATCCATACGCGCCACACTGATATGCAGGTCGATGCGGTCCAGCAACGGACCTGACACCCGCGCGCGATAGCGGTTGACCCGTTCATCGCTGCACAGGCAGCGATTGCTGCGGTCACCGGCCCAGCCACACGGGCAGGGATTCATCGCGGCCACCAGTTGGAAGCGCGCCGGATACTGCACGCTGCGCGCCGCGCGGGCGATGCGGATGTGGCCGGACTCCAGCGGCTCTCGCAGAGTCTCCAAAGCACTGCGGTTCCACTCTGGAAGCTCATCGAGGAAAAGGACACCGTGATGGGCCAGCGAGATCTCGCCGGGGCAGGGCGGATTGCCGCCACCCACCAGCGCCGCCGCGCTCGCACTGTGGTGCGGCGCCCGGAAGGGACGCTGCCGCCAACGCCGTGGGTCCAGCCCTTCACCGCTCACCGAGGCGATAGCGGCCAGCTGCAAAGCCTCGGCTTCCTCGGTGTCCGGCAACAGGCTGGGCAGCCGCGAGGCCAACAGCGTCTTGCCGCAGCCAGGGCTGCCAATCAGCAGAAGGTGGTGACCACCCGCTGCGGCAACCTCCAATGCACGCCGCGCATGCGCCTGCCCGCGCACGTCGGCCAGATCGGGCAGTGGAAACGGTGTCGTGTCCACGCGTTCCACACGGGGCAGCAGGCGTGGATTGCCCAACCCGGCGCAGCACTCCAGCAGCGTGCGCGCCACACGCACATCGGCGTGTTCGGCCAACGCAGCCTCTGCGGCATTCCCCGGAGGCACCACCAGAATGCGCCCAGCCTCGGCTGCAGCGATCGCGGCCGGTAGTGCACCCGCCACCGGCCGCAGCTCGCCGGTCAGCCCCAGCTCGCCCAGAAACTCATACTGCAGCAACGACTGCGGATCGACCTGGCCGCTGGCCGCCAGAATGCCCAAGGCAATCGCCAGGTCGTAGCGACCACCTTCCTTGGGCAGGTCGGCAGGCGCGAGATTCAGGGTGATGCGTCGCTGCGGGAAGTCGAAGCGCGCGCAGAGCAGGGCGGCACGCACGCGCTCGCGGGATTCGCGCACGCTGGTTTCGGCCAGTCCCACGATCTGGGTGGCAGGCAGGCCGCCCGAGAGATGCACCTCCACCCGCACCAGTGGGGCATCGACCCCGGCGCGGGCACGGCTGTGGACCAGCGCCAGGCTCATGTGTGGTTTCCTGCAGAGGGATGCTCGATGGTGCGGCAGGCGTTCCGCAGGGAACCATCGGGTATTGCGGGTGAAACGGCTAGGGGGATTCTGGTCAAGGGTGGCCCGGCGTCTTGAATAGACATCGCGGTTCAGCGGCCCCCGGGTCTTTGACGCGTCCAAACCGCACCTGGATCCAGTGCGGCCTACTTAACTGACGGTATCCCGGTGATAAGCGATGGCGGGTTCGCGCCGGCGGCAGCATTGCGACGCGCATTTTCATCGCCTCCTTGCTAGAGTCGTGACAAAGCCGCGACCAAGGAGGGCATGACCAGATGCTTCACGAGAACAACGCACTTGGGCTGTTCCTGTATGCCTGGGGCTACAAAGACGCTGAGGTTGGTCGGGTCGGCGCGCGGTTGCTTGCAACAGCACAATCTTTCCTTGACCACCTCATCGGTGATTTGATCGGTCAGGGAGAGGAAGGTCGATGGTTTCTGATGGAGTTCAAGCGTGAAAGGCGCGGGTTCTTCGAGGAGG
Organism: Stenotrophomonas veracruzanensis; assembly: GCF_032911525.1. NCBI lineage: Bacteria > Pseudomonadati > Pseudomonadota > Gammaproteobacteria > Lysobacterales > Lysobacteraceae > Stenotrophomonas > Stenotrophomonas veracruzanensis. The sequence continues at coordinate 167,434 of NZ_JAWJTI010000004.1, forward strand.
CCCATAAGAAGCCGGCTCGAAAGAATCTGATGGATGCACTATGGGCCAATCATGATCTCGCCGAGCTGTCTGCCTATGCGCACTTTGCGTGCTGGTTACAAGGTGACGACATCACAATCCAACAGTACGTGGTGGCCACTGACGATGCTCGAGTAGACGGTTATCCGCCCCACAGGATGCCCTTTGTCAGGGGCTCACTGGGCTTTGGCCGGGCGTACGAGTATCTCACCGAAGCCGATGCGACTCCTTTCCCGCACAGATCCGAAGACCTTTTCTCGCACGGAACAGGTGTAACCGGCGAGGGCATGCGGAAGTATCTGGCAGCGGTGCTTGCCGCGCACGATCACAACGTGGACCCCGGCGTAGAAGTCAACGCACTGTTGGGCTTTACTCCGAGCTCGGGTAAGCCCGTCGTCCTGGTGCCCACAAACTTTGGCGGCCTTCTAGAGGCTTTTGAGCGTGCCCTGCGGACTTCAGCTGCGGCTACAGGACATGAGCTTTCGAAGAGTCAGGCATCCGAGTCAAGTGAGGGTTAGACCGCAGCCCATGCCAGCGGCGCGGTGAGCAAGGTTACGGAGGCGAGGAATCCAAGTTCAGCATCATGCACAGGCGCCCTGTGGGCATCTACCTCGGATTGCTGGCGAAGTGGCTAAGGGAGTTCTGGCCAGTGACTGGTGGCAGTGTCCAGATTCGCAATCCGCAATAGTCTGCTTGCCTAGCGTCTCTTACTCGCCCCAAGCAGACACCGCTGCTCATCAGGCACCAACCCATTGAAGCGCCCAAACCGCGCCTCAATCCACGAAGGCCCCGCGCTTTCCACCAGCAACCGCCCCTGGCTCTGGTGCAGATCCAGCCAGCGCTCGAAGCTGCTGCGCAGGCGTTCGATATCTGGCGCCCGCCATCGTGCATCGGCAGGCATCCGGATCAGCACGCGCGAGGGCGCGTTCTCCACGTCCATCACCAGCACGCCCTTGCATCGGATCTCGAAGGACGTCGCCCCGGAATTGCGCGCGTGCAGTTCAAAGCCCTCGTATGCCTTTGCGGTAACGAAGCCGAGCGCATCACTGTGCAGCAGGCGGTAATCGGCCGGCTGCAGCTTCTGGTAGGCCCACACCTGATCGCCCGCTGGCTCGGGCCACTCCACCCACATCGCGCCGATCACCGCGTTGCGCACCGCGGCGGCGACAAGGCAGGGCTTCTTCATTCGTCACCCCGTACACAGGTGGAAAACTACGCGCCATAAGCGAGCTTAGTCCTTGGGGCGCATGGAAATGGGCAGCCAGCTGCCTATTTCCAGGTTTCCACTGAACAAGTTGGTGGGTTTACACACAACACGCCTTCCATGGCAGGCGTCGCATTCAGCGAATGACCCGCCGGCTGATGAACTTGCTAGAAGGAATTAGAAGCGTGAAAGCTGCAAGAGCTTGGTCAGAATTATGCCAGCAATGCTTTGGCGCGTTCGGCGTAGCCGAGCTTTCGATTGATTAGCTGGAGCTGGTGGTTGTTTGTGCTCGGGACATCACAACAATTGCCCCTGCAATATGGTGCTTTTTGCTGAGATCGATCTCGTCATATTCGATTCCGGGGATTACTTCGCCATGCTGCTCGAGGCTGATCCGTAGAATGATTACCTCGGCGCTAATCCCTGTCATTTCATCTACCTCCTTTAGGTAACTTTCATACTGTCTATTTAGTATATTTTCGCGATTGATGGCTTGTTTTAGCTTCGTCCGCTTGTATGAATAAAAGGCCGCAAACACAGCAAATTCGAGGACACTTTCGCCTGTGTCTCCCGAGGTCTTCAAGAAGGACAAATTGCGTCTGAGATCCTCGAGGACCAAGTCCTTGGCGGGATTGAAACCCTTGACCTCGATTGCGCACAACGGCTGATGGCCCCCGTAGCCGCTATTGAACTTCTCGGTGTAAACGGTGACGTCGATTCGTCCTTCTCGGCCTATATTTGGTCGGCTCCGCCTAAGAATCATCCTCTCGCCAAACTTCCTGTTCTTGTTGCGGGCGATTGGTTTGAGGCAATCCATGGCAAAGGTCCCGGCATCTCGTTCAACTCTGATGACATAGGGGTCGCCAGGCGGGCCATTGTGCTCAGCAATTGCCTTGGCTACTTCCACAGTAAAAAGATACTCTGCGGCTATTGGCTCAGCTATGGCGTCAGTGAATAACTCGGTCTGCCTGCAGGCGGACTTCATTGCCTGCTCGATCTTCTTAATAATTATGGTGCGATGGCCCATTCGTTTCCTCGTTGTTGCTCTAGTGCCTTCTTTGCGGGCATTTTACGAGTATCGTGCTTGCTTCCCAAGCGGAGACTGCAAGCCACCTCTCTTCTGGCTTGGAGACGCACATGTTCTAGACAGCCATCGGCATCCTCTTGACTTCGGATACATTCGCTAGAGTGGATGCTGGGGGCTTGACGGTTATGAATAAAGTTTCCCTTGAAGAACGATTGGCGCGCATGCGAGGGGGTGTGGGCTATGGTTGGGTTGCGAAATATTCAGCTCATTTCATCAGTGGTCGTTGGTAGCTGTGCGATGCCGAAATGGCTGATTCTTTGGGCGGAATTTAAAAGGGCTCGCTTGAGTGTCTGTCAAATATCGGGAAACGACTGCTTGATGAAGCCAGTCCTTCCAGCGTGCGAGAGATCGCCTCTCTGTTGGAGATGGATGGGGATGTGGGCCGTTTCTACGCTTCCAGGATGCTGGCGATGCTGGGGTGTCCATCTCGTCCAGTGCTACCGCTTCTGCATGATGCGCTGGACAAGAAGGCGCCCATTGAATCCAATCTCGGCCCGATGGTCCTGTCGCCAGCAGTAAGCCCCCGCGAAGAAGTCGCAAGGGCGATCAGAGCGATTGAAACTGCGCATCCGTGTAGAACGCAGTGGGAATGGTGTGCTGGCGTCGTCTGCTGGGCCGCTGCTTCCTTCGAGAGATCAACGCATGAGCGAACGTATCACCGCCTCGCAGCTGATGGACACGCTGATGTCCGATCCGGAGTTCGTACGGCGTGAGCAGGAAAGAGAAGCACAACGAATGAAAGCCGCTGGGATCCTCGCGGAAGCGGAGATCGGACTGGTCCGGGAGCTTCGCGGGGCCGGAATGAGTGTCGATTCCGTATGGGACCTTGTGGGTTGGAAGGGTGACAACGATGCGGCCCTGCGTGTGCTTCTCGCGCACGCACCGATCCTATATCCAGAGCGCGTTCGCGAGGGGATTCTGCGCGCCCTGGCCACACCCGGCGCACGAACGTGGTGGCCGCACCTGGTTGAAATGTATGAAAGTGACACGCTGGCGCTACCGCCACAGATCGACTATCTGACCGCTGGCGTCCTGTCCGCTGCAGCCGATGACACCGTCATTGATGATGTCATCAGGCTGGCGAGTGATCCCAACGCTGGCTTCAAGCGGGTGCTGCTGCTGTTCGCCCTGAAGAAGTCCCGCAACCCCAGGGCGAAGATGCTGCTGAGCGAGCTGCGATCCGACCCTGTGATAGGCAAGGAAGTAAAGCGGATGCGGCGGCTGGAGCGGCTGCAAGGCAAGGTGTGATGGCGTGTGGGATGTGCAGCCGGCTGATCTTTGTCGGTGGACCATCGCAGAGGAAAGAATCGGGCCTGGTGCGGCTGGACGAGCAGAAGTTGATCCCAGTCCGAGGGGCCATCATAGTCTGCTGGCGAAGCGGCCACGGGGATTCTGACGGGCGCTGAGCTGACCCCCAAAGTGACACCGCTGCTCATCAGGCATCAACCCAGTGAAGCGCCCAAACCGCGCCTCAACCCACGAAGGCCCCGCACTTTCCACCAGCAACTTTCCTTGGCTCTGGTGTAGATCCAGCCAGCGTTCGAAGCTGATGCGCAGCCGTTCGATGTCCGGCGCGCGCCACACTGCATCGGCGGGCATCCGTATCAGTACACGCGAGGGCGCGTTCTCCACGTCCATCACCACAACGCCCTTGCATCGGATCTCGAAGGACGTTGCCTTGGCATGGCGCGCGTGCAGTTCAAAACCCTCATCAGCCTTCGCGGTCACGAAGCCGCGCGCATCACTGTGCAGCAGGCGGTAATCGGCCGGCTGTAGCTTCTGGTAGGCCCACACTTGATCGCCCGCTGGCTCGGGCCACTCCACCCACATCGCGCCGATCACCCCGATGCACACCGCTGCAGCGGCAAGGCCGTGCATCTTCATTCGTCACCCCGCACACAGGCAGAAAGCTCCGCGCCACAAGCGCGCTCAGTCCTTGGGTCGCATCCGCTCGTGGATGAAGGCGGTCAGCGCGAGATCGGCCATCACCAGCCCCTCCATCACCCGGTCGCCCACGTACTGCTCGGGCTCACCGTTCTGGCGCGTGCGCTCGGCCGCCAGCAGGATCTCCTGCACGATGCGCTGGCCGGTGAGCGCGCAGTCGGCGTCGGACAACGCCATCTGCCGGCTGCGTAGATGGTGCCGCTCGGGCCAGGGCTGCCCGTCGGCCGCAGCGCCCGCGCCGATGGCGTGCAGGATGGCGATGAGGCTGTTGGGGTCCGAGGCCGGAGCGGCCAAGGGCGCTTCCTGGATCGGGCGCGGGGGAGGGTAGTGCGGCGTGGTCATGGCGGGCTCCGTGCATGCAGGCGGACGCCGCCACCGATAAAGGTGGCGGACAGGGCGTGGCTCGAAAACCGGATGTTGGGAACCGGCGGGTACAAGACCCCCACGCCCCGCCCGCCATAGCCGGCAGACGGATTGCCAGCCGGCACCACGCGCGGTGGTGCCGGCTGGCAAGCGCAAACTACTTCCCAACAAAACGGGCTTTCGAGTCCCGACCACCGATGCACGGTGGCGCAGTAACGATTACCTGCTGTTGTTCGGAATGCCAACGGGTTGGGGTCAATGCCGCCAAAACCCGAGACGCTTTTGGCATTGTCGCATAGCGCGGAAAGGGGCGAGAGCATTGGCGTGCTAGGTGAAACGGCGCTTCTGGAACGGAGTCGTCAGAACCTTCCGTCAGAGGTGTAAGGCGCGCCAAATGCGACAGAACTCGCCCATCGGGCATGTGTGATCGCTCATGCAACCGAACCGCTGCGACACCCGCTAGATGGTTTAAATGACTTCTTGCCTATTGAACCTACCGAGTGCCGCGCGCAATCTGACTACCGCTGTAGTCACGCGGGGCTGCCCTGCCCGCAGCAGGACGGTCTTGTAGCGTTTGAACGGATTCCACCCACTGGCGCAGGCCAATACAAGGATCACTGTACGTGTTACGCCGCAATCGACTTCTTCTGTCTGCGGGTCTGGTCCCGCTTCCGTGGTTCCTGTTCTGGACCAGCGTTGCCGCCGTGTTCGCGCCGGGCTACAACCCGCTTGCGCAGCACGCCAGCGAGCTGCTGCAGGCGCCAACGCTCGCAAGCATCTGCGGCAGGATCGCGGCTATCGGCTCCGGTATGGGCTTCGTGGCGTTCTCCATCGGGGTATGGCGAGAGTCCGGTCGCCGGATTGCAGTAGGTGCAATCTGCTGGTTGGTCTTTGGCATTTCCATGCTGACCAACGGGCTCTGGCCCATGGGCCATCCGATGCACGGCTTCTACACCATCGGCATCGCCAACATCATTGCACCGGCGATGTCGCACATCGAACTGAGTGCGTGGACTGCCAACCGAAGGGCGTACGCCGTGACCGCTGTGGTGAGCATCGCGGGCATCGTCTATCTCTGGTTGAACGTGGTGGGAGCGGACCCGGAGGGGTTCAGGGGACTTACCCAGCGCCTGTTCTCGTCGATCAACTCGCTGTGGCCATTCCTGGTGGCGCTGTACCTGCTGCGCAGGGGTTCAAGCGCGCTGTAGGCGCCGCAGGCGCTTTGATGGAAAGGCATGCAGGCACGTGGACGGCTATTGAGCGTGTGGAGTTGAGAAGGGGATGAGGATCTTTCGTCGTCAGCTGATCTACGTTCAAGTGCACCAGGACCACTTCGTTGCGCGCGTGGTGGGAGGAGACAGGAGCATCCGTCGCCAGTGTCATGCCCTTGGCAATCGCGCGGGTCCGATCAAGGACTTCTCTACTCTCCAACCCCAGCTCAAGGCGATCTTCTCGGAACTCATGCCTGGGTTCTCATTCCAAAAGCCGTGGGGGCTTCTGCATTTTGATCTGGTTGACTATCCGATCGCAAAGGAAGAACTGGCTGGGTTCCAGAAGGCTGCCATGCAAAGCGGCGTGAGTTTCTGCTTTCTCTCCACGTGGGAGCAGCGGCATGAAGACAAGGATCTGTTGGAGATGTTCAAGTAGTGCCAACCCGATACTTCGTTCTAGGCCAAGCAGATTCGTGGTTGGGCCTCTTCGAGCCACTGCTAGAGTCCGCTCTTGGCCGGAAGCGGACGCTGACCAAAACGGTGTAGCGGAATGCCGCTCAATGGTTGTCCGGCCCTCGGTATCAGTCATCCTTTTGACTTGCGACGCTACGGGATGCTTGGCGGGACGTCAGCCCACAGCCTAGTTGGTGCTTCCAGCAATGACGGTGTCTCTCGGAACTCAGATCATTGGAAGCAGTGTCAAGCTGTTGCGTCTAGCAAGCGATCTTGTTGACTTCCATTCAAGCTGCTTTCAACATCGTCCGCCGCGCTTCGGATCGCGCGGGACAAACGAACGACTTGAAAGGAAGAAACATGGCAACAGGAATGCGTGCCGCACGCGAACTCACCGCCGAAGAACTACTGCTGGTTTCGGGTGGCAGTCAGACGGACTTCCAGGCAGCCTCCAGCGGTGTTTGGGAAGGGGAGAGCGATCAAGGAATGGTCGAACACTACTTTGACGAGACCCGCTGGGATGGTCTGGAAAACGTCCAGTTCGACATCAGCGCCGCGGGGATGTTCGCACTCGCTGCAAAAGGCAGCTTCACTTCCGGCGTAACAAGTGAGCTGGATGAAGTTCTTAGCAACATCCCCGATGTCCAGCAGTCACTCAAGAACTACTTGGACAGCGGACTGTCCATCCAGTTCCGCGAGATGGGCGCGGCCAACGGATATGTTGAGCTGGGCAGCATCTATTTGAATCCGAACATCAAGGGTGATGCCCTACAGATGGCGAGGACTATCGCCCATGAGTTGGCCCACGTCGAGAATCGGGTGACTTGGGACCACACGCCAACGAGAGAGGAGTACATCGCCACCTACCTCAAGGAAGAGGGGCGCGGAGTTCTCGCAGCGATGAAAGCCAACGACGTCCTAGCAGCAAAGTACCCGGAAGCGGCCACCTACACTTGGGACTCTCGATTCATTGAGATCAAGAACAAGATTGGATCCGAGTACACGGTCGACCAAGCAATCAAGGCCATGGGCGACATCTACGGCGGCATGAGGCATCCCACCGATCCAAATAAGACCCAAGCTGATTACTTGGCCGAACCGTGGGATGAAACATTCGGGGCAAAGGGTGGTTCAGGAGCCGGAGGTTGGGGGGGCACTGGCGGAACTGGGGGCGCTCCCTGGACAGGTGGCAGTTGGACCTGGGGTAGCGGGGGCTGGACAATTGGCATAGGGGGCAGCGGCGGCAGTAACGGTGGTCGCGAATCATGGGAAGAAGAGTGATCTCATCAACGCACTGACACACGAGACTGCCAAGCTTAGACGAGGCTGACGATAGGGTAGAGGAAACATCGCTCTCCCTCAAAGCCAGCCAGAAGGTCGGGGGGAGAACTCCGCCTGACCTTCTTATCGATTCTCGAACCGAAGCGGATCAGGCTTTCTGACTTCCAATCTTCCACAGCGTCCAGACGGATCGCGTCCGCAGTGCCAATGCACTCAAGTGTGCGCTTAGAAGGTCATGCAGGAAGCTGATGATGTCTGACCAATCATCCGAGTTGGCCGCTCGACGCAGACAGATCTCCAAGCTCGAGCCGAGAGAGGCGCTAGCTTCATAGATTGGAAGATAGAAATCTTTGCCCTGCCAAAGCAGCGCGTTGAAAAGCACTCTAGCGGTTCGACCATTCCCATCCTGAAGTGGGTGGCAGTTAAGCAGGCCGACATAGAACCAAGTCGCGCGTACGAAGGGCGACCAGCCTCTGTCACGGTCACATGCAGTCAGCCAGTCAAGCCTCCTGGCAAGCAGTGGGTGTGGCATGTAGCCCCAGCGATTTCCCGCCTCATCGGCCGACGTGACGTTGGGGCCACAGCGCAGCTCGCCATCCACGCCAAGGCGGCCCGCGATGAGCTTGATAGCCGACTGCAGAGCAGCTGGCGCCGAAGTATCCAAAAGTGCCCTGCACTGATCAGCCACCTCGCAGAGCACTTCATGCTCGACACGCGAAGTGTGACAGCGTCTGAGACCTTCCCGGTGCGTCACATGTTCTGAGAGTGGATGGACGAGCTTAGATTGGTGTGCAGCCCAGAAGTGCAGGATCCCGTGGCATAGATCATCCGTGCTGACGACTGACCTCTGTTGCTGAAGTGCCGATCGCTTCGCCTCAATTGCGACAATCTCTCGAGCATGGCTAGCGACTCCCGCAACGAACGCGCTGTACGACACTGGCGAGACCAGATGGATCGCCATAGATTTCCTTGACTTTCATTCGGCACATGACGAACATTCCAGCCCGACCTTACAGGCCGGCTTAGTTCTAGATCAAGCGTAAGGAGATCGGATGTCGAATGGAATTCGCGTGCCCAGCTTCGGATGGGATACCTTTGCCGCCGCGTGCGCTCTCGCATGCTCGCTGGGCATCGTGCTGACTGCGCAGGCACATCAATCCGCCGAACTTGAGCCCTCTCCGTTGGCTGTCGAGGATCTGATTCAGTTCCAGCAACGACCTGATGACGCCAGCATCTTGCGCACGTTCGAGGTGACCGCGAACAGGATTGGCACCACCGGCAACGTGCGGTTCTCTGAACTTGAACCGAGGTCCGACTCCGCCATGGGTCCTGCTGTACTTATCCGCGATCGATTCTCGGGAAGCGTAAGACAGTTGACAGTGACGCAGAAAGCGACCATAGATAATGCGCACTGCTTGAAGCTGGCCGAGGTCAGTCATGCACTCGGTCTGTTTGTGCAACCGCCAGAACCGACTCCGGTATGGAAGACCGAAGGACAGCGGAAGCACGCTTTTCATGAGAATTCTCAAGTGAGCATCGATGCTATCGGCAGAGCTCCTGGAAGCGATTGCCTGGGAAGCGTTGTCTTCAAGTACAAGAACTAGCCGACAGCTGTTGAGGCGAGTCGAGGCGCACGCCCATCACCGCGCATGATGAATCCCTCTTGACGACTTCTAGTCATCGCACCTGACCAGGTGGACCTCTGTCAGAGAAGCCCGCTCTTGATCAGCGTGCGCATGGGAACGTGCAGGGCACGCGCCAAAGACCTGATCAGGCGTCAGTACGGAACCTCTACGTCTAGCAGTAAGGATCGCTTTCGCTCAGCGACCCGATAACAGGCGCGTGGCGATGAACTCCGCCGACGCACTTCGTATGGCGCGCCTAGAAGATGGAACGAGCAAGCAGCAATGTCACGGCAACACTTCCAGTATCAAAGTGAGCATTCCGAGTGTGGATTGGCCTGTGTGGCCACATGCGCCTCTCTGCTGGGAAGAGAGACAACTCTATCCTCTCTTCGAATTCGGCATCCTTCGTCCTCTCAAGGCACGAATGCGGCGGCGCTGATCTCAGCGTTCACCAGCCTCGGCATCCATGCTCGCGCGATCCGTTGCGAAGTGGACGATCTCCAGCACATTTCGTTGCCCGCGGTACTGCATTGGAAGCTTTCACACTTCGTTGTGCTTAGTAAGTGCTCACGCGGGCGATTCCACATCTTTGATCCCGCGTCCGGCCACATGAGACTAAGTGGAACGCAGGTTTCGGAATCTTTTACCGGAGTTGCGCTCGAGCTGACTCGGCTTCCAGGCTTCGTCGCTAGCAGAAGTGATCGTCAGTTTAGCATTCGGCGGTTTGCAACAATCACGTCCGAAGTGAAGCAGTCGCTGGGGCTAGGGGCCGTCTACTCCGTGTTCCTTCAGCTCTTCCTGGTTAGCTCGCCGTTCTTCATCCAGATATCGGTAGACGAGGCAGCAACCCATACAGACACAGACCTTCTGGTTCTCCTAGGGCTTGGCTTTGCACTGCTTGCGATCTTCAACTTCATAGCTGAGGTACTTCGTTCACGAGCAATGTCGAGGGCTGCTAGCACTTTGTCGTGGAATGCATCGCGCCGACTGTTCCGGCATATGATCCTCCTTCCACTGTCGTGGTTCGAACGGAGACGCCTTGCCGACGTCTCGTCGCGATTCGACACCATGGATTCTCTCAAGCAGGCGTTAACAGGCGGCCTTGTGTCCGCTGTTATGGACGGGATTCTATCGCTTCTACTTGTGGCGACAATGTTCTTCGTCTCACCGGTGCTTGCGCTTGTTGGCAGTTCGGCCGCGGCACTCTACTTGGGCCTTTCTTGGGCTTCATCGCCGGTGCGAAACAAGCTGGGCGGGGAGGCCTTTCAGGCATCACTGCGTGAGAAGACTGCCAGGATTGAGACGATTCGTTCAATCGCATCCATCAAGTCCGCCGGCGCCGAGCTGAATCGCGAGGCGGAATGGTCGGCCCGACTTGCAGACGCAACCAACGCAGGAAATCGACTGAATTCATTGCTAGCATCCTTGTCTGCTAGCCGCACCTTGCTGGACAATCTCGCGACGGCCGGCGCTGTCTACCTAGGCGTTCATTTGCTGCTGGATCAAGCACTGACGGTTGGCGCCCTATTTGCCTTCTTTGCACTCAAGCGCCAACTGTCCGCAAGAATCCATACGTTCGTCCAGCAGATCACCGCCTTCCGCCAGACTGTCCTTCACTCAGACCGATTGGCCGATATTGTTCTAAGCGAGAGCGAGCTGATGGGTCCTGAGGCAATGGATCACCCTCCGCTTGAGGGGCGCATATACGCCCAGAATGTGTACTATCGCTACGGTCAATCGGACGAATTTTCGGTAAAAGCACTCAATATCGCCGTTCATGCAGGAGACTTCGTACTCCTCAATGGTCCGTCCGGTTGTGGCAAGAGCACCATCATGAAGCTGCTCGCTGGTTTGTATCCCCCGCAGCAAGGTGAGATCCGGTATGACGGCACGGCATTATCTACGCCATTCTCGCGCTCCATAAGGTCGCAGATTGGCGTGGTAATGCAAGGGGACGAGCTGCTTGGAGGGAGCATCGGCGAGAACGTAGCGTTCTTTTCTGAGGATGCTGAGCCAGAGAGTATCTGGCGATGCCTGGCACTGGCTGGGCTCGCGACAGAGGTCAAAGCTATGCCGCTTCAGTTGCAGACGCGCATTGGTGAGATTGGAAGCTCATTGTCTGCAGGCCAGCGTCAGCGGCTCCTGATTGCTCGTGCCCTGTACCGCCGCCCCCGCGTTCTTCTTCTTGATGAGGCGACAGCGAACGTTGATCTAGATAAGGAAAGGGAAATTTTCCTCTCGCTGCGATCGATCGGCATCACGATCATTGCCGTTACTCATCGACCACAGATCGCGAGCCTGGCGACGCTGCTTGCCACATGTGCTGGCGGCTCAATAACAAGCGTGAAGCGTGTGACGCCTGAGCAGATCATTCCAGGCCGGAAAGTGCCGTCCTTGCAGGATCAAATAGCATCTCGAGAAGTGTTCTCCGCTCCATCATAAGATCCACATCGAACTTCATTCCGTCTCCGAGCATGGATGGATCAATCGTTTGATTGCGGGACGTCTCGTGATTGGTGGACGACAGGGAGATGGTGATTGCATACATCGCCTCGGATGCATTCAGATCTCTGGGCAAGTCTGCAACGGGCGTGGGCGCCTTGGCGACTTCCCGTACTGTTCCCGAGATCGTGCCAAACTTGCGATACGGGAACGCCGAGACCTTCAAACGCGCTTCACCTCCAAGCTTCAGAAATCCGATGGCTGATGATTTCACCCATGCACGCCCAATCGCAGGCTCGTCCGTCGCAGCGATGATCATGAGTGATGCACCGGGTTGGACTGATTCGCCCAAAGATGCAATCCGACTTGATACGCGCCCATCCATTGGAGCCGTCAGTGTCTCCGCGCTACTGGCTCGCAATGAGATCTCCTTCTCATCGAATGCGGCCGTCTCAGCCGTAATCATCGACTCGGATGAAGAGACTTGGTGCTCCAACTGGCGCCTCGAGCTTTCCGACGTTCCTATCTTGGCTAGCAGCTGGCCACGCTCTCGTTTGAGACCTACCAGTTGCTGCTGCTGATCCAAAAGCTCACCACGAGCGGCGCGGAACTGCAGTTCCGAGACGATCTTCTCCTTGGTGAGCTGCTCCATGGCCTCAACCGTCCGCTGCTTATCCGCGATCTGCATCTCTTTCAGAGCGACAAGCTCATTGAGGAATTCAACTTGCTCGCGGTTCTCTACCGACTCAAGCTCTACCTCAAGGATCTTCTGTCTGATGACTTCTGCCGTGTCTTCCAGTGAGTCCACGCGCGATAACATCTGCCTACGAGCAGCTTCGAGGCTACGATTTCCAATACTTATGCCGTCAACTGTCCGGTCGTAGGAAAGGCTCAGCAGACTCTGCCCCTTCCGAACTGCCTCATTCGGCTTGACGTGTATAGCCGAAACCACGCCCTGTCGGGTCGCAGTTACGCGCTTTGTTCCCATCTCGGTAGATATCTCCCCTTGGGCGCGTTCTTTCCTTGGAAAGCGTGCTGTAGCTGCGACAGCTAGGACTGCCCCGGCCAGCAGGAGAAAGAACAAGGCGGTCGAGCGCCAGCCAAAGCCTAGGCGGTCGAGCGGAGCGTTCTGGCGGCGCTGATGATCCAGCCTGACCGCCTCGCGAAAGAGCGCGGAAGATTGCTTTGCGGGGCGGCCAACGTCCATGTGGGAATTTTCATTCGGAAGCAGAAAATTATGGCATCTGGCGGCGCCATCAGTCATCAGGCGTCTGCCCCGAGCAGCCTCTGATAGCCTCGTGCGCACATCTGATCAACGTCGATGGAGAGACGATTGAACTGCATTGCGAGCTGCATAGGTTCGAAAGGAGCCGCAACCTGTTCCATGTGTGTTGTTCCGATCCGACAACGCGCCTGCTGCTCTTCACCCGGGAGCTCTCCTGCATCTCATTGGCAATACTCTGCAGCTGCTTCAACGGGCGGCCGAATCAGCTCCCGCACCACAGGAGAAATGACCATAGCTCCTGCCAAGGGTTCAGCTGTAGAGTCACCGGAAGAATTCCCAGAATGCTTGCACTACCAATGTCCGCTTCTGGCCGAAAGCGGACATCGTTCGACGACCTGCTGCATTGATCTTCCGTCAGCCAAAGCACGGGTCTCTCCTTCCATCAATTAATGATTTCCCCACTCCCCGAAGCAACAAACGCCTTCAACTGCCGAATAAACTCCGCGTCGTAGAGCTCCCACTCCACAATCTCCCCAACCACCCGCAACGGCTCCGCACTCCGATACGACCGCGTCGGATTCCCGGGAAATTTCTTGTTGGTCACATTCGGGTCGTCTTCAAACGGCCCGGTCGGCTCCACCACATACACGCGCGGCCGCCCTTCACCCCGGGCCATCTCCGCAGCCAGCCCGGCGCCCTTGGCAATGGTGGTGAAGTAGATGTGGTTCATCACCACGCTGTCGCGATAGTTGGAGCGGAAGCCCGCACTCAGCAACTCGCCCACCGCCAGATCAGCGCGGGTGCCGTGAAAGAACGGCCCGGCGACCTGGTCGCAGGTGTCATGCGAAACGGGTGTCCATTCGGTGTCCTGCGCCATAGGCACTGCCCCTGCGTGTCCTGCCGGATCGACAGGCCGGCGAGTCTAGGGCGCCCGGTGGGCCTTGCTGCAAGGCCCCATCCGGGAAATAATCTGTAAACGGGAGGCGCGGTGCGCCTCCTTTTTTTCATTCTGCGGCGCCGCGCCCTTCGAGCTCGCGCACGGCGGTTTCCAGTGCGTCCAGCTTTTCGCGGGTCTTCAGCAGCACGGCGCGCTGTACTTCGAACTCTTCGCGGGTGACCAGGTCGAGCTTGGCCAGGCCGGCCTGCAGCGCGCTCTTGAAGGTGGCCTGCAGTTCCTCGCGCGATTCGCGCAGGCCCGGCGGCACCAGGTCGCTGAGGCGACGGGCGAGGTCATCGATGTGGTTCAGGTCGATCATGGGGTGCTCCGTGGGGGTGGGCCCGTGCATCCGGCGCGGGCAGGCCATTCGGGCACAAGGATACTGCCGGCACCCACTGCCCGGACAGGCCGCAGCGGCTTCGCACGGGCCGCGTTCAGGCGCTATCCTCCACGCCGGAAGACAGGAGATAGACGATGAAGATGGTCATGGCGGTGATCAAGCCGTTCAAGCTCGACGACGTGCGCGAAGCGCTGGCCGAGCGTGGGGTTACCGGGATCACGGTGACGGAAGTGAAGGGCTTTGGTCGCCAGAAGGGCCATACCGAGCTGTACCGCGGCGCGGAGTATGTGGTCGATTTCCTGCCGAAGGTGAAGCTGGAAGTGGCGGTAACCGATGACCAGGTGGAGGCCGTGGTTGAGGCCATCGTGAAGGCCGCTGGCACCGGCAAGATTGGTGACGGCAAGGTGTTCGTGTACGACCTGGGCAGCGTGGTGCGTATTCGTACCGGTGAGTTGGACGCGGACGCGTTGTAACCCGTTCGGCGGGATGTTGTAGAGCCGAGCCGATGCTCGGCTTGCTCTTTGTAGAGTCGAGCTTGCTCGACTGCCCTGCGCTTCAGTCGAGCAAGCTCGACTCTACGAAACGGCAGCCGAGCATCGGCTCGGCTCTACAGAAAAGCGGTCGAGCGAGCTCGCCCCCTACCGGCGCTTGGCCCATTTGTAGAACCGCTTCCAGCCCTGCCGCACAGCCGCCACCCAACCCGGGTCGGCCACCAGTGCGGCCTGCGCGGCACTCGGCGCCTGGCCGGTCACGCGCTGGCGGATCTTCAGCAGGTTCTTCATGTCGCTGCGGCGCATCTGCCGGCTCAGCGGGCCGCGGCGCAGCCAGCGGGGTACGCGCCAGGCGGAGGTGAAGTCCAGCAGCACCGGCACGCCGGCGCTCACCACCACGTTGGTGCCATGCAGGTCGTTATGGGTGATGCCGGCGGCATGCAGGCGGCTGAGCGCGTGCTGCAGCTGCTCGAACACGTCGTTGCCAACGGCCTGCGCGGTGCTGAGGGTCTGGCCGGGGATGAACTCCATGCCCAGCGCCAGGCCGCCCAGGGTGCCGAGCAGTGCGGGGGCATGCTTCCAGCCGCCCAGGCGCTGCAGCATGCGTGCTTCACGGCGCACCATCAGCCGTGCAATCAGCGAAACGGGGGTGCCGCGGTAGCGGGAGTAGTCCTTGATGACCGCCTCGCGCCCGTCCAGGCAGGTGCGGTAGACATCGGGGGCCAGGAAACGCTCGCCGCGCTTGAGCAGCAGCGGCGCCGCGGCGTCATCGCCGCAGGAAGAGGGGGGAGTAGCAGGGAGGTACATTTCAGGGTCTCGGACGACCCGGTGGGCGGCGCTGAGCGTCAAGCGAACCGGTGGTGCGGGGGAAGTACTAATGTTTTGTTAATTTTAGTACTCGCCAGTTCGCTATTCCACGATTTGTCGGAGAAATGTCGGCGCCGTGGCTGGAACAGTTCGTCACACAGAATCGGACAATTATGTCTCACTTAGGGGATGTTTCTTCTAAGTCAATGGCTTGGGCGTAACGCCGGTGGCGATGCACTGGACGAACGGCAGCAATGCATCGCGCAGTTGGTCCAGGCCGGGCTGTTCGATGGGGAAGTGGCCGCAGCCGTCCAGCAGCACCCGTTGCTTCGGCGCGGTCAGTCGTTGGAAGAAGCGATCGCTGATGGACACCGGGGTCCAGTCGTCGCAGGCGGGATGCACCATCAACACAGGGCAGCGCTGGAACTGCTCCGGCTCCAGCGCCGGGGCGGTGTCGAACAGCGACGCCAGCAGACCGAGGGGGACGCGGTTGCCGCCACCCAGCGGGTCGGCGCAGACCAGCGCAGTCAATGCCGGATCGCGCGACATCCGCTGCATGTGGGTGAACCAGCGAACCGGCACGCGCACGTTGCGGGTTACGCGGCTCATTGGCCTCAGCATTGGCAGGAAGAGGCGCATCCACGATTGGCGGACCAGAGCAGCCTGCACTGCCCGGTCACGCGGATCGGCCAGGGTGGTGACCACGAGCCCCCTCACCCACGGTGATTCGGCAGCCACCAGATAGGCGAGGTAGCCGCCGATGCTCGCGCCGAGCAGTACGATCGGGCGTGCCCGTCGCTGCTGCTCGGCGTCGATCAGAATCAGCAGCGCCCGCTTCCAGGCGCCGTAGTCGACGTGCTCCCACGCTGCCGGGCTCAAGCCGTAGCCGGGCAGGTCAGGCGCCAGCACTTCATGCCCGGCAGCGGCCAGTCCCGCCGCCAGTGGCGCGAACATGCGGCCATAGCCTCCGGCGCCATGCACCAGAACGACGGTCACGCCCGCGTCGGGTGGCCCGTGGCGATCCACCCGCAGCATGCCGCTGCCCCAGCCGAAGCACTCGCTGTGCGGCGCAGCGGCAGGCTGGCCCGGGAAAAAGTCCGCGTAGCGGGCGCTCAATGCGGGGTAGGGGGCGGCATCGCATGCAGTCATCGCGCCAGTGTAGGCCAGCCGTTCAGGAACGCGTCCCTGAACAGGGTGCACGGGCAACTTGACCCCGACGCACGGCCTGCCGACCATAAGCTGTTAATTCGCGACATCGGCGGCCGCACCCTTCGGCACGTCCCCGTTCCCTGCCGCGTTCCTTACCGATGCTGGCCACCAGGCCGTGCATCGCCCCGATTCCCGTTCCGGCCGCGGCTGGAGGAAAGTGCTTTGATCATCAAAATCGTCATTGCAGCGCTGTTCGTCGCCTGCGTGCTGTACATCCACTTCCGTGGCAAGGTCCGCGCGCGCTGGTCGCGCCAGCTGCTGGACCATTCCAGTTTCATGGCCCCGATCAACGTGGTCATGTACATGTTCTCGAAGGTGCCGACCACGCCGTTCCTGGACCCGGCCAAGGAGTTCCCGCAGCTGGAGCCGCTGCGCCAGAACTGGCAGATGATCCGCGACGAGGCGCTGGCGCTGCGCGATGCACAGAAGATCGCTGCCTCCAGCACGTTCAATGATGCTGGCTTCAATTCGTTCTTCCGCCGTGGCTGGAAGCGCTTCTACCTGAAGTGGTACGGCCCGTCGCACCCGTCGGCCAAGGCGATGTGCCCCAAGACCACGGCGTTGCTGGAGTCGCTGCCGGACGTGCGTGCGGCGATGTTCGCGCAGCTGCCGTCGGGCAGCGAGCTGCGTCCGCACCGCGACCCGTTCGCCGGTTCGCTGCGCCTGCACCTGGGCCTGGCTACGCCGAACAACGACGGCTGCTACATCGAAGTGGACGGCATCAAGAAGAGCTGGCGCGATGGCGAGTGGATGATGTTCGACGAGACCTACATCCACCACGCACACAACGAGACGCCCGATGACCGCGTGATCCTGTTCTGCGATATCGCCCGCCCGCTGCGCTTCGGCCTGCCGGGGCTGTTCAACCGTGCGGTGGCGGCTACGCTGTTGGCCGGTGGTGCATCGCCGAACCTGCCGGGTGACCCGACCGGTGGCGTCAACAAGGCCTTCGGCAGCGTCTACAAGGTGCGCCTGAAAGCCAAGGCACTGCGCGAGCGCAGCGTGGTGGCCTACCAGCTGATCAAGTGGGGCCTGGTGGTGGCGGTGATCGCCGGTATCTGGGCGCTGTAACTGTAGAGCCGAGCCCATGCTCGGCTTGATCTATCGCAACCTGTCCGAAGAGCAGCCGAGCATGGCTCGGCTCTACAGAAAGCAGAAAACCCGCGCTGTCGCCAGCGCGGGTTTTTCTTTTGCATTGGTGGATGCCGACCGTTGGTCGGCCCGCCTTACTTCAATGCCGCCTGCACGAACGGCGGGGTCACCAGCACGCCGGTGTGCAGCGCGGCGGTGTAGTACAGGGTGTTGAAGGTCTTGGCGGCCGAGTCGGCCTGGCGGAAGTCGAAGCTGCTGTCGCCCTTGCGCGCCATGGTCACGCTCCACCAGCCGGTGGGGTAGCACGGCTGCGGGAACGGCAGGGTCTTGAACGAGCCGAAGCCGGCCTTGCCCATCTCGGTGCGCATTTCGTTGATCAGGTCCAGCTGCATCAGCGGCGACTCGGACTGCTGCACCAGGATGCCGTCGTCCTTCAGGGCCTTGAAGCAGCTCTCGTAGAAGGCTTTGTTGAACAGGCCTTCGCCCGGGCCGACCGGGTCGGTCGAATCCACGATCACCACGTCCACGCTGCCCGCCGGGCAGTTGGCCATGTAGGCCACGCCGTCGTCGAACAGCAGCTCGGCGCGGGCGTCGTCGTTGGAGTCGCACAGTTCCGGGAAGTGCTTGCGCGCCATCACCGTGACCTGCTCGTCGATGTCGCACTGGGTCACGCTCTCCACGCCGGTGTGCTTGAGCACTTCGCGCAGGGTGCCGCAGTCGCCGCCACCGATGATCACCACGCGCTTGGGCGCGGCGTGGGTGAACAGCACCGGGTGGCTGATCATCTCGTGGTAGAAGAAGTTGTCCTTGCTGGTCAGCATGATGGCCCCGTCGATGGTCATCAGGTTGCCCCAGTCGGTGGTCTGGAAGATCTCGATCTTCTGGAACGGCGACTGCACCTCGTCCAGCTTGCCGGTGATGCGGTAGCCGATGGCCGAGCCGGTGCGCTCGAAGTGCTCGATGTACCAGTTGTTGCTGTCAGTCATTTGAAAACAGTCCTGTTCGGAGAGGTGGAGCCGGGCTGGCGGGCGGGGCCGCGTGGCACAGATGCCACATCCGGACGGATCGGCCTGTTCAGGTTGGAACCTGTCACGGGCGCGGGCGCGCATGATAACGAACCTGTGGGCATATAGGCGTTATCATGCCCCCCCTTTTATTGCCAACAAGGCCGACTGAAATGACCGATTGGTCCCTCGACCAAGCCCGCAAGACCTACTCGATCCCGCATTGGGCGGACGGTTACTTCGACGTGGATCAGGCCGGGCACATGGTGGTGAGACCGACCGGGGCGGACGGCCCGGTGGTGTCGCTGCCCAAGGTGGTCGATGCGGCGCGCGCGGCCGGCGCCAAGCTGCCGCTGCTGGTGCGCTTCCCGGACATCCTCGGCCAGCGCCTGGGCAAGCTGCAGGCAGCCTTCGGCCAGGCCCAGCAGGACTGGGAGTACAGCGGCGGCTACACCGCCGTGTACCCGATCAAGGTCAATCAGACCCGCGGCGTGGCCGGCACCTTGGCCAGCCACCACGGCGAAGGCTTCGGCCTTGAAGCGGGCAGCAAGCCCGAGCTGATGGCCGTGCTGGCGCTGTCGCGCCCGGGTGGCCTGATCGTCTGCAACGGCTACAAGGACCGCGAGTACATCCGCCTGGCCCTGATCGGCCGCAAGCTGGGCCTGCAGACCTTCATCGTCATCGAGAAGCCGTCCGAGCTGAAGCTGGTGCTGGAAGAGTCCAAGGCGCTGGACGTGAAGCCGGGCCTGGGCGTGCGCATGCGCCTGGCCTCGCTGGGCGCCGGCAAGTGGCAGAACAGCGGTGGCGACAAGGCCAAGTTCGGCCTGTCGCCGCGCCAGCTGCTGGACCTGTGGAAGTCGCTGCGTGACACCGAGTACGCCGACTGCCTGAACCTGCTGCACTTCCACATGGGCTCGCAGATCTCCAACGTGCGCGACATCGCCAACGGCATGCGCGAAGCCACCCGCTACTTCGTGGAGCTGTCGCGCCTGGGCGCGAAGATCACCCACGTCGATGTGGGCGGTGGCCTGGGCGTGGACTATGAAGGCACCCGTTCGCGCAGCTTCTGCTCGATCAACTACGGCCTGCATTCCTACGCCAGCAACATCGTGCAGCCGCTGGCCAATGCCTGCGAAGAGTTCGGCCTGACCCCGCCGCGCATCGTGACCGAGTGCGGCCGCGCGATGACCGCGCACCACGCGGTGCTGATCGCCAACGTGTCGGAAGTGGAAGAAGCGCAGGAAGGGCGCGTGCCGGACCAGCACGACGACGAGCCGGCAGCGATCCGCCACCTGCGTGAGATCCACGACGAGCTGGACGTGCGCCCGGCGGTGGAACTGTTCCAGGAAGCGCAGCATTTCCACGCTGAAGGCCTGGCCAGCTACGCGCTGGGCCAGATCGACCTGCCGCAGCGTGCGCGCATCGACGATCTGTTCTACGCCATCGCCCACGGCGTGCGTGCGCGCCTGAGCTACGACGAGAAGAGCCACCGCCCGGTGCTGGACGAACTGAACGAGCGCCTGGTCGACAAGTACTTCGTCAACTTCAGCGTGTTCGAATCGATCCCGGACGTGTGGGCAATCGACCAGGTGTTCCCGATCGTGCCGATCGAGCGCCTGGACGAAACCCCGGACCGCCGCGGCATCATCGCCGACATGACCTGCGACTCGGACGGCATGGTGGAAACCTATGTCGAGAACGAGAGCCTGGACAGCTCGCTGCCGCTGCACAAGATGAAGCCGGGCGAGAGCTACCGCATCGGCTTCTTCATGGTCGGCGCCTACCAGGAAATCCTGGGCGACATCCACAACCTGTTCGGCGATACCGACGCGGTGGAAGTGCTGGCCGATGCCGATGGCTACGCCATCACCCAGCAGCGCCGTGGTGACACCACCGACGTGATGCTGGATTACGTGGGTTACCGCCTGGACGAGCTGCGTGCGACCTATGCGCAGCGCGTGGCCGAGGCGCAGCTGTCGCCGGAACGCGCGCAGGAGTTGTCGGAGGCGCTGGAAGCCGGCCTGACCGGTTATACCTACCTGTCCGACGAACCGCTGGTGTGAGGTCAACGGGAACGCCGGGCCTGGCCCGGCGCTACCGGCCCCGATGAGCGCGCGCGCGATCTTCCACCTGTTCCTGCATGCCGCCGTGCCAGCCCTGCTGGCATGGCTGTTCTGGCGCAAGCGCTTCGCCTCGGCGTGGCTGCTGATGCTGCTGGGCTGGATCATCGATCTGGACCACCTGCTGGCCGATCCGATCTATGCACCGAACCGCTGCAGTATCGGGTTCCATCCGCTGCACACTGCACCGGCCATCGCGGTCTATGCGGGGCTGTGCGTGCCGAAGAAAACGCGGTTGTTCGGCATCGGTTTGATCATCCACATCGTGCTGGACGCGATTGATTGCTGGTGGATGCATCACCGTTGATGCTGGGTGCGTGTCGACCAAGGTCGACACCTACCGGGAGCACGGCGACCGGTCGGGTTGGCGCTTGGTAGAGCCGGCCGCTGGCCGGCTTCCGCAGGGTGTTCCCGGTGATCACGTGGTTGCCGGCCAGCGGCCGGCACTACCCGCCGTTGGGTTGGCCAAGGTCGACACCTACCGGGTGCACGATGGCCGACGGAACCGATGCACTGCTTTGGTGGATGCCGACCTTGGTCGGCGCTTTTGATGCGTGTCGACCAAGGTCGACACCTACCGGGTGCACGGCGACCGGCGTTCCCGGTGATCACGTGGTTGCCGGCCAGCGGCCGGCACTACCCGCCGTTGGGTTGGCCAAGGTCGACACCTACCGGGGGCGCGATGGCCGACGGAATTGATGTACTGCTTTGGTAGATGCCGACCTTGGTCGGCGCTTTTGATGCGTGTCGACCAAGGTCGACACCTACCGGATGCACGGCGAACGGCGTTCCCGGTGACCACGTGGTTGCCGGCCAGCGGCCGGTACTACCCGCCGTCAGGTTGGCCGCCTCACGCCACCGGCAACCACAACGTGGCCCGCAATCCCGGCTGCGCATTCTCCAGCGCCAACCGCCCGCCGTAGCTGGCGGCGATATCGCCCACGATCGCCAACCCCAGCCCACTGCTGCCTTCGCGCTCATCCAGCCGCACGCCACGCTGCACCACCCGCGCCAGCGCCTCTGCCGCAAGACCGGGGCCGTCGTCACGCACGTCTATGCGCAGCTGCCCTTCATGGATGTCAGCGCCGACGCTGACCTGCTGCCGTGCCCATCGCCCGGCGTTGTCCAGCAGATTGCCCAGCATCTCTTCCAGATCCGCACTGGCACCGGCGAACTGCAGCGCCGGCTCGATGCCTTCCGCCGTGAACGCAATGCCGCGCTCGCCATGCACCCGTGCCATCAGCCGGCACAGCGCCTGCGCGACAGCGGCCACGTTGGTGCGCTGGCGATGGTCTGCGGCCAACCCTGCAGCCAGATAACGGTCGACACTGGCCTGCATGCGCGCACTCTGCTCGCGCACGGTGGCACGCCAGTGCGTGCCGTCGCTGTCAGCTTCGGTGGCCAATACGCTCAGCGGGGTCTTCAGCGCATGTGCCAGATCCTGCGCGCTGGTCCGCGCGCGCGCGACCATGCGTTGCTGGTGGTCCAGCAGCGCATTGAGTTCTTCACCCAGCGGTGCGACTTCCGCGCCCAGTTCCTGCGTCTCGATGCGCTGCGCGTCGCCGCGGCGCACCCGTTCCAGCTGTGCACCGAGGCGATGCAGCGGACGCAATCCGAAGTGCACCTGGCTGGCCAGTACCGCCAGCCACGCCGCGACCAGCAAGCCCAGGGCAATGGCGGTGCGCTTTCGGAACGCGGCCACATCCGCATCCAGCGCACTGCGGTCGGTGGCAACCACCGCCACGAATGGCTCACTGGCACGTGGCAGGCGCACCTGCTGCACGCGTGCGCGCAGGGATTGCTGCATCGGTCCGGGCAGATTGCGCGTGGCCGGCCCGGTAGCCGGCGCCGGCAGGGTTTCATCCCACAGCGAGCGCGACTGCAGCAGCACGCGGCCATCGGCACCGGCGATCTGCCAGTAGGCGCCGGAGAACACACGCTGGAAGCGCGCGTCATTCGGTTCCTGGCGCAGGCGCAGCTGTCCGTCCGCATCCACTTCGGCCTGCGCCAGCAGGGTCAGCATGTCCTGCTGCAGTTCGTGGTCGAGGCGGTCACGCGCGCTGCGCTTGAACAGTTCGCCCAGCAGCGCGCTGGCCAGCAGCGAGACCAGCAGCAGGCCGACGCAGCCGGCCAGCAGCAGTCGCCGCCGCAGCGAGCGTTGCCTGTTCATGGCGCGGCCAACCGCCAGCCTTGGCCGCGCACGGTTTGTATCAGATCGGTGCCGAGCTTGCGGCGCACGCGCCCGAGCAGCACGTCCAGCGCGTTGGAATCTGGGTCGTGGCCGCCCTCGAACACCTGTTCGCCCAGGCGATCGCGACCGATGACCTGGCCGCTGTGATGGATGAAGTAGCTGAGCAGGCGGAACTCCTGCGGACTGAGCGACAGCGCTTGGCCGTCCAGTTCGAAGCGGCCGGCGTTGACGTCCAGCTGCAGCGGCCCGCAGTGCAGGCGCGGGCTGGCATGGCCATGACTGCGGCGGATCAGGGCGCGCAGGCGCAGCACCAGCTCGTCGGCCTGGAACGGTTTGGTCAGGTAGTCGTCGGCGCCGGCATCGAAGCCAGCCAGCTTGTCGTGCCAGCGCCCGCGCGCGGTCAGCACCAGCACAGGAAAGCTGCGGCCGTTGCCGCGCCAGCGCTCGATCACGCTCAATCCGTCCAGCCCGGGCAGGCCCAGGTCGACGATGGCCGCCTGCAGGTCCTCGATCTGGCCGATTTCCTCGGCCTCGCGCCCGTCGGCAACCGCGTGCACCACGTAGCCGGCCTGTTCCAGCAGGGGCAACAGGCGCTGAGCCAGCGCGGCATCGTCTTCGGCCAACAGGATGCGCATCAGTCGTCCAGCTCCGTCTTCAGCAGCTTTCCGCTGCGCGCATCATAGTCCAGCTCCACCACCACGCCGTCGCCGCGCAGGATCTCCACTTCGTAGACGCCGTCGTCCAGCTCTACCTCCAGCAGCTGGCCGGGGTAGCGCTTGAGTGCATCGCGCACCACGCTTTCCAATGGCACGTAGCGGCCCTGCTGTACCGCGCGGCGCGCGACCTGCTGCGCCGGGTCCTGTGCGGACGCGGCGGCGGTCGGGGCGCTGGCCAGGGCCAGCAGCAGGGGCAGGGTGGAGAGCATCTGTGCACAGGGCGGGCTGTAGGAACAGGCGTGAGTGTGGCGGGGGTGACTAACAGCTGGCTAACAGTGGCGGCTAAGGCGCTGTTAACCACGGGGTGCATTGTGGCGTTGCCGGGATGGTCCGGCCACGAACACGAACGGAGAACCCCCATGTTGAAGTCGCTCACCCTCGCCACTGTTGCCCTGCTGGTCATCGCACCGACCGCCCAGGCGGCCCCGCTGGGCATGGCCCAGGTTGAACAGACCCTGCGCAAGGCTGGCTACACCCAGATCCACGAAATCGAACGCGATGATGGCCTGTGGGAGGCCGACGTGAGCCGCGCCGATGGCCGCTTCAGCGAGGTTTACGTGGACCCGAAAACCGGCGAGATCTTCGACGAGCACAGCAGCCGCGC
Organism: Stenotrophomonas veracruzanensis; assembly: GCF_032911525.1. Taxonomy (NCBI): domain Bacteria; kingdom Pseudomonadati; phylum Pseudomonadota; class Gammaproteobacteria; order Lysobacterales; family Lysobacteraceae; genus Stenotrophomonas; species Stenotrophomonas veracruzanensis. The sequence continues at coordinate 191,798 of NZ_JAWJTI010000004.1, forward strand.
GCTGTTGACCACCGAGCAGGTGCTGGCGCGGGCACAGGCGCATGGCCTGCGCGAGATCCATTCGCTGGAACGCGATGGTGCGACGTGGTCGCTGGAAGCCCGCAATGCCCGCAACCAGAAGGTGGACGTGCGCCTGAGCGGTTATGACGGCCGCATCCTGCACAGCGAGCGCGATGGCTGGCTGGATTGATTCGCGTTCCGGTAGGTGCCAGCCTTGGTCGGCATACGGGGAAGAAGCGTGTCGACCAAGGTCGACACCTACCAGGCGTACGCAGCGTTAGCGGCCGACCTTGGTCGGCCCAGGCCTGACGCGGGGCTTACCAGCCAAACGGCGGCGGGTAATCCCAGCCCGGGCCGCGGCCGTAATAGCCGCCATACGGGCCAAAGAAGCCCGGGCCCTTGCCTTCACTCACGTGGATGTTGACGTTGACCCCGTGGGTCTTGCCCTCATCGGTGGTGTAGTTCTTGCTCAGGTTCAGCGTGGCGGCGTTGTAGTGGCTGTTGCCGCCGTTCTTGGAGTAACCGATGCCGGTGGTGAAGCTGCCGGACACTTTGACCTTGTCGTCGGTCACGTCGGCGATCTTGGCGTCGTCGTGCACGCGCGGGCCGCTCTTGTCGCCGTAGTACGTGCCCGGCGGGTCCTGCTGCAGGGTCGGGTCATTCAGATAGCGCATGGGTGCCTGCGGCAGCGACAGATCCAGGCCGGTCGCCTGTGGCGCGGTCGCGCCGGCAGCGGACTGGGCCAGCACGGTTCCCGGCAGGGCCAGGCACAGCAGCAGGGTCAGGGGGCGGATCATGACAGCGCTCCAGCGGACAGGTGGCCACGCAACACGCGGCGGTACAGGCCGACGCTAGCAGGGGCTGCTTGAATGATGCCTGTCGGCGCCCGCACGAGGTAGAGCCAGGCCATGCTTGGCTGCAGGCTACAACCGCCCGAACCCGAACAGCCCCGCCAGCGGATGCGCCCGCCGCTCGATCCCGGCCCGCAGCAGCTTCGCGCCGATCATCGAGTAGGTGATGCCGTTGCCGCCGTAGGCCATGGCGAAGTGCACCCGCGGCCCCCACTGATCGTGCGGGCCGAAGAACGGCAGGCCGTCCGCCGTTTCGGCGAAGGTACCGGCCCAGGAGAAGGCGGGTATCGGATCAAGGCGCGGGAACCAGTGCCGCAGCTGTTTCATCAGCTTGTCGGCCTTGCCCTGAACGCGCCGGTCGCGGCGGGCGGGGATGTCGACGGCGTCGTCCAGCCCGCCCACCAGCAGGCGGCGCTCGCCGGTGGCGCGCAGGTACAGGTACGGGCGTGCGCTTTCCCACACCATCGTGCGCTGCAGGCGGCCCAGCACGTCTGCATCGATGGGATCGGTAATGAACGCGTAGCTGCTGCGGTTGCGCGCAACCCGCTGATCGAGCCAGCGCTGGTTGGCATAGCCCATGGCCAGCACCACGTGGCGGGCGCGGATGGTGGCACCGTCTTCGGTACGGGCGGTCACCCCACGCGCAGTGGCGTCGAGGCTGTGCAGCACCGTGCGGTCATGCACATGCCCGCCGCGCCGACGCAGGCGCTGCAGCAGCGCATAGGTCAGCCGATACGGATCGACCCGCGCCGCCTGGCGCGTGAGCAGGGCACCACCGGCGTCCACGTCGAAGCGCTCCTGCAGTGCCTCCGGGCCGAGCCAACGTGCGTCCAGGCCGATGCTGCGCCTGGCCTCACCCTCGGCCATCAGGCGCGGCACGTCGCGATGGCGGCTGGCCAGGTACAGGCTGTCCATGCGCTGGAAATCCACGTCCTTCAACCCGCGAGCGACCTCTCCCAGGGCCGGGATGGCCTCGGCACACGCCCGGTAGGCAAGCGCGGCGGCGTCCTGGCCGTAGCGCTGGGCCAGTTCCAGCAGATGGGTATCGATTTCGTACTGCAGCAGCGCCGTGCTGGCAGCCGTGCTGCCCCAGCCGATGTCGCGCTGCTCGATCAGGGCGACGTCGTGGCCATGCTGGGACAGTTCGTCGGCGATCAGCGCACCGGTGATGCCGCCGCCGACCACCAGCACGTCGCAGCGCAGGTCGTTTTCCAACGGTGGGAAGGCGTGGATCAATCCATTGCGTACCGCCCACCACGGGTAGCCACTCTTCAGGTCCATGGTCGTGCGGTGCTCAGGCGGTGGGGCGGCCGGTGTGCGGGGTCTGGATCAGTTCGGACAGATCGAAGCCCTGCAGGCGGGCGGTGGCCAGATAATGGTCCTGCACGGTGGCGTCCAGCTGCGGTTCGCGGGCCAGCAGCCACAGGTACTTGCGATCCGGGCTGCCGACCAGCGACACGCTGTAGTCCGGCGCGACCTGGATCACCCAGTAGTCGCCCTTGGCGAACGGCAACCAGCGCAGGCCCTTGGGCAGGAAACTCACCTCCAGGCGCGCGCTGTCGTTGTCGATGGCGCAGGCCTCGCCGGTGGCTTCCTCGACCTCGCCGCCCATACGGCAGCGGTTGGTGACGCCCACGTTGCCGTTGTCGAGCAGGCTGTAGTGCGCTGACACGTCGGTGCAGCCTTCCGGTTCATGGCGCATCGGCAGGCGTGCGATCTCGTACCAGGTGCCCAGGTAGCGGGGCAGCTTGAGGTCAGCGACGGTTTTCAGCGGCGGATGGTCGGTCATCGGTGATCGTGGCAGGGGTGGGCCTCCACGATGCCGATGGCCTCGCCATGGGCGGGTGAAGCCGGGGCGATGGCCGTGTCCAGAACGTTCCGTCGCCCCGGCGGAGCGCCCGTTGTTACCGGCGTGGCGGTATCCTGCAGCCAGCGCCGTGTTTTCCTGATCCAACCGAGGTGGAGGTGCCGATGTACCAGGTGATCCTGTTGAAGAGTGAATCCGCGTTCGCACGCGAACAGTGGCCGCAGGTCGATGACCTGGTCGACTATGAAGGCGTGGCCTACAGCCTGCGTGCCGGCCCGCGCCAGCCGTTGCCGACCGACCACGACTGGCACCCGGTGGCGGTGTACGCGCCCGATGAGATCACCGAGGAAGAGTTCCAGGACTGGTACGCGCTGCAGCAGCCGGCCGTGGAAGAGCTGCGCCTGAAGTACTGATTTCGCCGGCGTGGCGTGCGGGCGCGCGTGAACGCGGGCTGGGTGAATTGACCGGGCGAATCGACGGAGCAAACCGACGGGGTAGAGTCGACTGTTGGTCGACTGCTCTTCGCTGGACGCTGTGCAAAGCCCGCGCTGCGCGCGATAGTCGACTAACAGTCGACTCTACCCCGTCGATTCGCCCGGCAACGATCACCCCGCCGCAATCGCCAGGCCGTCATCGCCGAGTCGTGACCGCCCAGCGGCATCACCCCGCCGCCATTACCCCGTCGAAGCTCCCATCGCGGTGGGTGTGGTCCTCTGCGCCCCCATCCGCCCTTTACCGTCTCTGCCGTATAGTCGCGCGCAGGCGCGGTGGTCCGCGCGAACCGGTGTGGCTGGCGTGTCTTCTTTCCTGCGATCGATCCGTGCACGGGGGCCTTGGCTTGCCCTGCTGCTGTGCACTGCCTTCCTGCTGTCCGCGCCGGTGCTGGCACAGGATGAGGACCCCACGCCAAAGCAGCAGTTGGCGGATATCGATTCGAGACTGAAGGAGGTCGAGCGCAAGCGTGGCGATGCAGAGGCCATCGAGACGCTGGCCATGCTGTCCGAGAATGCCTCGCAGGCGCGGCGTGATGCTGAGGCGCTGGAAAAGGCGCTGCAGCCACAGCTGGTTCGCCTCGACGAACAGCTGGCGCAGCTGGGTACGCCTGCGGAAGGCACTGCCGAGCCGCCGGAACTGGCAGCGCAGCGACGCACCATCACCAAGCAGCGCGACGGCCTGGCCGCGTCGGTGGCGCAGGCCAAGACCAGTGCCGTGCGTGCCCAGCAGCTGGCAACCGACATCGACCAGCAACGCGCCGCGCAACGGACCGAGGAGCTGGGCCAGAAGGTAGCCTCGCCGTTGTCGCCTGCACTGTGGAGCAAGGTGGCCGAGCGCCTGCCGATCGATATCGCACGCGTCGCGCCGTTGGCCGAGCAGGGGCGCGACACGTTTGTCGCTGGTGTCCGGGCCAATGGCTGGGGCACACCATTGCTGGGCCTGATCGCTGCGCTGGTGATGATGTTCCCGCTTCGGCTGTGGCTGCGCCGGCTGGGCCGCGGGTTCGCAGCCTCCGAGCGTGCGCCGGACGGTCGCCTGCGCCGCTCCGGTTTGGCCATGTGGCTGTTGCTGGTGGGCACGCTGTTGCCCGGCTATGCCGTTGTGGTGCTGATGGCGGCGCTGGATGCCATCGATGCCATCGCGCCGCGCCTGCAGGTGGTGGCCGACGGCTTGGAGACTGCAACCTTCCGCGCCGCCTTCATCGCCGCACTCAGCGCCTGCATGCTGGTGCCCAAGCGCCCGTCATGGCGGTTGCTGAACCTGGATGACACCGCCGCACTCAAGTTGCGCAAGTACGCTTGGGGCGCGGCCGCGCTGGCCTGGCTGAGCACGGTGCTGGTCGCCCTCGATCAGGCCACGCGTACCAGCGACGTCACCACTGTGGCGCTGGACGGCTTGATTGCGCTGACCTACCTCGGCCTGATCATGGCCATGCTGGTAACCTTGGCGCGCCTGCATCGCCGGCAGACCGCCGAAGCCGAGGCCAAGCTGGAGGCGCAGGCCGATGGCGTGGGCGCGGCCACGCCGGTGCGCCGCAGCAGTTGGCTGGTATTGGCACGCGTGGCGGGCAATGTCGCAGTAGTGGCCGCCATCGTTGCAACGTTGCTGGGCTACCTGAATTTCGCCAAGTTCGTGAACCAGCAGCTGATCGGCGGCAGCATCGTAGTGCTGGCAGCGACACTGCTGTTCAAGTTCGTTGATGACCTGAGCACGTGGATGCTCAACGCGGACAGCAAGATGGGCCAGACCATCCTGCTCAGCACTGGCCTGAGCGTGTCGCGTCTGGAACAGGCCGGCGTGCTGCTGTCGGCGGCGCTGCGTACCATCGTTGTGCTGATCACGCTGCTGGCGCTGGTGGCACCGTTCGGCAACATCGGCGCGGTGGTGGAGCGGTTCTCGTCGTTGTTTACCTCTGGATTCGATGTAGGCGGAACCAAGCTGGAGCCGGTGCGCATCGTGCTGGCGGTGCTGGTTCTGCTGGCCGGTCTGGCGATCACCCAGCTGGTGCAGCGCTGGCTGACCGACACCTATCTGCCCAAGACAGAACTGGACCTGGGCGCACGCAATTCGGTCAGTACGGTTGCCCGCTATGTGGGCATCATCATCGCGGTGATCTGGGCGCTGTCGGCCATGGGCCTGCAGCTGAGCAAGCTCGCGTTGTTGGTCAGTGCGCTGTCGGTGGGTATTGGTTTCGGCCTGCAGGTGATCACCCAGAACTTCGTCTCCGGCCTGATCCTTCTGGCCGAGCGCCCGGTGAAGATCGGCGACTGGGTGAAGCTGGGGGATCAGGAGGGCGACATCCGCCGCATCAGCCTTCGCTCGACCGAGATCCAGGTGGGTGACAAGTCGACCCTGATCGTGCCCAACTCCGAGCTGGTCACCAAGACCGTGCGCAACATGACGATGGGCAACAACCAAGGTCGCATACAGATCCAGTTCGCGGTGCCGCCCAGCACCGACGTCGGCAATCTGCGGCAGGCGCTGCTGGATGCGTACACCGCGCACACCAACGTGCTGAAGCAGCCGGCGCCAACGGTCTACATCGACAGCATTGCCGGTGGCCAGATCACCATCAACAGTTTCGCGTACGTGGCCAGCCCGCGGCAGGTCTACGCCACCCGCAGCGATCTGTATTTCAGCCTGCTGCAGATACTGGCGGAGCGGAATATTCCGCTGTCGACCCCGACTGACATCCACATCACACGCGATCCGCAGGAGTAGGGGGTTTTTGCAGGGCTGCGCCCTGCACTCGCTACGAGCCGAAGCAACGGCAACGGCAACGGCAACGGCGGGCATTCCGTGTTTTGGCGAGGCGGTGTCGGAGTGCGGGGGCGCCGCAAGTACGTCCCTGTAGGCTTGGCAGCCG